>CAZZVT010000001.1:0-25540 GCA_964657545.1 uncultured Jatrophihabitantaceae bacterium
GGCGTGATCGAGGTGGGTCGCCGGGTCAGGGCCGGTCGGCAAGAACCTGGTGCGCCATGGCAAGGCGCGCGGAGCAGCGGGCGGGCATGGAACGCCAGTAGTACGGGAAAGTCATGATCGCGATGGCCAGGGCCCAGCCGCGGCCGCGCAGCCAGGTCGTGTCGTCGACGTCGAGGACGCTCCGAAACACCTGACGTGCCTCGGGGCCGAGGACCTCCCAGGCCACGACGAGGTCGACGGTCGGATCGCCGACCGCCAGCCCACCGAAGTCGAGGATCGCAACGAGCCGGTCGTCGCGCATGAGCAGATTTTCCGCGAGGAGGTCTCCGTGCAGCCACCGGTCGGGTTGCGTGTCGGATGACGGCAACTCGACGGCGGCACTCCATACCTCAAGGCATGCATCCAGGTCGAGCTGCAGGCCGGGCAACCCGCGGCAGTCATCGAGGTAGCCGCGAATCTCGTCGTCGATGTCCGACAGCGGTCCGCTGCGGTACGACCGGAGGCTCGGGTCGACCGCCGCCTCCGTCGGCACCACGGCAGCGCGCAGGGTCGTCACGCAGGTAGCCAGATCCTCCGCAAGCAGGTTGGCAGCTGGTCCGGCAGGCAGCGGCGTCGCGGGCGGCCGACCGTCGATCCATCGCGTGACCGCCCAGTGTTCGGGATAGCCGAAGCCCGGCTCGCCGACGGCGATCACCTCGGGTACGGCGACGGGCAGAGCCGGGCCCAGCTGCGTGAGCCAGCGGGCCTCTGTCTCGATCGACGTCGAACCGCCGGGCTGTCGAGGCAGCCGGACCAGGTGGTCACTCCCGAGCCTGAAGAGCACGTTGCTCGACCCAGACGCCGGAAGCCGCCGCAGCGAGCCGTCACGCAGCTCGGGCAGGTCGCGTTCGATGAGCTTGTGGACCAGACGCGGGCCGATCTCGAGCTCGTTGTCGTGCATTGCCACCCGGGCACTAAACCATCGAGACCACGCTGTCGGGTCCCGACGGCGCCCGCCTATCCCAGTCCCGATCCGCCGCGCCCGAGTGGACATCACGCGGATCGTGCGGACGTCGAGGTTCTCGTACCCCGGCGGCGCCCGGCGAGTCCGACCACGAGACGACGACCGAATCCCAACGCCGGAGTCGAGCTCCGGCCGGCGGTCGCTGCGCGGTGACCCAGTGATCGTCCGGCCAGGTGAGCGCGGCCAACGGCGGCCCGTCCGGGTCGGGCAGGTTGCTCGCGCAGGCTGTGCGATCACCGGTGAGCCCGGAACGCAGCCGTGCGTTGCGGGGCGTCGGCGCTCAATCCCGAGCCGGGTCGACGATGGCGTTGCGCACCGAGGGGTCACGGGGTGCGGCGGTGATCTCGGCGACCCGGAACGGTGCAGGGTCGGGCAACGTGCGCACATGTTCGCCGTAGACGACCTCGCCGAGGCAGTGGAAGCCGCGATCGAGTAGGCGCAGGTAGCGGGCCATGACCGTGACGCGGGATCCGACCCGTCGCGCGCGTTCGACTGCGTCGGGCTTCGGCCGGTAGGTGAACACCGCTTCGTCGGTGCCGCCCGGGAGTACGTCGGCGAGCTGGGCCGTCACCTCGATGCGGTCGTAGCTCAGCTCTCGTTGGTCCAACACGTCCAGGTCGCGCGCGGTGACGCGGAATGCGGCCCCCGATGCCGCTGCGGCGGGGTCACTCTCGATCCCCAGCCAGCCCAGATGCCCGCTCCAGGGCGCGCCGTCGGCCGAGGTGAGCAGGTACTCCGGACGCACGGTGGTCGGCGTGGCAACCTTCCAGCAGCGCCGGTAACCCCGCAGGTGGGCCGGGAAAGGCCCGTCGTCGGTCTCGACGGCGCGCCCGATCGAGGCCTCGAGTGAGGCCCGGTCGACCAGTGAGCCGTACCCGAAGACGAAGGCCACCCCGAAATCCTAGGACCGGATCGTCGCGCAACAAGCCGTGCGCGAGCGGGATAGGAACGCCGAGGCGTTGACATTCGGACATTTCGCCTCAATGGTGGAAACGGGAGTGGCGCCGGCCACACCCGTCGGTACCGGAGCCATCTCGATCGGCGTCCGCCGGCATCACCGTCGATGCGAAGTGAGGAATTGTCGCGATGAGCGAGACCACCAAGGCCGTGCCGGAGCTCGGAGAACTGCTCGCCGATGCACCGAACAACTGGGGCAAGTGGGGGCCGGACGACGAGCTGGGTTCGCTGAACTACCTCGGCCCGCAGCAGGTGCTCGAGGCCGTGGGGCTGGTACGCACGGGCAAGGTGTTCACCCTGCAGCGGCTGATCGGCGACCCGAACGGCGACCCGGTGTGGCCCGGGCGCACCCCTGCCGAGCGCACACAGATCCTCGACGAGGCGACGTGGGACGGGCCGGACGCGCCGCAGTACCCCGGCGGCCTGCACTACGCCGACGACAAGATCAACGCTTTCCTGCAGGGCTCGACGCAGTACGACGCCCTCGGCCATGTGTGGTTCGACGGAAAATTGTGGAACGGCTACGACGCCCGGACGACCGTCGGCGGTCTGGACAAGGCGAGCGTCGAACCGATCGCGCAGCGCGGGGTCGTCGGGCGTGGCGTGCTGCTCGACATGGCGCGCTTCCGCGGCAAGGCCAACCTCGACGCCGCCGAGACGTTCACCCACCTCGACCTGCAGGAGTGTGCCGCGGCGCAGGGTGTCGAGCTGCGCAAGCGCGACATCATCGTGATCCGCACCAACTTCCTGAAGCTGTTCTTCGAGCAGGGCGACGCCTTCTACGAGGGCTTCTGCGAGCCCGGCCTGGTGTACAGCCCCGAGCTCGTCGAGTGGTTCCAGCAGATGGAGATCCCGAACCTGGTCACCGACACGATCGCCAACGAGGTGACGACCGACCCGAACAACGGCATCGCGCTCGTGTTGCACAACGCCCTGATGCGCAACCTGGGCGTGACCCTGACCGAGATCGCCGACCTCGAGGAGCTGGCCGCCGACTGTGCCGAGGACGGCCGGTACGAGTTCCTCTACGCCGCTGCGCCGCTGAAGGTGCACCAGGCCAGCGGATCGCCGGTGAACCCGTTGGCGCTGAAGTGAGCGCAACCGGCTACGACGAGCGTCCGTGGCTGGGGCTCTACGGCAGTCAGCCCGCCGAGTACGACCTGCCCTTCCCCGACGCCCTGACGATGTTCCGCGCGGCCGCGGCCGAGTGCCCGGACAGCGACGCCATCAGATATTTCGATGGCGTGCTCAGCCGCCGCGAGCTCGACGAGGCGAGTGACGCGCTCGCGGTCGGCCTTCTCGAGCACGGGTTCGCGCCCGGCGACCGGCTAGCGGTGTACCTGCAGAACATGCCGCAGTTCGTCATCGCGATGCTCGCCACCTGGAAGGCGGGCGGGACGATGGTGTCGATCAATCCTATGAGCCGCATCCGCGAGCTCAGCTACCTGCTCGCCGACTCCGGTGCCACCGTGCTCGTCTGCCTCGAGTCCCTCTGGGAGTCGGTGGCACGCGACGTCGTCCCGTCCACCGAGGTGCGGCTGGTGCTCACGACCTCCGAGCTCGACTACCAGACCCGGGCCGACGAGCGGCTGTTCAAGGGCGTCGAGCGCACCCGGTACGGGGGCACCACCGACGTCGTCGAGTTCATCGAGCGCCACCGGGGCAGCACTCCCCCACCGCTGACGCTCACACCCGACGACGTCGCGTTCCTGACGTACACCTCCGGCACGACCGGCGTCCCCAAGGGCGCGATGAACACCCATCGCAACGTGGTGTTCACCGCGCAGGTCTACCGCGACTGGATGGGTCTCGGGCGCGACGACTCGGTGCTCGGCATCGCGCCGCTGTTCCACATCACCGGCCTGATCGGGCACATCGCGCTCAGCCTGCTGACGCCGATGCCGCTCGTGCTGGCCTACCGCTTCGAGCCGCAGGTGATGCTCGATGCGATGCGCGAGCACCGGCCGACGTTCACCATCGGGGCGATCACCGCGTTCACCGCGCTGCTCAACGCGCCGTCCTTCGACCGCGAGGCGTTCGCGTCGTTCCGGGTGATCTACTCCGGCGGCGCGGCGATCTCGCCGAGCGCCGAGCAGAACTTCCGCGCCGCCACCGGCCACCAGGTGCACAACGCCTACGGGCTCACCGAGACCACCTCGCCGATGACCGCAACCCCGCTCGATACTCCGTCACCGGTCGATGAGACCTCCGGTGCGCTGTCGGTCGGGGTCCCGGTGCCGGGCACGATCGTGCGCATCCAGGACGACGACGGTCACGACGTCCCACTCGGCGAGGTCGGCGAGATAGTCGCCGACGGTCCGCAGGTCGTCGCCGGTTACTGGCGCAAGCCCGACGAGACGGCCGCGAACCTGCCGGGCGGCGCGCTGAGGTCCGGCGACGTCGGCTTCATGAACCCCCACGGCTGGGTCTTCATCGTCGACCGCAAGAAGGACATGATCAACGCAGCGGGCTACAAGGTGTGGCCCCGCGAGGTCGAGGACGTGCTGGCCGAGCACGCCGCCGTGCGCGAGGCCGCGGTCGTCGGCGTCCCCGACGAGTACCGCGGCGAGACGGTCAAGGCCTACGTCAGCCTCAAGCCGGGTACCACGGTCTCGGTCGACGAGCTCGTCGAGCATTGTCGGCAGCGGATGGCGGCCTACAAATACCCCCGGGAGATCGAGTTGATCGACGAACTGCCCAAGACGGTGACCGGCAAGATCCTGCGGCGCGAGCTGCGCGCCCAGGCCGGCGGTGCGTCGTGACCGCCGGCGAACAGCTCGAGTCGATCTTCACGTGGGGCGCTCCCCCGCTGAAGTTCGGCCCCGGAGCGTCCGACGAGATCGGCTACGACATGGCGCAGTACGGCGCACATCGCGTCCTGCTGCTGACCGATCCCGGTGTCGCGGCCAGCGGGGTCGCCCACCGCATCGCCGATGCCATGCGCCGCTACGACATCACCTGCGAGATCTTCGACGGCGTGCACGTCGAGCCGACCGACGACAGCATGCACAAGGCCGGTGAGTACGCCCGCGAGCAGGGGCCGTGGGACGGCTTCGTCGCGGTCGGCGGCGGGTCCGTGATCGACACCGCGAAGGCGGTCAACCTGCTCACCAGCGGCACCGGCGAGCTGATGGACTTCATCAACAAGCCGATCGGTCGGGCCCTCGCGCCCGACGGCCCGCTCAAGCCGCTGTTCGCCGTGCCCACCACGGCCGGAACCGGGTCCGAGAGCACCGCCATGTGCGTACTGGACATCCTGTCGATGAAGGTCAAGACCGGGATCAGCCACTGGCGGCTGCGCCCGACGATGGCGATCGTCGACCCGCTGCTGACGATGAGCCTGCCGCCCCAGGTCACCGCGGCGTCGGGCATGGACATCGTCTGCCATGCCCTCGAGTCCTACACCGCCCGCTCGTACGGCGCGTTCGCCGCCAAGCAGCCGGAGCAGCGGGTCACCTACTGCGGGTCCAACCCGGTGTCGGACGTGTGGAGCGAGCGGGCGCTGACGCTGATCGCGTCGTCGTTCCGCCGGGCCGTGCGTGACGGGGCACAGGACGTCGAGGCACGCAGCGACATGATGATGGCCGCGACCTTCGCCGGCATGGGTTTCGGCAACGCGGGCGTGCACATCCCGCACGCCAACGCCTACCCGATCGCCGGCATGGTGCGCGGCTACCACCCGGACGGCTACCTCGGCGATGAACCGATGGTGCCGCACGGGCAGTCGGTGTCGCTCACCGCACCCGAGGCGTTCCGGTTCACCTTCGACGCCGCCCCCGAGCGCCACGTCCGCTGCGCGCAGCTGCTCGACCCTCAGGCCGAGCGACCCAACGACGAGCGGCAGTACCTGCCGGACGTCCTGGTCAGCCTCATGCGCGACATCGGCATACCCAACGGTATCGGCGGGGTCGGCTACACCGAGGACGACGTCGCGGACCTCGTGCCCGGGACCATGAAGCAGCAGCGGCTGCTCTCGACCTGCCCGCGCGACGTCGACGAGGAGGTCATCGCGGGCATCCTCACCCGGTCGGTCAGCAACTGGTGACCCGGATCTACCCGGAACCCGGATGTCTGCCGCGTGGGTGTTGCGCCCGGCACGTCAGACGCCGGGATGCGCGTCGTTGCCGTACGTGGACACGGCCACCTGCAGGGTCTCGTCGGCGAGATCGGCACCCACCGGATGCCGTTGCGCGCGAGCCTGCTGCCGACGTTCCTGGCGCCGCTCGGTGTAGGTGTCGGTCGGGTCGGGGAGCACCTTCTCCCCCACCGCGAACATGACCGCGGTGACCGTCCGGAACGCCCTGCGCGGAATCGGTGCAGGTTTATCTAGACCATAGGCCTCGATCAGGAAGTCGGGGTACAGGCTGCGCACCCAGCACGACGCCGCCCGATGCAGCGGCCCGGGGAAGTAGCGCGTCGCGAACTGATCGATCACCGCCTCGACGATCTTGGAACCCACGTCGTGTCTGGCGACCAGTGCCGTCTCGGCCTCGTAGGCGTCCATCCAGTCGAGTACGCCCTGAAACGTTTCGGGAAACCCCTGAACCGGTTCGCCCGTGCCGATGTTTCGGAACAGCGGCATGATGCGGATCCAGTAGTTCACCGCGGCTCGTTGCTCGTTCTCGGTGAGACCCGGCAACCCGACCCGCTGCAGCAGCCGATGCATCCCGGCGGCCTCGTAGCAGAGCGTGTAGAGGTACGCGTCGTTGAAGCCGAAGCTGTCGGGGAACTGCTTGGCGTAGTGGGCGTGCAGCCGGTTCACCGCGTCGACGCTCTTTCGGGTGGCCTCGGTGGTTGCGCCGTGGTGCCACCAGTGCTGCATCTTCCAGGAGGTGTCGTCGGCACGCTTGTCCGGATCGGTGAACAGCTTGCCGTGCCCGCCGTTGTAGACCGGCAGGGCGTCGGCCTCGCGGACGAGGAAGTGCACGAAGGACACCGCGTAGATCAGGTTCATGGTGAACTCGGTCGGCCGGTAGCACGACGTCAGCTTCCAGATCTCGTCGTAGTCGACGTCCGGATCCAGCTCGGCGATGCGCTGGGCGATCCACTTGCGCGGCATGAATCCACCATGTCACCGATCACTCTGCCGGTCACCGGTCGCGGAACGCCTCTTCGCAGACAGCTCGTCTTGCCCGAGAAGCTACAGACTCAGGTTCGCCACCCGTCCAGGCGGCGTTCGAGCAGCTTCAGTCCGGAGGTGAGCGCGATCGCCGCAATCGCGAAGATCAGCACTCCGACGAAGGCCTCGTCGCTGTTGAGCACCTGACTCGCCGAGACGATCAGGCCGCCGACACCGTCGTTGCCGACGAAATATTCTGCGACCACCACGCCGAGCAGCGCCAGCGACAACCCCTGCCGCAGTCCGGCGACAATGCCCGGCAGGGCTCCTGGCAGGGCGACCGTTCGCAGCACCTGCGCGCTGCCGGCGCCGAAACTCTGGGCGACCGTCAACAGTTGGCGGTCAGCAGTGCGGACGCCGACGGCGACGTTGATGATGATCGGGAAGACCGCAGTGCTCCAGACGATGACGACCTGCGAGGTGAACCCGATACCCGTCCACACCATGATGAGTGGGATCAGCGCAATACGAGGTGACGCGTACAGGACGGAGACGAACGGATCGGCCGCAGCCTCGACGGTGCGGTACCAGCCCATCAGTACGCCGATCAGGATTCCAGAGACGACGGAGATGCCGAAGCCGACCAACAAGAGCTGGGTCGATGTCCATAGCGCAGTCCAGAGCTGACCCGTCGAACTGAGCTCGCGGGTTGCCTTGACGACCCCCCACGGCGAACTGAACAGCAAGGGATTGATGACCTTGGTCGAGGACAGGATCTGCCACAGCGCAAGCGCCAGGACGAGCGCGGCGGTGCTGATCGCCAGTCGCCGGCCGCGAGACAATTCGCGTCGGGACCAGGCACGGTTGCGACTCGCAAGGGGTGCCCAGCCAGCTGGTCGACGCGGTCGAGCCCTCGACTCGTCCTCAACCTGGACAACGCTCATTTCGCGCCGGCCGCACGTGCGTAGGACGTGTCGATCAGGGATGCCGGATTGGTCGTGGCCGCTTGGGATGCCAGGCTGGTGATCGATGACAGCAGCGTTTTCTCGAGATCGGCGGTGGGGACGAGCGACGTGGTCAGCGTGGTCAGCGACGAGTCGTAGGCGCTCTTGGCACCCTCATCTGTGGTCTGCAAAGACTTCTTGATGGTCGCCTGCGCCGCGGCAGGCTTGGACTTCCACGCCACCACCGCCTCCTGGATAGCGCGGATGACGTTTTCGGTGACCTGCTTGTGCGCACTCGCATAGGGCAGGTATGCGGCCAGTTCCGCGTAGGGCCAGCTGTAGCTGTCCTTGAAATCCAGCAACACCGATCCGCCTTTGACACTCCGTGCAGCATCGATGCTTGTCGGTGGTCCGGCGACGAAGGCATCGATCTGGCCGGAGGCAAACGCCGAGACCTGAGACGAGGGGTTTCCCAATGGAACGATCTTCACGTCCGAATCGGATAGACCGGCCTGCTTCAACGCTTTTTCCAGGAAGATCGTCGTGGTCGAGCCGGTACTCGTGATGCCGAGGCGTTTGCCACGCAGTTGCCCCACCGTCGTGATTCCAGACGCTGCGACGATCTGGAAGTCCGGTTTGTTCGCCCACACCGCGATCGACTTCACATGCACCCCCTTGAGGGCCACGATCTCCGGCTGCGGACCAGCAGTCGCGACGTAATCCACCTTCCCTGCAGAAAGCACGGGCAGCATCGTTGTCGCGGTCAACGATGTGAATTTCACCTTGATGCCGTGCTTGGCGAAAATGCCCTGCTGGCTGCCAAAGGTGGGAATGTACAGGTCGGCCACGGGGCCGCCGATACCGATGGTGACAGTGGTCGTTCCGGAGGACGACGATCCCGAGCTGGAGCTCGAGCAGGCGCCGACGCTTGCTGTGACAGCAATCGCGCAGAGACATGCGGCGATCGGTCGACGCGACGAACGGAACAAGATCATGCGCGGCTCACTCTTTCCTTATTGAGCAACAGGGCTTGGAGGTCGAGCACAAGTGTTGACATTCGGGAGCCGGCCATGTCGGTGCGTGACCGCGGTCGCGGCAATTCGATGTTGACGATTTCGCGTATCTGTCCCGGCTGCGGGGACATGACGACGACCCGGTCGCCGAGATAGACGGCCTCCTCCGCGTCGTGGGTGATGAAAACCGTTGTGCGGTCGGTTCCCACCGCGAGGCGGTTCAACTCGTCCTGCATGGTCTGGCGGGTGAGCGCGTCCAGTGCCCCGAATGGCTCGTCCATCAGCAGCAGACGCGGCCGGGTGACCAGTGCTCGCGCAAGGTTCGCTCGCTGCTGCATGCCGCCGGAGAGTTGGTGCGGGTAATAATCCGCGAACTGCTGCAGCCCGACGAGCGCTAAGCCCTCGTGAGCCGCGTCCGCCCGCTCGTGTGCGGTACCGAAGCGCCGGATCTCCAGCCCGTACTCGACGTTCTTGCGCACCGTCCGCCACGGCAACAGCGACGGCTTCTGAAAAACGACGGCTGTGGAGTGGGACGGCCCGTCAACAGGAGTTGCGTCGACCCGGATCTCGCCGGTGTCGACCTGTTCCAGTCCGGCGATGCAGTTCAGAAGCGTGCTCTTGCCGCATCCGGACGGCCCGACGATGGTGACGAACTCGCCCGCAGCGACGGTCAGACTGACGTCGTCGAGCACGACAAGCGGCTCGGCAGGCTTTCCCCGTCCGGCTCGAGCCTGGAAACTCTTGGTGACGTTCTCGATCGTGAGCATCTGCACCCCTTTGAGCAGCGGCGGCGTCGTATGTGACGTGCAACACGGAGTGTCTCGTCTGCTGCTGCACGAGAGAAACCCGGCATCTCGCTCGGTGGAACGCGCTGCCTTTCAGGAGCGGCCAGGGTCGCCGGCAGGGTCTGCTCGGCCGCGCGACGAACTCCTGTACAAAGGCTGTCGCCGGTGGCTGCAGCCGATAGCGTCGGCAATACATGCAACGTCGCACACCGGGGAGCAGACGATGGTTCGCAGAGTGGTGACGGGACAGGGCCCCGACGGGTCACCGACGATCGTCAGCGACGGGCCGGCGCCGAGGTCGCACCAGCACGTCCATACCCCAGGGTTTGCCAACACGTTGATCTGGCAGACGACGGCGGGCTTCGCGGTGCCGGAGCCGCCCGTCGATCCGACCGAGGCGGTGCCCTCGTTCGTGCCGGGGCCAGGCGAGACGCTCGCGATGACCGTCAGCTTCCCACCGGACAGCGCCTTCACCGACCCGGGTTTCGACCCGGCCGCTGCCGGCGCCGAGCAGCTGCAGGCCAACCCCGGCCTGGCCGAGCTGTTCGAGGCCGACGGCATGCACGTCACGCCGACGGTCGACTACGCGGTCCTGATCTCGGGCACCATCGTGCTGGACCTCGGTGACGGCGTCAGCACCGAGCTCAGTCCCGGCGACGTCGTCGTGCAGAGCGGTGTCCGACACGCGTGGCGTAATCCTGGCGATGTACCGGCCACGATGTTCTTCGTGCTGATGGGCGCGACCGGATAGATCTTCCACGCTAGAATCTCAGCTGTCGAACGACGCAGCTGGAGGTCATCGTGGCGGTGAGTGGCGTGGCCTCGGGCCTGCCCCGTGCGGGCGAGCGGCTCAGTTCGTTTGCATACGAGACGATCAAGGGTCGGCTGCTCGACGGTGAATGGGCGGCCGGTGAACGCATCTCGCTCGAGGCGCTGAAGGCCGAGTTCGGGGTCAGCAAGCAGCCGATCATGGACGCGGTGCGTCGCCTCGCCTCCGACGGGCTGATCGAGATCCTGCCGCAGGTGGGTTGCCGGGTGCCCACCCGCTCGCTGGACGAGGTCAACGATTTCTACACGATGTTCGCCGGCATGGAGGGTGCGATCGCCAGCCTCGCCGCGGACCGCTGGACGGGTGACCAGCTCGATGCATTGCGAGCCGTCAATGCCGGCGTCAGCGCCCTGGCCGACAACGACGACGCACCGACCCGCTCGCACGGCTACCGGGTGATGAACCGCGAGTTCCACACCCGCATCTACGACATGGCGTCGTCGCGGGTCATCGCCGACATGAGCCGTCGCATGTGGGATCTGTCCGACCTGCTGATCAACACCGCCGGCGCCCCGCAACCGCTGGCCACGGCCGTGCACGAGCGGGCCCACGACCACGACGAGATCTGCGACGCGCTCGCTGCCCGCGACGCCAGCCTGGCCCGCGAGGCGATGGAGCGGCACATCATCACGACCGTCGACATCATCCACGCCGAATTGCGGGACGCCGCCGGGGCCTGAGCAGGAATGATGAACGGCGTGCAGGAGCTGCTGTCGCAGGCGTACTCGGACTTCGCCGCAGTGGTGGGAACGCTGGACGAGGAGTCCTCGTGGCGGCCGTCGGGTTGCGCCGGGTGGGCGGTGCGCGATCTCGTCTTCCACGTACTCACCGACGCGCAGCGTGCGCTGGTGGCGATGGCGACTCCGGCGAGCGGCGCGGCGGATCGGGACCTGATCTCGTACTGGCAATCCGCCCCGGGACGCGACGACGTTCAGTCACGCGGGCTGCGTTCGCTCCGGACGATGGCCAGCGCCTGGACGTTGGAATTCCTGCAGGCGAGCTTCGTCGAGACAACGCGGGCGGTCGTCACCGCGGCCGGGCGCATCGGGGCCGGTGAGCTGCTGGCCACCCAGAACCACGTGCTGCGAGCCGAGGACCTGTTCGCCACCCTCGCCGTCGAGGCCACCGTCCACCACCTGGACCTGCTCACCGGCCTGACCGCGCCACTTCCCTCGCCCGCTTGCCTGGACTTGACTCGCCGCGTCCTGGACGGGCTGCTGGGGCGAGCCGTCCCGCCAGATTGGGACGATGCGACCTGGGTGCTGCTGGCGACCGGTCGCCGCGCGCCGACGCCCGGGCAACGACAGGTGCTCGGTGCCGACGTCGGGCGACTACCGCTGCTGGGCTGACAAGACGACGGCGGGACCTGCACCCGAGCAGGCTCAGCTCGTGAGGGCCGTGCTCGTCGCGATGCCCATGCCGGTGATCCACTCGGGGACCGACTCGTAGGCCACTGTGCGCAGCGGCGAGCCGCCGGCGAACAACGCCGCGACCCAGGTGCGCACCTCGGCGCCACCGGCACCACCGCCGGCGAGGTCGTCGGGGGTCAGCGAACCGGCTCCCCGCCAGTCGGTACCGGCCAGCAGCTGCAGGAAACGGGCGTCCCACTCGGGGTTGATCGACTCGGCAGCGAATGCCAGGTTCGACATGATCATGTCCTGCCGGGCCTGCTCGTCCAGCCCGCGTGCTTCGGGCACCAGCGACGGCGGCGCGTGTGACAGCCCGCCTGATCCGATGACCAGCACCCGCTCGCCGGGGTCGACCGCGGTGCGGATGAACCGGCCGACCGACGCGCCGAGCTCGGCGGTGCGGGCCAGGGTGGCGAGCGGGCGGTCGATGCAGTTCACGACGACCGGCAGCATCGGCACCGCCGACAACGAGTCGAACAGGTCGAAGGTCGACTGCGCGAACCCGTGATCCAGTCGCAGGTGCGGCGCCATCGCGATGTCGATGCCGTCGGCGACGAGATGCTCACCGAGTGCCAGTGCCGACTCTGTCGGCACGTCGAAGTCCTCGACCGGCGTGCCCCAGTCGCCGTAGCCGACCGCCGATTCGACGACCGTGAAGCACGGCGCGATCCCGACGAGCGCCCGCAGATGGTCGGGGCCGAAGTACACCACCAGGGTCGGGTCGTAGTCGCGCACCGCTGCTTTCACCTGCGCAAACCCGGTGCGGAACTGCAGGCCCTGCCGGTGCTCGACGTCGCCGGCCATCTGCGGACTGTGCGACAGGCACACCACCTCGATCTGGGCGGCGCTCATCAGCGCACCCCATCGGTCAGGTCGACGTCCAACACTGTGCTCAATGCGCTACGCAGCAGGCGTTCGGCCTCCACGACGTCGGCCACAGGTGCGCCATGCCGCCAGGCGATGTAGCCGTCGGGGCGGACGAGCAGGGCGCCCGCCTCGTCGATCTCGCGGGCCCGATGCCAGTCGTGATAGAGATCTTTGGCTTCGGGCGAACCGATCACGACCGTCCGCAGATAGGGCAATGCCAACCGCTCGGCTGCGATCCTCCACGCCCCGCCCGACAGGCCGGTCACCAGTGAGAACAAGCCCTTGCCGGTGACGTCGAGTGTCGACACCCGGTTGCCGCCCTCGTCGACGAGCCACACGTGCGGCAGCTTCGCGCCGGGACGGGTGGTGGCCTGCAGGTACAGCTGCCGATCGCGGCGCCAGGTCTCGGCCTCGTCCGAGTCCGGCAGCACCGCGGTCGAGGTGTAGCGCTGGTTGAGCTCCACGCCCTGGGCGTTGAACTCGGTGTTCTTCCACTCGATGGCCTCGACCAGCGCCTCGCGCGCCTTGACCCCCGCAGCGCTCGGGTCGGCCAGCTTGGCCAGGCCGGCGGCGACCGGGTCGGCCTCGCCGACCGTGCGGAACGCCTCGTTGATCGGGGCGTAGTCGATGCGCGACTGATTGGCCCGCGCCACCACCTGGCGGCCCACCGGAACCCGTTCGTCGGAGTAGGACTCGAGCAGCTTCGGACCGGACCAGCCGTTCACCGCGAACGCCAGCTTCCACGCCAGGTTCGCGCCGTCCTGGATCGAGGTGTTCGACCCGAGCCCGCTCGACGGCGGGTGCCGGTGCACGGCGTCGCCGGCGCAGAACACCCGGCCCGAGGAGTACTGCGTGGCCCAGGCCTGGTTGATCTGCCAGGTCGTCACGGTCTGGATCTCGACGTCGACGTCGGGATCGCCGATCATCTCGCGGATGCGTGGCAGCACCGCCTCGTGCGAGAGGTCGGGATCGGGGCCGTTGATGTCGTAACCCCAGCCGGCGATCCACTCGTTCCACGGCCGGATCGCGCGGAAGGTGCCCATGCCGATCTCGCCGTAACCGGCGCCTGGCGTCATGATCCAGTGCAGGACGCTCGGCCGGTGCTCGACGAAGCGGCGCAGGTCGGCCTTGAACAGCGTGTAGATCGTCCCGGCCCGGCCCATCGTGCCCTCGATGGGCAACCCGAGTTCCTCGACGATCTTCGAGCGCGCGCCGTCGGCACCGACGAGGTACCGGCTGCGCACCTCGTACTCGTGGCCGGTGAGCCGGTCGCGCAGCCGCGACGTCACCCCGTCGGCGTCCTGGACGTGGCCGAGGTACTCGGTGTTGAAGCAGATGTCGGCCCCACGGGCCGCCGCGTTCTTGGTCAGGATCGGTTCGAGGTAGGGCTGCGGGATGTCGAGCAACGGGCAGGGGCTGCCGGTGAGGTAATCGGTGCGGTGAGCCTCGCCGGTGCCCCACGTGCGCAGGCGTGCGACCTCCTCACCCGCCAGGCTGGTGGTGAACATCGTGTCGCCCATCAGGTGCCACGGCGTCGCCACCGAGTGCGCCTCGTCCTCGATCCCGAGATCACGAAGGACCTCCAGCGCGCGCTGATTGGTGATGTGCGCGCGCGGGGTATTGGCCAGCCAACGCTGCTTGCTCGCGACCCGCACGGGTATGCCGAGGGTGGCGAGCTCGAGCGCGCACGTCGCACCGGCAGGCCCGGTGCCGACGACGAGCACGTCGGTGTCGAACGGTGTGCTCAAGACGGCTCCGTCCCTTCCCCGGCCGGCTCGGCCAGGAAGTCCAGCACGAGGCGGTTGAAGGTGTCGTGCTGCTCCCACTGCGGCCAGTGACCCGCCCCCGCGACCAACTCGAAGCGCCCGTGCCGCATCGCCTCGGCCATGGCGATGCCGGTTCCGGCCGGCCCGGACGGATCGTCGGACGTCCAGATGACCATCGCCTCGTGCGGTACGGCGGCCAGCTCGGCGTCGGTGACCAGATTGCGCGTCCGTACCTCAGGGTCTTGCAGGCACAGGATGTGGCGCATGGATTCGGCGAACCCCGGGCGTGAGTAGACGGCCTGCCGGATCGCGACGAGCTCGTCGGTGACAGTGGCCGGGTCGGCCATCAGCCATTCGAGCCGCGCGCGGATGTACTCGACGGTCGGTTCGTCGGCGGCGGCCTGCGACAGCGCGCGGATGCGTTCCATGACCTCCGGACGTGCCATCGTGCCGCCCGGGGTGTTGAGCACCAGGCGCAGCGTGCGCTCGGGGTACTGCGCCGCGAACTTGATCGCGATCCACCCGCCCAGCGATTCGCCGTTCAGGTGCGCCCGCTCGACGCCGAGCGTGTCCAGCAGCAGCCGAAGGTGCTCGACGTAGTCGGGCAGCTCGAGGTCGTCGCTCGCATGGGTCGTGTAGCCGTGGCCGGGGTAGTCGTACGCGATGACCCGGTAGTGCTCGGCGAACGCCGCGATGTTGTGCGCGTAGGCCTCGAGGTGTCCCCCGGTGCCGGCCATCAGGACCAGCGGCGTGCCGTCGACGGGCCCGGCCTGCAGGACGCGGGTACGCCATGCGCCGACCTGGACGAACTCGATCGAGTGCGCCGTCGCCGCGAGCGCCACCCAGACCGGCGGGTCGTCCGGCTCGACGACCGCCCGTGAGATGAGCTCGATGATGTTGTGCTCGGGATCGGTCACGAACGCGACCGTGATGTCCGCGCGCGACCCGGTGGTGGGCGGCAGCACCGCAGTCGCCCCGGCCTCGACGAATGCAGAAAACGCCACCGCGACGTCGTCGACGCCGAGCGCGAGGTGGTGGTAGCCGGGCCGGCGCAGCGACTCGTCGACATCGTCGGGTGCGGACCGAGCCGTCGCGGAGTGCTCGGCGTGCCGGGCGGCGAGCAGCTCGAGCCGCATGCCGTCGCGCAGCGCCAGGACCGTTCCTCTGACGCCGGCCGCCGGTCGGTGGATCTCGTACTCGACCTGGGCGTCGAGACGCGCGCAGTACCAGGCGGTCATCGCATCCAGGTCCGCGACCGAGATCGCGAGGTGATCGACTCTCACTGCTCACCTACCCCACTTGCCGCGGCGTGCGACGCTCTTGTACGGTCCTGTCACGCTAGCATGTCACAGTGGTCGGTCAACGAGGACGAGGTGAGGTCCGTGGCGTACGTGGTTCGGGCGAACTGGCACGTACAGCCGGGCAATGAATCGGCTGTTCTCGAGGCGGTGCGGTTTCTGGCCCCGCTGTCGCGGGAGGAGCCGGGCAACCGCTACTACCAGGCCTATCAGGACGTCGACGAGCCCGGCGTGATCAGGCTTTTCGAGGTCTACGACGACGAGGCCGCCTACCTCGCGCACGTCGACTCGGCGCACTTCAAGCAGTACGCGTTCGACACCGCGATCCCGCTGCTGGCCGAGCGTGAACGCCACTTCTACCTGACCATCGACTAGCCGTGCGCATCGCTGCGTTCCGCGCCGCGGGTGACCCTTACACAGGCATGGTCGTCGACGACCGCGTCCACCCCTTTCCCGGGGGGACGACGGCACTGACGGTCCTGTCAGCACCCCCGGACGAGCGGGAGCAGTTGGCGCACGCAGCCGCCACGCACGACGGATGGGCGCTGACGGACGTCACGTTGGACGTGCCGATCGAACCGCCGTCGATGCGCGACTTCCTCACCTTCGAGGCGCACGTCGCCGGGGTCAACCGCGCGATGACGGGCGAGGACCTCGCGCCGGAGTGGTACGAGGCGCCGTCGTTTCTGTTCATGAGCCCGCACGCCGTGACGGCCACCGGCGTCGACGTGGCCAAACCGCACGGCACCGAGCGCCTCGACTTCGAACTCGAGCTCGCGGCCGTGGTCTGCCGGGATGCCCGCGACGTCTCCCCCGCCGACGCAGCCGGGTGCATCGGCGGCTACCTGATCATGAACGACTGGTCGGCCCGCGACATCCAGCAGCGCGAGATGCGCCTGGGCCTCGGCCCGTCCAAGGGCAAGGACTTCGCCACCACCATCGGCCCGTGGATCGTGACGTCCGACGAGCTGGCGCCCTACGTCCAGGCCGGCCGTCTCGATCTGGAGATGACGGTCTCGGTCAACGGCGTCCGGGTCGGCGGCGACCGCAGCGCCCACATGGGGTGGTCCTTCGAGCAGATGCTGAGCTACGCCTCGCGCGGTGCATGGGTGCGGGCCGGCGACGTACTCGCGTCGGGCACCTGCGCCGGCGGGGCGCTGGCCGAGTCGTGGGGTCGCCTCGGCCGACTCGAGCCGGCGCCGCTCGAGGCCGGCGACGTCGTCACCATGGCGATCGAGGGCATCGGCGAGATCAGCAACCGGGTGGTGCCCGCGACGTATCCCGACATCGCGGTGGCACCGGCCCGCCGGACGACGTCGTGACCTCCCACCTGCCAACGAGACGAAGGAGATAGACCGTGCGACTTGCCAACTACGACTCCCGTGCGACCCTGCTGGTGCCCGACGGCGGCCTCGACGTCGCCACCGCCAGCAACGGACGTTTCGGCCCCGACCCGCAGTCGGTGTACGCCGACTGGCCGGCGTTCCGGACCTGGGCCGAGCAGCACACAGCCGGCCAGTACACCGCCGCGTTCGAGATCGACGAGGACCGCCTCGGCGCCCCGGTGCCCGCACCGCGTCAGGTGTTCGCGATCGGGCTCAACTACCGCGGCCACGCGGCCGAGAGCGGCAAACCGGTGCCCACCTCGCCCACCGTGTTCACCAAGTTCCCCACCTGCCTCACCGGACCCCGCACCGCGGTCACGTTGCCCAGCGACCGGGTCGACTGGGAGGCCGAGCTGGTCGTCGTCATCGGTGCCCGCGCCGAGAACGTCGCCGTGGCGTCGGCGTGGGACTTCGTCGCCGGGCTCACCATCGGCCAGGACCTCTCCGAGCGCGACGTCCAGCTCGCGGGGCCGGTGCCGCAGTTCTCCCTGGGCAAGTCCTTCGCCGGTTTCGGGCCCACCGGGCCGGCGGTCGTCACCACCGACGAGCTGAGCGACCCCGACGACCTCGCGATCGGCTGCGAGCTCGACGGCGAGCCGCTGCAGAAGGACCGCACCAGCGGCCTGGTGTTCTCGGTGTCCGAGCTGGTCTCGCGGCTGTCGAACGTGTGCGCGCTGCTGCCCGGCGACCTGATTTTCACCGGCACGCCCGCAGGCGTGGGCGTCACCCGCACACCGGCCCGCTTCCTGACCCGCGGCAGCACGCTGACCACCGCCATCGAGGGCCTCGGGGAGCTGCGCACACCGCTGGTATGAACGGAGTCGGGTCGTGTCCGACCCGAGACGTCCGAAGCTTCCACCACCAAGGAGAACTGCGTGCCCAACCTGATGATCGTCATCGCCTCCACCCGGCCGGGTCGTGCCGGCCTGCCGATCGGTCGGTGGTTCGCCTCCGCAGCCGAGAAGCACGGCGGTTTCACCGTCTCGACGGCCGATCTCGCCGAGCTGGACCTGCCGATGTTCGACGAGCCGAAGCACCCGCGCATGGGCCAGTACGAGCACGAGCACACCAAGCGGTGGAGCGCGCTCGTTACCGCGGCCGACGCCTTCGTGTTCGTGACTCCCGAGTACAACCACGGCTACCCGGCAGCATTGAAGAACGCCCTGGACTACCTGCACACCGAGTGGGCGAACAAGCCGGTCGGGTTCGTGTCCTACGGCGGGGTGGCGGCCGGCACGCGAGCCGTGCAGCAGCTCAAGCCGGTGGTCGTCGCGCTGCGGATGCTGCCGGTCGTCGAGGCCGTCAACCTGCCCTTCTTCATGCCCGCCATCCGCGAGGGTGTGTTCGAGGCGACCGACGTCGCGCAGGCCAGCGCGGACGCGATGCTGACGGAGCTGGTCCGCGCCGAGGCGACCCTCTCCACGGGCCGTCGCACCGCCTGACCCGCGGTAACCTGCCCGCATGACGACGGGACGAAGCCCCGCCGGCGCCGGTTACCGCGAGCGCAACTCCACCGCCGACCGCGCGCTCGAGATCCTCATGATGTTCTCCGACGAGCGGTTGGCGGTGTCGGCCGCCGAGGTGGCGACCCAGTTGCAGGTCGCCCGCTCGACCGCCTACCGCTACCTGCAGAGCCTCGTGCAGACCGGCTTCGTCGAGGAGTCGGGGACGGGGTTCCGGCTCGGACGGCGGGTGCTGGAACTCGCCCGGTTGGCGCGCAGGGGCCTCGGCCTGTCCGAGATCGCGCGGCCGGTTATGCGCCGCCTGGCCGACGACACCGGCGAGGCGGTGCTGCTCACCCGGCTGGCGGGCACGTCGGTCATCTGTCTGGAACGCGAGGGCGGTGCGGCGCATGCCGTGCGCATCTCCTACGAACGCGGCGAGGTGCTGCCCACCAACGCGGGTGCGTCGGCGCTGGCGCTGCTGGCGTGGCTGCCAGAGGAGCAGGTCGAGCAGATCCTGTCCTCGGTGCACCTGCGCCGCTTCACGCCCTCGACGCTGGTGACGCCGGCCGAGATCCGCGAGCGGCTCGCGCAGACCCGTACCGCAGGGTATGCCGTGTCGCACAGCGAGCTGGACTTCGACGTGCTCGGCATCGCCGCACCCGTGTGGGCGGTCGACGGTCAGGTGGCGTGCGCGATCGGCGTGGCCGCTGTAACCGCGCGCGTCTCGAAGCAGCGGGTGGCCGCCACCGCGCAGGCGGTCTGCGCAGCCGCGGTCGAGATCACCGAGAGCCTTGCCCTGCTGGGCTGACGATCCGGCCACCCTGGAACACCGCACGGATCCGCCGGATGTTCGTGATGTCGGCCAGCGGATCGGCGTCGAGCAGCACCATGTCGGCGATCTTGCCGACCTCCAACGTGCCGAGCCGCTCGTCGACGCGCAGCTTGCGCGCGGAGTCCCGGGTCGCGGCGATCAGGACGTCCATGGGCGCGACGCCGGCCTGCACCGACAGCTCGATCTCGCGGACCGCGGCCGAGCCGTGGAACGTGCACGGTGCACCGGCGTCGGTGGCGATCGTGAACGGCACACCGGCCGCGTGCACCTGCGGCAGGAAGCGCATGGCCGCCTCGAGCTTGGCGCGCTGGAACTCGCGCACCTGCTCGGGTGCCTGCACCCAGAGGCTCTCGGGGTGATGCAGGAAACGCTCGAGCACGCGCGGCACCATCGTGCGCTCCGGCTCACGCTCGACCAGCAGCTCGGGCTCGCCGACCCGGCTCAGGCCCTCCCACAGCGACAGGGTGAACGGCCAGTACGCGCCCGTGGACAGGCAGAGTTCGATGACCTTCTCGACGTCGGCCTCGACGGTCAGCGGGTCGGGGTCGAAGAAGTGCTCGACGTTGTGCACGCCCGCACCCAGGGCGGCGATCGCGGCGTCGGCGGTGTCGATGTGCACGTGCACCGGCAGGTTGTGAGCGTTGCCCTGCTCGACGAGCATGCGGACGATCTCGATCGGGATCGTCGGGCCGAACCCGTGCATCTCGTTCGGCTCGGGCATGTTGACCTTGATCGCGTCGATGCCGAGCTCGCGCATGCGGTCGAGTTCGGCCCGCGCGCCGTCGATCGAGTCGACGTCCACGGTGGTCGTTCCCCAGCGTGTTCCGTCGGGGGCCGACGGCGGCCCGCCGACGGCGGTGAACTGTCGACCGGTCATCAGCACCCGCGCCCCGGGAATCTCGCCGGCGGCCTGACGCTGCTTGAGCTCGGCCAGGAACTCCTCCGGCCCGCCGAGGTCGACCACGGAGGTGAACCCGTACACCGGGTAGGCGGCCAGATGGGCCTCGGCCGCCTCGACGTCGACGCCGCCGGCGTTGACGAAGTCGCCGACGACGCCCGTGACCGGACGGGTCAGGTGCGTCTCGGTCTCCCAGAGGCCCGGGATGAGGTAGCGCCCGGTGCCGTCGACCTGCTCGGCGTCGACGCCCTCGCCGGCGTCTCGCCCGCGGGCGACGACCAGGCCGTCACGGACGACGACGTCGGTCGCGGGCGCCGGCTGCGCGCCGGTGCCGTCTATCAGGGTGACGTTGTGGACGACGACGGTGTCGCTCATGAGATCAGCGCACCGGCTGGTAGGCGGGGCCGCCGTCGTTCAGCAGCCGTTCGGCCTCGGCGAGGATCTCCTCCGGCGGCAGGTCGAGATCGAGCGACTTGCGGAAGGGCTGGCGCACATCGCGGTCGATCCGCAGGTACACCTCGTTGCGGTTGCCCTCGGGATCGAAGAAGTAGATGCCGAATGCATTGCCGTGCGTGACCTCCTGCTGCACGTCGACGCCCTCGGCGCGGAACCGCCGGTGGTAGTCGATCAGTGTCTCGAGCGAGTCGATGCGCCACGACACCTGGTGCGTCAGCTTCGAGCCCTTGGGTGCGGTGCGTCCCTTGGCCAGCACCAGCTCGTGGTGCTCGACCTGTGGACGCGAGCTGAGGAACACCATGCCCTCGTCCTCGTCGCGGTCGGTGATGTGCAGACCCATGACCCGGGTGTAGAAGTCGAGCATCAGCTCGAGGTCGTCGACCCAGAATCCGGTGTGCCCGAGTTCGAGGATAGGCATGCTTTTTCTCCTGCTCTGTAGGACACTGATCCTGTCAGTCAAGACTATCGGATCCGGAGCACACATGAGCATCCATCGCCTGCGCGAGATCACCATGGGCGTCCCCGACGTCGCGGCGGTGCGCTCCTTCTACCGCGACTTCGGCCTCGGCGAGTCCGTGTCCGGTCTGTTGAGCACCACAGACGGCGGCGACCAGCTGCGTCTGGTGTCCGCCCCGCGCCGCCGGCTGCTCGCGATCTCGCTCGGCGTCGACGACCGCGACGACCTGGCCCGTATCGACCGCCGGCTCAGCGCCATCGGGGCGGAGCACCAGGCCGAGCCCGATCGGCTGACCGTGCTCGACCCGGGCACGGGGGTGTCGGTCGAGCTGCGCATCTGCCCGCGCGTCACGCCCGCCCCGGGCTACGAACTGCCGGCGCTGAACTACCCCGATGCACCTGCGCGGTTCAACGTCCGTGCCGCGGGCGTGCTGCGCGAGACCGTCGTCCGCCCGCGCAAGCTGGGCCACGTCGTCGTCGGCAGCATCGATCAGGAACGCTCCTACGAGCTGTTCACCGAGGGCATCGGGTTCAAGGTCAGTGACGAGGTCCCGGGCGAGGCGGCGTTCCTGCGCTGTACCACCGACCACCACAACCTGCTGGTCCAGCGCGCCCCGATCCAATTCCTGCACCACACGTCGTGGCAGGTCGACGACGTCGAGGAGGTCGGGCGCGGCGCCACGACGATGCTCGAGGCCGATCCCAGCCGGCACATGTGGGGCCTGGGGCGCCACTACATCGGCAGCAACTTCTTCTGGTACCTGCGCGACCCGGCCGGCAACTTCGCCGAGTACTACTCCGACATGGACTGCATCGTCGACGACGAGCTGTGGAAACCCGGCGTGTTCACCGGCCGCAAGTCCCTCTACGCCTGGGGTCAGGCCCCGCCGGAGAAATTCCTGCGCCCGGAGGACCTGGCCGAGCTGATGGTCGGGGCGCACCAGCCCGCCCGCTGAGCGTCAGACGTCGGCGGCCGGCGCGACGGGCAGCAGCAGATGAGCGTCGTAGGCGCCGCCGGTGTGCAGCACGTGGGTGCCGGCGTTGCGCGACGGGATGCTTGTCGAGATGCCGAGCTCGGCCGGGATGATCCGCTTGCCCGAGATCGTCACCTGCAGCTGCTCCCCCGCCCGGAAGCGGGCGCTCATCGCCCACAGGCCCAGCGGCACCGAGACGATCCGGCCCGGCTCGAGCAGGTCCTCGTGATCATGCGGGTGGAACGGCTCGGACGGCGTCGACTTCTCCGCAACGGTGGCGCGGTGCGACACCCGCAGCTGCCCGCTGGTCAGTGAGGCCGGTCGGCCGAGCACCAGGTGCGCGAGCGGCGAGCCGTCCTGCGCCAGCTTGTCGACCAGGACGAACAGGTCGGCGTCGGTCGCACCCTCGGCCTCGAGGTACAGGTTCAGGCACGGGTAGCCGACGACCTCGGTGTCCTCGGTGAACCGGTACGTGAAGTTGATGGTGTCTTCCGTGGCCGAGTACCGCACTGCGGTCTCCTCGGCGGGCAGTTGGTCGACGAGCTGGCGGGACGTCCCGTCGAGGTAGAGCGTGCGGGTGGTCGCGCCGGGCAGCGGGAAGTCCGCGGCCGGGCGGTCGACGGTGTCCTGCCCGCCCGGGTCGAGCACCGAGAACCGCACCCGCGGCGTCGACTCCCAGTCGTTGTCGAGCTCCTTGAGGTAGCGGTCGAAGAACCGTCGCAGGTCCTCGACGTTCTTCGGGTCGTAGTAGTCGGGCCACTCGTGGGTGTTGTGCACGCGCAGCCACTTGTGCTCGCCGGGCATCCGGCGGTAACCGTCGAAGGTGCCGTGCGAGTGGAACTGCGTCCAGCACGCCACGACGTAGGCGGGGACGTCGATGTTCTCGACCGGCGGACGCTTGTCGGCCCACCACGGCCCCCACAGCGGGGTCGAGCGGATCATCGCGGCGACGTCCTCGACCTGGTTGAACCCGCGCATGCCCTTGCTCATCGTGAACTCGGTGAACGCATCGCCCGACGGGATGCCGCCGCGCGTCGCGAAGTCGCGGTAGAAGTCGGTCTCGCCCTCCCAGGGCGCGATCGCCTTGAGGGCCGCCGGGCGGCGCGACGCCGCGTACCACTGGATGTTCGCGAGCCACGAGTTGCCCGTCAGCCCGACGTTGCCGTTGCACCACGGCTGCTCGGCGAGCCAGTTGACGGTGTCCTCGACGTCGCGGGCCTCGGCCTGGCCCCAGAAGGCGATGTCGCCCTCGGAGGCATTGGTACCGCGCGCATCGGGGTTGATCACGGCGTAGCCGTGGGCGCACCAGTAGGCAGGGTCGGGGCCCTCCCACTTCTGCAGCCCCGAGACGGCGTCCTTCGCGATACCGGCCCGGCCGGGGATGCGGTCGAGCAGCGCGCCCGGGTCCTGCTTGCCGTAGGGGCTCCACGCGACGATCGCGGGCAGGTCGGTGACACCTTCCGGACGCAGGATGTCGGTGTAGATCGTGATCCCGTCGCGCATCGTGACCGCGACGTCGCGTTCGACGCGGATGTCGCACAGCAGCGGCCGGCCGCCGTCGATGCTCGTGCCCGCCGTCAGCACGTAGCTGTCCGGCTTCAGCCCCGGCCACCCCAGTTCGTGCGGATCCCCGGCAGGCCGCATGGCCACCGTCCCGCGATCGATGTCGAGCACGTCCGGTTCAGCCATGACTACCTCGCAGCACGTCGGTGGAGCCTCAAATCCTAGTATGTCAGTGCTGGACGCGCGGCGGCAAGCATCGCGCGGCGCTTGCCTCTAGCCTTCTCAGGCCAGGTGGGCGGACTGCTCCGCCAGCTCACGATCGAGGCCCGCGGCGACCGTCTCGACGGTGTTGCGCAGGTGCGCGACGACGGCCTTGCGGGCCTGCGGCACGCTGCGGAGCCGGCACGCCTGCACGATCTGCAGGTGTTCGGCCCGGGCGGCGTCGGCCTGCGGCGCGAGGTCGGCGTACAGGCGGAGGTAGGCGGCCGAGGCATCGCGCAGATCGGCGATCAATTTCTCGAGCTTGGGCATCCCCGCGGCTGCGCTCAGGCAGACGTGGAAGTCGCGATTCAGTGCGCCGTGCAGGACCGGATCGCCGGCGGCGTCGGCCATCTGCGCGATGAGGCCGTCGAGGTGGTCGAGGTCGTTGTCGGTCAGCCTCGGTACCGCAGCGGCGATCGAGAGCGATTCCAGCGCGATACGGATCTCGTAGGTCTCGCGCAGGTCCTCGACGGTGGGACGGAAGACGACGACCCCGCGGTGCGGCGAGCTGACCAGCAGCCCCTCGCGCTCGAGCGCCGAGAACGCCTCGCGGACCGGCGTGCTGCTGACCCCGTAGCGGGCCGCGATCTCGAGTTGCAGCAGGCGGGACCCGGGCGCGAGCTCGCCGGCGCGGATGTCGTCGCGCAGGCGAGCGATCACGTCGCCGGTGACGGTGCGCCGGCTGACGGGCGGGTTGCCGGGCGTGGTCATCCGACGCCCGCCGTCCGGGTCCGTAACGGAGCCGGCACGGCGCCGACGTACACGATGGTGCCGGCGTTGGCCGGCACCGCGGCGGCCCAGATCTCGGCGGCGGTGTCCGCGGGCGTCGCCAGCCGGCCCTGATCGGCCTCGTCACGCAGCATCGCGGCGTTCGGGTCGAGCTCGGCGGGCAGGTCCATGACGCTGCGCAGCATCGGGGTGTCGACGGCGAACGGGGCGACGGCGAGGATCAAGGCCGCGGAGCGTTCGGCCTCCTCGGCCGCGACGCCGGCGACCCAGTAGTCACCGGCCTTCTTGCCCGCGCCGTAGTGCGACACGAACGGCAACGGCGTGATCGCCGCCGGCGACGAGCACAGGATGACCAGTGGGTCGGTGATGCCGTTCGCGAGGCAGGCGCCGAGGAAGCCCTGGCCGAGCACCTGGCCGGACGCCGAGTTCAGCAGTACCGACGACAGGTACTGGGCTCGGTCGGCGGTGGCGGCCGGACCGTGCGGTACGCCGACTCCGGCGAAGTGCAGCAGGCTCGCGCGGGTGACCTCGCCGGTGCCCAGGACGGTGTCGAAGCTGTCGAGGACGGTGCGCCAGCCGGCCGGGTCGGTGAGGTCGGCTGCGAGGTGCTCGCCGACCGCGCCGGGACGGCGGGACACCCCGATGACGCGGGCGTCGGTGTCGGGCACGGA
>CAZZVT010000001.1:25640-38077 GCA_964657545.1 uncultured Jatrophihabitantaceae bacterium
CCGGTGAACCCCGCCAGCGCACCACAGGCGCTTGCCGGACGGGTCGTCGTCGTGACTGGCGCGGGACGCGGGCAGGGCGCCGCGGAGGCGATCGCGTGCCTGCGGGCGGGTGCGATCGTGATAGCGGCAGATCTCGTCGCGCCCGAGCTGTCCCCGGTGGGTGGCGATCGACTCCACTGCCGGGCGCTCGACGTCTCCGATCCGGTTGCCTGGGCCGAACTGGCCCGGTGGGCGGGCGAGCGGTTCGAGGCGGTGCACGGGCTGGTCAACAACGCCGGCATCACCAGCCGGGTGCGTCTGGGCGACGTCGATCTCGAGGACTGGAACCGGGTGCTGGCCGTCAACGTGTCCGGGCCGATGCTCGGCATCCAGGCGCTGCTGCCGCAGATGCCCGCCGGCGCGTCGATCGTCAACATCGGCTCGGTCGCCGCCTTCTACGGTCACTACGCAGCGGCCTACACGACCAGCAAGTGGGCCGTGCGCGGGTTGTCGCAGCTCGCTGCGGTGGAGCTCGGCGGGCGGGGCATCCGGGTGAACGCCGTGCACCCCGGCTTCATCGAGACCCCGATGACGCAGTCCGCTCCCCCGGCGTTC
Organism: uncultured Jatrophihabitantaceae bacterium; assembly: GCA_964657545.1. Taxonomy (GTDB): domain Bacteria; phylum Actinomycetota; class Actinomycetes; order Mycobacteriales; family Jatrophihabitantaceae; genus Jatrophihabitans. The sequence goes on from CAZZVT010000001.1 coordinate 26,235, forward strand.
CGGACCGTCAACGAGGCGCTCACCCCGCTGGGCCGTGGGGGCACCGTCGACGAGGTCGCCGAGCTGGTGATCTTCCTGCTCTCCCCCGCCGCCAGCTACGTCACCGGTGCCGACATCTCCGTCGACGGTGGGCAGGCGCACGGCGGAACGGCGAAGGCGATCTCCGACGCGTTGCGGGCCGGCGCGCGCTGAGCGTGGCGGGTCAGCCCAGGATGCGGAACGCGCTGCGGTGGAACACCAGCGGCTCGCCGTCCGGTGCCGCGTCGATGGCCGGTACGTCCAGCACCACGATCAGGTGATCACCGGCCGGGACCTCCTCGTGTACCGCGCATTCCAGCTGCGCGACGCTGTCGTCGAGCAGCAGCGCGCCGGCCCGAGCCGAGCCCGCTGACCCCGATGCGGGGACATTCCCGCAGCGTGGGCCAGGTGGTCGAGGTGTGCTGGACGCAGAACGCTACGAGCGGGGGGTCGAGCGACCCGGGTCGAGTGCGACCGGCGGCCCGCTCACAACCCCGCCACGGCGCTGATGTGATGGCCGAGCCGGTCACGCTTCGTGCGCAGGTAGCGCACGTTCTCGGCCGTGGCCGCAGTCGGCTGCGACACCCGTCGCACGACCTCGAGGCCGAAGCCCTCGAGCCCGCCGTACTTGTCGGGGTTGTTGGTGATCAGCCGCAACCGGCAGGCACCGAGGTCGGCCAGGATCTGCGCACCGACGCCGTAGCTGCGGGAATCCACCGGCAGACCCTGCGCCAGGTTCGCGTCGACCGTGTCCATTCCCTCTTCCTGCAGCGCATAGGCGTGGATCTTGTGGGCCAAGCCGATACCCCGGCCCTCGTGGCCGCGCAGGTACACCACGGCTCCGCAGCCCTCGGCCGCGATCGCGCGCAGGGCCTGCTCGAGCTGTGCGCCGCAGTCGCAGCGCAGCGAGCCCAGGATGTCGCCGGTGAGGCATTCGGAGTGCACCCGCACCAGCGCGCCCTGCGGGGAGCGCCCGGCCGCGGCGACGTCGCCCATCACGAGCGCGAGGTGCTCGGTGCCGTCGGCGGTGTTGCGGTAGGCCATCGCCCGGAAGTCGCCGAACTCGGTCGGCATCTGCGAGGTCGCCACCAGCTCGACCATCTGCTCGGTGGCCCGGCGGTAACGCACCAGGTCGGCGACCGCGAGCACCGGAAACCCGTGCGCCTCGGCGAAGTCGAACACCCGCTGCCCGCGCAGCATCGAGCCGTCGTCGTCGACGAGCTCGCTGATCACCGCGACGCCGGACAGCCCGGCCAGCGTGGTGAGGTCGACGGCCGCCTCGGTGTGGCCCGCCCGCACGAGGACGCCGCCGTCGCGGGCTCGCAGCGGGAAGATGTGACCCGGCCGGCGCAGCTCGCCGGCGATGGTCAGCGGGTCCGACAGCGCGCGGACCGTGACCGTCCGGTCGGTGGCCGACACCCCGGTGTCGGTGTCGCGGTGATCGACCGAGACGGTGAACGCCGTGCCGTGGCTGTCGTGGTTGTCGCTGACCATCGGCGGCAGGCGCAGGTCGTCAGCCCGCTCGGCACTCATCGGTGCGCACACGATGCCGGTGGTGTGCCGGACCAGGAACGCCATCTGCCGGGTCGAGATGAACTCCGCAGCGACAACGAGGTCGGCCTCGTTCTCCCGGTCGGCGTCGTCGAGCACCACGACCATGCCGCCGCGGCCGAGCGTGGCGAGGGCGGTCTGCACGGCCGCGGCCGGTCCCACAGTGCTGGTCAGTGACATGCGGACTCCTTGCACGGTGGGCGGAGCGCCCAGGCTGGAAGTGAGACTCATTAGTATTGTTTCGTGCGCGGCAGCTCGTCAAGACCCACTGCGCAGAACCGGCTGTGCGTGGCTGACGTCAGCCGGATGTGTCGGTGCGCAAGCCGCGGATCAGGATGTCGGTGTAGCCATCGAGTCGATCGGTGTCCTGGGTGCCGGCGAACGCGAGCAGCGGCACGATGTCCAGCGCACGCAGGTCCGGCCAGAGCGCGCCGGCATCCTGCGCCCGGGTGATGACCAGATCGATCTCGTCGTTGATCTGCTTGCCCCGTTCGGGCAGCAGCTCGCGTTGGGCCAGGTTGAGCCGCCGCGCGAAATCGTAGAGTCCACGGTCCTCGTGCATCCACCGCACCAGCGAGCGCACCATCGACTCGAAACCGGTCCACGGATCGGGGTCGGTCAGGGCCTCACGGGCCAGGGCATGGATGTCCTCGAGGCGGGCTGCGTAGATCGCGGTGACCAGTGCATCCTTCGTGCCGAGGTGGCGGAACAGCGTCGCCCGGCCCATACCGGCCAGCGCGGCGATGTCGTCGAAGGACACGTCGTCGCGCCCGTGCTGGGCGAACAGTTGGCGGGCGGCGGCAAAGATCCGCTCGCGGTTACGGGTGACGTCGGCCCGCTCGACGGTGCCGGTTGCCGCGCCGTCGACGTCACGACGACGGCGTGGCGGCATGGGAGCGAGCGTACCGGCGCGGGTTCTGATCTGGCGCTGCTCAGCCGCGGAGCAGCCCGACCTCAGCAGCTTGGGACAGGTCGGCCATCGCCTCCTGGGCCGTGACGGACGCCATCGCCCCTACCCGCGTCAGCGCGCTCTGGTCGTAACGAGTCATCGGCATGGAGACGGAGAAGGCGCCCATCGGCTGACCCTTCGCGCCGAGGATCGCAGTGCCGACGGCGGCGATCTCGGCCTCGCTCTCCCCCACGCTGGCGCCGTGCCCGATCTGGCGAACCTTCTTCAGCTCGCGCAGCAGCGCCGCCACGGTGCGGATGGAACTGCCGGTGCAGGCGATCAGGGCGTCGGCCCCGTACAGCGCGCGCACCTCGGCGTCGGTGAGCTCCGCGAGCAGCGCCTTGCCGCCCGAGGTGCAGTGCGCCGGACGCCGCATCCCGACGCGCAGCGTGGTTCTTACGGTGCGGCCGGACTCGATGCCGTCGACGAACATCACGTCGGTGCCGTCGAGGACGAGGAAGTGCACGCTCTCGTTCGTGCGCTCGGCGAGGCGCTCGAGATGCGGACGGATCACCGTGCGGATGTCCATCTGGGCCAGGACCTGCAGCGCGATCTGGGTGAGCATCGGACCGGACTGGTAGGCCTTGCTCTCCGGGTCCTGCGACACCAGGCCGTGGTGCTCCAGCATGGCCATCAGCCGGTGGGCCGTGGAGGCCACGACGTTCAGGGCGGCGGCTGCCTCGGAGATCCTGATGCGTCGGTGGTCGCGGAACATCAGCAGCAGTTTGAGGGCGTTGTCGACCGACCCGATCGGATGCTTCGGCTCGCGTAGTTGAGTCACAGCTGAAAGGTTACCCAATCCTATTCCTCTGTGAAGAATGGGTGGAGCGCCTCTGATCGTTGACATGCAGTCCGTACTGCGGGATATGGTTCTGTCCCACGGAATGCTTGAGTGCGCTACCTCACGCGCTCGCCCGGACGACCGACGAGGAGAACCAACGACGTGTCCCTTCCGCCGACAGCCAGCGTGGCAGGCGCTCGACCCGATCGGGGCGATGCGTCGTGAAGGAACTTGTTCTCTTCACCCTCATCGGGCTCGGCGCCGGGTCGCTGATCTCCGGGTTGTCCCTCAGCGTCATCCTGACCTACCGCGGCTCGGGCGTGATCAACATCGCCGCCGGTGGGTTCGCGATGGAGGGCGCGTACCTCTACTACGCCTTCAAGACCGGCGGTCTGCTGCACATCCCGGCCGTGTCGATCGGTGGCCTGCGGATCGCGCTCGACGAGCCGTGGTCGACGGCGCCCGCGCTGGTGACCGCGATCGTGCTCTGCGGACTGACCGGGCTGGTCGTCGACCGTTACGTGTTCCGACGCCTGCGCACGGCGTCGCCGCTGTCCAAACTGATCGCGACGCTGGGACTGCTGCTGTTCTTCCAGGCGGTCGTGCTGCTCTGGTTCGGGGTCACGAGCCGCTCGGCACCGGCGGTACTGCCCAGCAAGGCCGTCAGCGTGTTCGGGGTCGCCATCCCGCGCGACCGGTTCATCTTCGCCGCCATCGTCGTCGTCGTGGCCGTCGCGCTCACAGTGGGCTACCGCTACAGCCGCTTCGGTCTGGCCACCCGGGCCGCGTCCGAGGACGAGGCCATGGCGATGCGCACCGGCCTGTCCCCCGACCGGCTGTCCACCATGAACACCGTGCTCGGCTCGGTGCTGGCCGGCGCGCTCGGCATCCTGTTCGCACCGGTCGCCCAGCTCGACACGACGACCATCGCGCTCACGATCGTCCCCGCTCTCGCGGCCGCACTCATGGCGCGCTTCACCTCCTTCGGGGTCGCTGCCGTGACCGGCTTCGGCATGGGGGTGCTCGAATCCCTCGTCACGTGGGCGCAGACGACCACGTGGTTCCCGTCGACCGCCGGCGGCCCGCTGCCCGGCGTCACCGACCTGCTGTTCTTCCTGATCATCGGTCTCGTGCTGTACTTCCGCGGTCAGGTGCTGCCCGAGCGCGGGATGGTCGCCGAGCGACGCCTGCCCGCAGCCCCGCACGCCACGTACATCCTGCGGCCGACCGTCATCGTCAGCGCGGTCGTGGTGGTCGGTCTGCTCACCCTGCCGTTCGGGTTCCGGCAGGCGCTGATCAACACCCTGATCGGCACCGTGGTGTGCCTCTCGCTGGTGGTCATCACCGGCTTCGTCGGGCAGATCTCGCTGATCCAGCTCGGCCTGGCCGGGGTCTCCGCGCTCGTGCTGACCAAGCTGACCGCGTCCTCCGGCATCGGGTTCCCGATCGCCCCGCTGCTCGGGGTCGCCCTGGCCGTGGTCGTCGGTGTCCTGACCGCCCTACCCACCATGCGCATCCGCGGGGTCAGCCTGGCGATCATCACGATGGCCGGTGCGGTGGCGATCGCCAACTTCTGGTTGAGCAACGCCAACTTCGGCTTCGACACCCTCAACGGCAAGGTTGGCTCACCGCATCTGTTGGGGCTCGACCTCGGTCCGAACAGCACCGCGTTGATGAGCGGGCTGGGTAGTCCGAGCCCGCTGTTCGGGTTCCTGTGCCTGGTCTGCGCGGCGGGCGCGGCGATGTTCGTCGCCGCGCTGCGTCGCGGGAACCTCGGCCAGCGGATGCTGGCCGTGCGATCGAACGAGCGCGCCGCGGCCGCGGCCGGGATCAATGTCCGCGAGACCAAGCTGGTGGCCTACGCGATCTCCTCGGGGCTGGCCGGCCTGGCGGGCGCCCTGTACGCGTACAGCTTCCAGACCGGGGCGGCCAGTGACTACAGCATCTCGATCGCGCTGTCGTTCGTCGCGTTCGCCTACATGGGTGGAATCACGACCGTCTCCGGGGCGATTGTGGGCGGCATGCTGTGCACCGAGGCGTTCCTGGCCCATGTCGGTGAGGTGGTGCTGCACATCCCGGCCAACTGGCAGCTGGTGCTCGCCGGCTTCGCGCTCGTCGTCACGATGATCAAGAATCCGAACGGGATCGCGACCTCGCTCGCGCTCAGCCGGCCCGGGCGACTCGTCACCCGGGTCGGGCGACCGCTGCCCCATGTACGACACTCGATGGTCAAGCCATGAGCGGCGACTGCGCGCTGCGCACGAACGGTCTCTCGGTGCGCTACGGCGGCGTGCAGGCGCTCGACGGCGTCTCGATCGACATCCCTGCCGGCACGCTGGTCGGCCTGATCGGGCCGAACGGTGCGGGCAAGACCACGTTCATCGACGCGATCACCGGCTTCGCGCCGGCCACCGGCAGCGTCGAACTGGGTGGCCGGTCACTGGCCCGCATGGCACCGCATCGCCGCGCCCGCGCCGGCCTGGCCCGCACCTGGCAGTCCTCGATGCTCTTTGACGAGCTGACGGTCGAGGAGAACCTGTCCGTCGCCGCCAGCCGGCACCCGTGGTGGCACGGCGGGCTCGGGATCCGGCACAGCGGCGACGGCCGCGACGCGCATTCGCGTGCCGTCCTGGCGCTGCTCGATCTCGAGTCGATCGCCGACGTCCACCCCGACCAGTTGACGGCCGGTCAGCAGCGGCTTGCCGGGGTGGCGCGCGCGCTCGCCGCGGAGCCCACCCTGCTGTGCCTCGACGAGCCGGCCGCCGGACTCGACACCGGCGAGAGCCAGGTGCTCGGCAAGCACCTGAGCCAGATCGTGGCCAGGGGCACCACCACGTTGCTCATCGACCACGACATGGGTCTTGTGCTGTCGATCTGCGACCTGATCGTCGTGCTGGACTTCGGCAAGGTGATCTTCCAGGGAACCCCCGAGCAGGCCCGCCGCGACCCGGCCGTCCTGAACGCCTATCTCGGATCCTCCGGCGCATCCGACGCGCCGGCCGCCCCGCACGAGCCTGTCGGCGAGCAGATTGCGAGCACGTGATGAGCGTTCTTCTCGAGGTCGAGGACCTCTACCTCGGCTATCACGGCGGCTCCCCCGTGGTCCGCGGACTGTCCCTGCAACTGGGAACGGGTGAGGTGCTCGCCATCCTCGGCCCGAACGGCGCCGGCAAGTCCACTGCGTTGAGCGCCGTGGCGGGGTTCCTGACTCCGCAGCGCGGCTCCATCCACTTCGACGGCGAGCCGACCCTGCGGGTACGCCCGCATCTGCTCGCCCGCCGCGGCGTCGCCCATGTGCCCGAGGGCCGCGGCATCTTCCAGGGTTTGACCGTCGCCGAGCACTTCCGGCTGCGTGCCGGTCAGGACGTCGAGCGGGCCATGGAGTACTTCCCCCGACTCTCGGAGCTGCGTGACCGCCGCGCCGGCCTGATGTCCGGCGGTGAGCAGCAGATGCTCGCGCTGGCCTGCGCGCTGGCGCGATCGCCGCGCCTGCTGCTCATCGACGAGCTGAGCCTGGGCCTGGCGCCGATCATCGTCCAGGGACTGCTGCCCGTGGTGCGCCGCTACGCCGACGACACCGGGTGCGGGGTTATCCTCGTCGAGCAGCACGTGCACCTGGCCCTGGAGATCGCCGACCGCGGAATCGTGCTGAGCCACGGCGAGGTCGCGCTCGCCGCCGACGCCGCCGTGTTGCGCGCGGACCGCGATGTGCTGGCAGCGAGCTACATGGGCGAGCAGGCGCTGTCGGGCTGACGCGCCGGGCTCAGCGTGGCGCCACCCAGGCAAGATGCCCGGCGACGTCGTACTCGGCGATCGGTCGACGGCCCGGGCCGGTGACGACGAGCCCGTCCCCCTCGATGGCGATGACGTAGAGCGGGCCGTTGTGACCGGTGGTGTCGATCGCTGCGTCGAAAGCCGCCCGCCGTTCGTGCGGCACGTGCATACGGGTGGCGCAGTGGAACACGATCCGCGGCTCGCCCTCGGGGAGCGTCTCGGCCCACTCGGGGCACCGGTCGATCGCGTCACCGGCGATCGTCGGCAGCGGGCCGTCGAGAGCCACCGCGAGCGCTCGATGAAGCAGGTCGGCCTTGTCCCGGTCCTCCGGCCACACGAGCGCGTTCAACCACAGCCGGTCGTCGGCGTCGGCAGGGTCGAGCGGCAACAGGTCGATCCCGGTGGTGGACGCGAGACGCGGGATCGCGTCGAGATCGGGTGCAGGCAACGAACTGCGCCATTCGGCGACCAGCTGCACCGGGCTCTCAGGATCGCCGGCCCGCCGGTCGCCGAGCCGGTAGCCGTACCGGTCGTGCCGTAGCACCAGTCCCGCGCTGCAGCCGACCTCGAGCAGGTGCGCGGGGCGACCCCGGACATGCGGGGCGATCGCGGCGAGCCCGACCCGCAACCCGACCGCCCGCTGCGCGTGGTTGGTCTGCACCAGACGTGTCTCGAGCAGCTTCCGGAGCGCGGCCTCGTGCTCGTGCGCGAACGCTGTCAACGCGACGCCGGCGTCGTCGTCGGGCGGACGCGCTGATGCCCCGTGCAGCGATGTGTAGTAGTCGCCCAGCGGGTGGGACGTACCCGACAGCAGCAACGCGTGCACCGAGCCGAAGAAGGCGAAGGTCGGGACCTGACCGGGGCGGGCCGAGGCCGCCAGGCCGAGCAGGAACGGGTCCGCGGCGACGACGGCACAGAGGCGCCGGTACAGCGGCGAGCTCCAGAACTCCTCCGGCTCGGTGAACGCCGCGCGGATCTCGGTCAGGTCGGGCACGAGCGAATTATGGACGCTCAGCCGACCGGTGCGGTAACGATGCCGAAGGCGTGCGCGAGCTCGTCGAGCGGTGCTGTCGAACCAGCAGGCAGGACGGCGGCGATGAAGCGATCCGGACGCACGAGAACCGCGGACCCGCGGCACTCGCCCAGCAGCGTCGTCAGCGACCCGTCGACGTCGGCAACGGTCTCGACCGTCGACGTGGGCCGCCGTGGCGCGCGGTCGCCCACCAGCACCTGCAGCAGCCGCGGCTGCAACGCGTCCCACAGCGCGTGCTCGGACAGCTCGGGCACCACGTCGACGCCGATGACGGCGAAGCCGTTGCCCAGCACGGTGTCGAGCCGTACGCGGGTGCCGTCGCCGCGCAGCACCTCGGGTTGCGGCAGCATCCGACCGACGACGTCGACCTCGGGGCTCGGCACCAGCGCGCCGCCGGCGCCGAAGCGGGCCACCGGCCGGAAGCGGCCCTCGCTCACGTAGCGGTCCACGGCCGGGATCCGAGTCAGGGTGCGCAGCAGCACGTCGCGCCCACGCGACAGCAGTGCGTTGCGGGTCATCATCACCGTGCCGAGCCGGCGGGAGAACCGCACGCTCGCCTCGGCGTGCGGGCGGCGCTCGACCTCGTAGGTGTCGAGCAGCGTGTCGTCGGCGCTGCCCTCGGCGACCAGCCTGATCTTCCAGGCCAGGTTGGCGGCGTCGCGCATCCCGCTGTTGAGTCCCTGACCGGCGAACGGCGGCATCATGTGTGCCGCGTCGCCGGCGAGCAGGACCGGGCCCTCGCGCCACCGCTGCGCGACGAGCGCGTGGAAGGTGTAGACGATGCAGCGCTCGATCTGCTCGGCGGTGATGGTGCGGAACGGTGCCAGCAGTCGCTGCACGGCGGGCACGGCGGTCATCGCCGCCGCGTCCTCGCCCGGCAGCAACATCAACTCGTAGCGACAGCGCCCGTCGCGACCGGCGACGATCACCAACGGTCGCTGCGGATCGCAGTGGTGCATGGCGTATCGCTCGTCGTGATGGTCCTCGACGGTGTCGACGACGATCCACGGTTGCTCGAGCGACGAGCCTGTCATGCCGATGCCGGCCCACTCGCGCACCGGGCTGCGCCCGCCGTCGCAACCGACGACCATCCGCGCGCCGACCGGCCGATCGGTGCCGTCGAGGCTGCGCACCGTCACGACGGCGCCGCCCGGCCGGATGTCCAACCCGACCACCTCTGACGACATCTGCACCGTGACGTTCGGGAACCGGTCGAGCCCGGCCAGCAACAGCTTCTCGAACTCGGGCTGGCTGAAAGGGTTCTTCACCGGATGCCCGAGCGGCGGCCTGAGTGGCCCCCGCTGGTAGGCGATCGGCCGACCGTCGGCGCCGAAGTACTTGGTACCGGTGCCCTGCACGATGATCTCGTAGGCTTCGCGGTCGAGCCCTGCGGCCTGCAGCGTGCGCATCGACTCGTCGTCGAAGCTGACCGCCCGTGGCAGGTCGCCGGTCGCCGGGTTGCGTTCGACGAGCAGGATGTCGATCCCGCTGCCGCCCAGCAGATTCGCCAGGGTGAGGCCCGTCGGGCCGGCGCCCACGATCAGCACCGGCCCGACGGGGTCTCCGTGGCTCTCGCCCAGCTCGTTCTGTGTCGGCACTCGCTCAGCCGGCGGACGGACTGACGAACTTTCCGCCCGTCGCATCGACCCATTTGTTGTTGCCCTCGTAGGTGAAGAACCTGGCTCGCAGGCTGCCGACCGAGGTGTACGGCTTCGTGCCGAACTTCTCCTGCGTCTCACCGATGAAGGTGGGGCCGGTGAACGCCTCCAGCTTCGCCGAGATCGTCGCGGTGGTCAGGTTGTCCGCGCCGACCTCGTTGAAGATCTTGGCCATCAGCAGGCCGTTGCTGAAGTTGATGAGCGAGTTCGTGCCCGTGGAGTCGCTGTAGCTCTTGTTCGCGTCCATCCACACCTGCACGTGGCCCTCGGAGTCCGGGACGTTCTCGGTGTTGCTGTAGTCGTAGAAGGTGTACTTCGGCGTGTCACCGAGGGACTTGGCGACGCTCGGGTCGGCGCACTGGCCCAGTGAGATGACCGGTGCCTTGACCCCGAGGGAGTTCAGCGCCTTGATGAACGGCACGCATTCGGACACCGCGGGCAACTGCAGCAGTACTGCGTCGGCCGTCTGGGCGCCGCTGGCCACGACCGCGGACGTGACATCGGTGGAGCCGACCGCAGCAAGACCGGCCTTGGCCGAGATCCCGCTGCTCTGGAACTGCTTCTTCACGCCGTTGATGATCGCGGCGATGATCGGGTCGTTGACCGACAGGATCGCCACGGACTTGGCCTTCACGTATTGCTTTACGTACGTGACGAACGTTCCCGTACCGAGCGCGCCCGAGGCCAGGCAGAAGGTGTTCGCCGCTGTCGCGTCCTCGGGTGAGGTGATGCCGCAGAGGTAGACCTTCTTGCCGGCGTTCGCCGCGTGCAACTGTGCCCCGCCGGTGGTGCCGCCGGCGTAGAGCACCAGCTTGATGCTGGGGTCGTTCGCGAACTTCGAGCCGCAGTCCTGGCCCTGCTGTGCCGAGGTGCCGAAGTCGCAGGTCTCGAACTCGATGGGGTGGCCCTGGATCCCGCTGAGATGGTCGTTGACGATGCTGATCGCGTTCGTGAACGAGGACTTCAGCCAGTCCTGGGCGAACTGCCCGGTGTTGCTGACGACGATGCCCACCTTGATCGGGGTCTTGCTGGAATCGGCCTTGCCGATCGTGCCCCCGGTGAACGCCTGGACCTTCTGGATGTCGGTCGTCGTCAGGCCGTTCTTGGTGGAGCTCGAGCTCGAGCTCGAACCGGAACCCGACCCGCTGCTGCCCGACGAGGAGCTCGACGAGCTGCACGCGCCGAGCAACATGACGCAGGCTGCCCCTGCTGCGACTGCGACGCCGAGCGGGCGCACTGCCCGCACCCGCCTGTGCCCGAGTTGTGTAGTCACGAATCGACACCATTCCTCTACTGGGGCGGCAATGCCCTGCTTGTTGATTCTGCGACCTTCCGTTCAGCAGAATCCGTGTGTCAGCACTCTTTCGACCGGGTCACAGCTTGTCAAGACACATTTCTGTTGCTGAACTTTGTATTCTGCAAAACAGAAATAGCGTACCGACGACGGGCACGGCGACGAGGCGGCACGCTCTGGGCGCGCCGCCTCGCGGAGAAACGGGACCGCTCAGTCGTCGTGCGGTCGCACCATCTGGACGTCGGCGGTCAGCTCGGCCTTCCACGCCAGCGAGTCTCCACCGTTGGGCAGCGGGTTCTGCCAGGTGAAGCCGAAGTCGCGACGATCGATGCTCGCGCGCACGGTCATGCCGATGCGGTCGTTGCCGAATGCGTCCTCGGCCGTGGCGAACGTCCCGACGCCGACGACCGGGCGGGTGACGCCACGGATGCTCAGGTCGCCCTCGAAGGTGATGTCACCGGTGTCGGTGAGCGTGATGGCGGTGGAGGTGAACGTGGCGGTCGGGTACTTGTCGACCCAGAAGAAGTCCGCGGTGAGCAGGTGCTTGCGGAACTGCTCCATCTTGATCGTCAGCGTGTCGACCTCGACGCTGCCGGTCAGCCGGCCGTCGGCCAGCGTGCCCGACATCCCGGTGAAGGTGCTGCGGAACATCGACAGCCCGTTGAAGCGCAGGGCGAAGCCGATCGTCGAGTGGATCGGGTCGATCTGGTAGGTCTCGGTGGGCAGGGCCACCGTCGTTGCGGTGGTGGTCGTTTTCACCGCGCTCGGTGCGACCGCGATCAAGT
>CAZZVT010000001.1:38087-43656 GCA_964657545.1 uncultured Jatrophihabitantaceae bacterium
CGTTTCGGTGGTGGACATTGCGGTCACGAGTTACTCCTTGGAATGTCAGATGTGGTGGGTCAGGGCGCCAGGACAAGACCGGCATCGGCCGGCCGCAGGTCCGCGGTCATCGGCGTCTTCGCCGACGTACGACCGCCGAGCTCGGCGCGGACGAGTGGGGCGACCTCGGTGCCGAACAGCTCGATCGAGCGCAGCACGTCGCGGTGCGACACGCCGCCCTGACTTGAACACCCCACCCAGCGGGTGTTGCCGAGCACCTCGTGCTGGAAGCAGATCTTCTCGGCGACCTCCTCCGGCCCACCGACCGCGAGCCAGGCCCGCTTCTGCTGCAACGTCTCGTACATCCGGTGGTTCATCGGCGGGAAGCCACGCTTCGGTGCCTCCTTGTGGTCGTAGGCCATGTAGGCCGGCCAGAACTCGTCCGCCGCCTCCTTGGCGGTGCGTCCCACGTGGTAGTGGCAGTTCAGGCTGATCTGCAGCTGGGCGGGATCGACACCGGCCTCGGCGCCGGCGTCGCGGTACACCTTCACCATCGGCACGAAGTTCTCCGCGGCCCGTCCGATCGCCGGCAGCGCCACGGGCACCCCGAGTCGAGCGGCGCGCTCGAGCGATTCCGGTGAACCGCCGGCGAGCCAGACCGGGATGTGGTCCTGCACCGGGCGGGGGTGCACGGTGACGTCGTCGAGCGCCGCGTGGTGCTTGCCCGACCAGGTCACGCTCTCCTCCCGGCTGAGCCGCAGCAGCAGGTCGAACTTCTCGGCGAACAGCTCGTCGTAGTCCTCGGTGCGGTAGCCGAACAGCTTGAACGACTCGTAGTACGCCCCCCGGCCGGCGAGGATCTCGGCGCGGCCGTTCGAGATGAGGTCCAGCGTCGCGTGGTTCTGGAAGACCCGCACCGGATCGTCGGAGCTGAGCACGGAGACCGAGCTGGACAGCCGGATCTGCGACGTGCGAGCCGCCGCGGCGGCCAGCACCGTGATGTAGGACGACACCGCGAAGTCGGCGCGGTGGTGCTCGCCGACACCGAACCAGTCGAGGCCGACCTGATCGGCGAGCTCGATCTCCTCGAGCAGGTTCTTCACCCGCTGCGCCGGGGAGGGCGTTTCCCCGGTCGTGATGTCCGGTTCGATGTCGCCGAATGAATAAAGTCCGAGTTCCATGCGTCGCACTCCCTCTGCAGGAATATATACAATATTTAGTGTTGCGCGTCGAGGGTGGAAAGACAAGGCCCGGCCGGCAATCAAGGCCTGCGTACTTCTGTTTTACAGAACGATGATCCGTCTCACGGAAGAGTGTGCTTGACTGCTGCGGCCCGCTACGCGGGGCCTGCCCTGTCAGCTCGGAGAGGACTTCGATGAAGTACGTCAGTTACATCCACGCCGGAACAGCGGGCTGGGGCGTCGCCCTGGACGACGGCGTCACCGACGTCCCCGGTCACGGCGGCGCCTCGACGCTCAAGCAGCACCTCGAGCGCGGTGACGCGGCGCCGGTAGCGCAGGCCGCCGAATACACGTGGGACGAGATCGAGTACGCGCCGGTGATCCCGGACCCGACCAAGATCATCTGTGTCGGGGTCAACTATGTCGATCACCGCGCCGAGGCAGCGCAGAAGACGGTTGACTACCCGACCATCTTCACGCGCTTCGCCGACACGCAGATCGGTCACCTCGCAACGACGCACATCCCGGCGGTGACCGAGGCCTTCGACTACGAGGGCGAGCTGGCCGTCGTCATCGGCACCGCCTGCCACGAGGTGTCCGAGGCCGACGCCTACGGCGTGGTCGCCGGCTACTCCTGCTACAACGACCTGACCGTGCGTGACTGGCAGCGGCACACCCAGCAGTGGACGCCGGGCAAGAACTTCCCGGGTACCGGCGGGTTCGGCCCGTGGCTGGTGACCGCCGACGAGATCCCCGACATCCGCGAGCTGCAGCTCACGACCACGGTGAACGGCGAGAAGCGCCAGGACGCGCCGGTCTCGGACCTGATCTTCGACATCCCGAAGCTGATCGTGTACATCACCACGTTCACCCGGCTGAATCCCGGTGATGTCATCGTCAGCGGTACGCCGGGCGGCGTCGGGTACTTCGCCCAGCCGAAGGCACTGCTGAACTCCGGCGACGTCGTCGACGTCACGATCAGTGGCATCGGCACCCTGCGCAACTCGGTCGCCTGACGGCTCACGTCAGCCGGGAAGTACCGCCTCGGTACTTCCCGGAGCCTCCGCCGGAGCGGGAACGGCGAACCTCGGCAGTGCCAGCAGCACCGCGGCGAGCGGGAGCACGGCGAGCACCAGGGTGGTCGTCCGCAGCGAGATCGAGTCCGACACGGTCGCCGCTGCGGCCGAGCCGACCGCGCCGCCGAAGAAGAAGACGAAGTTGAACATCGCGACCGCCGAGGCGACCCGGGGTCCGGTCACCGCACGCGGCACGATGTCGAGCAGGGCGACCTGTCCCCCGGCGTATCCGGCAACGGTCGCGGCGATGGCGACGACGTAGGTCCCCACGTTCGGGGCGGCGGCCGCGAGCGCCATGCCGGCCGTGGCCACAACCGCCAGCGTGCACAGGGCAGCACGCTCGTGCCCTCGGTTCAGGGCCACACCGACCAGCCTCGAGGCGGCGATGCCGCTGACCGCCGAGGGCAACAGGACCACGCCGATCTGCAGCGCGCTCCATCCGGTGCGGGCACCGATTGCGGCGGGCACGACGAACAGCATCGCCAGGTACGCGGCGAACAGCAGGGCCCCGAGTACGCACAGCCGCACGAAATGCCGGTCGGTCACGAGCGCCGAGGGCAGGAAGCCGTCGGGGCGGACGCGGACGTGCGCGGCGGTACCGAGCACGGCGAGCACGCTCACCGCGCCGACGAGCAGCGCCACCCAGGTGGGCAGCCCGGTCGTGCGCGATTGCAGGACGAGGACCGACCCGGCCGCCGCAAGCGTCAGCAGGCCCGCCCCGCGGATGTCGAACGCCTCGCGGGTCGAGGACGTGCGCGGTGCCAGGTTCAGGGCCAGCGGCACCGCGAGCAGCGTCAGGGCGGGCAGGGCGACGACGCAGCGCCATCCGATCGAGTCGGTCAGCAGCCCGCCGATGAGTGCGCCCGAACCGGACAGGGCCGCGATCACGGCGGTCATGATGGCCAGCACCCGCGCCCGGACGCCGGCGGCGACGACCTCGTTGATCGTGCCGAGGGCGGCGATGGAGATCGCGCCGGCACCCGCGCCCTGCAGCAGGCGCCCGGCCACGAGCGAGGCGAACGAGAACGAGCCCGCGGCGAGCAGCGACCCGGCGGTCAGTGCGACGGTGCCGACCACCAGCACGTACCGCGGGCCGCGACGCTCGGCGAGCCGCCCGCTGAGCACGAAACCGATGGCCAGCATCAACGCGAAAGCAGCGAGCGTCCATGCCGTCTGCGGGCCGGTGAGCCCGAGATCCCGGCCGAGATCGGGAAGCGCCACGGCCGGGGCCGCGACACCGAGCGAGGTCGGGCCGATGAGGGCCCCGAACAGCAGCCCGAGAGATCGCGGTTGGGTGATCACGACCGAACAGCACCGTACGGACGCTCCGCGTGCGCGTTGCGCAGGGCGTGGGCCCACCAGATCAGCTGCTCGAGCAGAGCGTCGGCGGCGGCGGTGGCCGGAGCCGGGTCCTTCAGGGCGCCGTCGGCGTCGAAGCTCTCCCAGTACAGCGGGAAGACGACCGTCTCGCGGATCGTCATGGCGTGCAGCTCGGCGAAGACCGGGCGCAACCCCTCGACGGCGCGCAGGCCGCCGGAGATGCCGCCGTAGGACACGAACCCGATCGGGGTTGCGGCCCACTCGTCGCGGACGCTGTCGATCGCGGTCTTCAGCGGGCCAGGGAAGGAGTGGTTGTACTCCGGGGTCACGACGACGATCGCGTCGGCCGCGCCGATCGCCGCCGCGAGCTCGGCGCCGGGGACCGGGTGGTCGATGAGGTCGACGACGGTGAGCTCGACGTCGTCGCGAGCGGCGGCCTGCCCGGCGAACCAGCGGGCGACGACGGGGCCGAAGCGGCCCTCGCGGGTGCTGGCGACCAGGACGGCCAGCCGAATGGGGGTGGACACGGTGGATCTCCTCGGGTAGCGGCCGGTGGCACCGGCGGCGATAGTGCCACTGTTCAACCTCAACTAAGGTTGAGGTCAACCGCAGACACGGTCCGAGAGGCCGGAATCACATGGCGTCCGTCGTCAAGTCGAACTGGTGGACTCCGCCGTCACGTCACGACAGGCGCGAGCTGGCGGAAGGCGCTGCCGTGGAACACCATCGGGGCCACATCGGGGAATGTGCGCAGCGAGCGGATCCCGAGCAGGACGATGTCGTGATCACCGGCTCGCACGAGGTCGTCGACGACGCATTCGAGCCACAGTGCTGAGCCGTCCAGCAGGACCGCGCCGGTGTCGGTCGCCATCCAGCTGGCGTCGGCGAACCGGTCGCCGCTCTTCGAGGCCAGGCTGCGGGCCAACGCGGCGTGGCCCTCGGCGAGCACGCTGACGCCGAGCGTCGGCAGCTCGGCGAGCCGCGGCCAGGTCGTCGAGGTGTGCGCGACGCACACGGACACGAGCGGCGGCTCGAGCGAGACCGACGTGAAGGAGCTGGCGGCCATCCCGTCGGGGCGTCCGTCGACCAGACCGCACAGTGCGGTGACCCCGCTGGGGAAGCAGCTGTAGGCGCGGCGCAGTGCCGCCCCGTCGAAGGCCTCGGTGCCGTCGATCATGCCGAGCGCCCGGAAGCGACCGGCAGGAAGGTGCGCGCGACCTCGAGCCATTCCTGGCGGTGGCTCGGCGTCTCGTAGTCCGAATCGAGCAGGTACAGCCCCTGGGTCGGGCAGTGGCAGCCGATCTCGACGAGCACCGGCTTCAGCAGCAGCTCGGGTGCCAGTGCGTGCGTGGGCGCAGCCCCGAGCATGACGGGGAAGGCCGCGGTGACCCCGCGCAGCGACCCGGCACCGAACTGATCGAGGAACAGCTTCAGCAGTCCGGTGTAGGTGGCCTTGTAGGTCGGTGACGCCACCACCAGGACGTCGGCGGCCTTGACGGTGTCGACGGCGGCAGCGACCCGGTCGTCACCCCACCCGAGCAGGCCGGCGCCGAGGTCCACGACGTCGATCACGTGGGTGGCGGGGGCACCGGTGAGGTCCAGCATCAACAACTCGGCTGCTCGCCGGGTGCGGGACCCGGCCTTGGGATTGCCGACGACGACGACGCTCAACGTCGATGCTCCTTCGGCTGCACAATGGCCAGGTTAGTTGCGGTTGGACACCTGCGACAGTCCCAGTTCGCGCGGCAGCCGCATGCGCGACGAGCAGGCACAGGTTGGTCCTCGCTCACTGCTGCACCGCGCACATCTGCGACTTCTAGTCTCATTTCGCCCGTAACGGGCGGGCGAGGCGACACGAGGGAGCAGCACATGGAGCAGGACATTCCGGATGATCTGACCGGTCGGCGCGCGCGGCTGGACCGTCGGCAGGCGCTGAAGGTGTTCGGCGGTGTCGGGCTCGGAGTGGCCGGGATCGCCGCGGTAGGCACCGGCAGCGCCTCGGCTCAGAGCACG
>CAZZVT010000001.1:43666-62015 GCA_964657545.1 uncultured Jatrophihabitantaceae bacterium
GCTGTCGCTGCTGGCGGCCAACGGTACGCCGTTCACGACGTCGAGCACCAAGACAACGGTGTCGACGCCGTCGTGCACGCTCACCCCGGAGATCACCGAGGGGCCGTACTACGTCGATCTGGAGAAGATCCGCAGCGACATCCACGAGGACCGGCCGGGACTCCCCCTCCGCGTGCGCTTCCAGGTCATGAACACCGAGACCTGCGAACCGCTGCGGCACGCCGCCGTCGACATCTGGCACTGCGACGCGCGTGGGACGTACTCGGGCTACGACACGCCCGAGCCGACGTCCATCCCGGCACCCGACCCCACCCAGCCGCCGCCCACCGGTACCCCGCCGGCGAACGCGCACGTCGACCCGGTCAACACGTTGACGTTCCTGCGCGGTGTCCAGCTCACCGACCACGGCGGCTGGGTGGAGTTCGAGACCGTCTACCCCGGTTGGTACAACTTCCGGGCCGTGCACATCCACGTCAAGGTGCATGTGGCCGGCACGATCACGGGCCACACCTACAGCGGCCGCACGTACGAGGGCGGCCACGTGTCGCACACCGGCCAGTTCTTCATGCCCGACGACTACAACGCCGAGATCGCGGCGACCAAGCCCTATGTCGACAACCCGATCACCCGCCTGACGAACGAGGAGGACCTCATGTTCACCAAGACCGGCTCGTCGGGCGTGCTCGCCGTGAGCAAGGACCGCGCGAACGTCCGGCGCCGGGGCCTGCTGGCCGTGGCGTCGATGAGTGTGAACCCGAGCGCCACCCCGGCGCCCGCCTGACAGCCCAACCCGCCGGACGCCGCACCGCGCGGCGTCCGGCGGGTCGTGCCCACCCCTTGGCATACTGCGGACGGTCGCCGATCGGGCGCTGCCCGACCGCCGGTCCGTTGCCGAACAAAGGGGTCGTCGTGATTCGCAGCGTGAGTGTCCTGGCAGTCGCCGCGGCGGGGTGTGTCCTGGCCGGCTGCACGTCCTCGGGCTCCGGCACCAGCACGTCGAGCCCGGCACCGTCGCCGAGCCGCACCACCGCCAGCAGGACCTCGAGCCCGCCGCCGGTGCAGCACAGCCTGCCCGCGGCCACGGCGATCGTGAACGTGCCGAACGAGCGCAAGAACGTCACGCTGGACGCGTGCACCGCGAACGCGAGCGGGTGGCAGGCCTCCGGCACGGCGGTGAACACCCGTGCGAAGGCGGTCCGTTACAGCATCACCGTGTTCTTCACCGACTCCGCGGCAACCGTCCTGAACTACGGGGCGGTCACCGTCCGCGTCCCGGCCGGCAAGACCGAGAAGTGGGTGGCTGCGTCGAAGTTCGAGAAGACCGCGAACGTGCGCTGCGTATTACGGGGGGTCGGCACGACCTGACCCACGGTCCCGGCCGGCGATCATCGTCTACGGGGCGGCTCAGCGTGAGATCCCGGGCGTGTCGGTCCGCGCACCAGGTGGCTCTTAACCAGACTGTCGTACACCTTTAATACAGTCGTGGAACACCACAGTGCTTCACGGGGCCGTAGCCCAATCGGCAGGCCCAGGGCGCCGGGGAGGTTGCAGTCACATGACGTCCGTTCCGCCGCGCGAGCTGACCGTCGGCGAGCTCGCACACCGCAGCGGGGTCTCCGTGTCCGCCCTGCACTTCTTCGAGCGGCAGGGGCTGCTGACCAGCCGCCGCACGAGCGGCAACCAGCGTCGCTACTGGCGCAGCGCTCTGCGCCGGGTGGCGTTGATCCGGGTGGCGCAACGCGTGGGTATCCCGCTCGCCGAGGTCCGTGAGTCGCTCGATCTGCTGCCCGACGGGCGCACCCCGACCCGCGAGGACTGGGCTCAGCTGTCTGCGGCGTGGCAGGCCAAGCTCGACGAGCGCATGCGGGTGCTGCAGCAGCTGCGCGCCGAGTTCACCGACTGCATCGGGTGCGGTTGCCTGTCCCTGGACCGCTGCCACCTGCTCAACGCCGACGACCGGCTTGCCGCCGAGGGCCCGGGCCCGCGGCGCCTGCTGCCGGGCCCGGACTCGGTTCCCGGCCGGTGACGCGCTGCGGGAACGCTCAGGCGACTCCGCGCAGGACGCACAACGTGCCCTTGGCCGCCGGGAACCTGCCGGCCGCCGTCCACTGCGCCGACAAGCCTGGGGCGACCTTCACCGTGGTCTTGGCGTAGGACTGCACGGTCGCCTTGCTGGTGGTGAAGAAGACCGTGATCGTGTACGACGTCTGCTTGGTACCGGTGTTCTTGGCCGTGCCCGAGGCCTTCCAGCCACCCGGTTCTGCGGCGCAGCTGGCCAGTGTCACCGCCTTGCGCTTCGTGGTCAGGTTCCCGATCGACTTCGCGGCCGGCACCTTGCCCTGGTAGACGGGCGCCACCTTCGCAGCGGGTGTCGCCGACGCACTCGACGGTGCGACCGAGCCGGAACTCGAGGAATCCTTCTTCGGCGAGCTCGAGGACGTGCAGCCGGCCACGAGCGCGGCGACGGCGGCCAGAGCGGCGACGGCGGGGGTGAGACGTGAGCGGATCATCTGCGGGTTCCTCCGGGACGGGTCGGGCATGGTCTGCGGTGCGTCCGGACCCCGGTCAGGAACCGGACGCACCGCGCGGGTCGATCTCATGGACGCCTGCGGCGGGGTCGCAGGCCGAGCAGCAGCAGCCCGAGCCCGAAGCCGAGCATGAGCAGTGCAGCGAGCAGCTCGGCCCCGATCGGTCCGGCGCCGGTGTAGGCGGTCGACCCGGTGCTGCTCGCGGCCGCGCCCGGCGCGGACGGGTTCGACGTCGGCGGTGCGGTCGAGAAGATGGTGAGGTCGGCGATACCGCCGGTGGACGTCATGACCTCACCGTCGATGCCCTGCCCGGTCGCGGTCGCCGTGTTGACGGCCTTGCCGGCAGCGACGTCCGCGGCAGTGATGGTGTGCGTCGGGACGCTGCAGGTCGTCGACTCCCCCGGCGCCAGCGAGGTCACCGGACAGGTCACCGTGCCGGCGGTCGGGTCGCTGACGTCGAGGCTGTCAGCGGTCGCCGTTCCGGTGTTGGTCACCTTGATCTGCCAGGTGATGACGTCGCCCTCGTCGGTGATCCCGTCCGAGCCCTTGTCGACGGTGCCGGTCTTGACGATCGACAGCACCGCGCTGCCCGGTGTCGGCTGGGTCGGCACCACTGCCGAGGACGGCGGGGACGTCACCGACGGGCAGTTCGAGCCCGCTGCCACGGTGGCCGGATCGCCCGTCGCACCGTCGCACGTGCCCGTCGCCGATGCGGTGTTCGTGACCGAGCCGGCGGTCACGTCCGCGGCGGTGACCGTGTGGTCGGTGACCGTCTCGCAGGTGGTCGAGGCCCCGGCGGCCAGGGTCGCCGCCGCGCAGGTCACCGCGCCGGCAGTGGGGTCGACGATCGATACGGCCTTCAGTGCGACGTTGCCGGTGTTGGTGACCGCGAACGTGTAGTGGATCGTGTCGCCGGCGTCCGTCACCTGGTCGTTGTTCACGTCGTCCGTCGTGGCCGTCTTGACCATGGTTAGGCCCGGCGCGTTGATGGGCGTCGTCAGGGTGACCGGGTTCGAGGTGACGGTGCCGCCGGTCGGCGTGGTTGCTGTCGCCGTTGCCGTCGTCGTCACGTCACCTGCGTCGACATCGGCCTGGGTCAGCGTGTACGGCAACGAGGTGCAGGTGGTCGAGGCGCCGACGGCAAGCGTGGTCGTCATGCAGGTCAGCGTCCCGAGCTTCGGGTCGGTGACCGTAAGTCCGGTCAACGCGACGTTGCTGTTGTTCGTGACCGTGAACGTGTAAGCCACGGTGTCGCCGGCATCCCGCACACCGTCGCCGTTCGCGTCGACGATCGCACCGGACTTCCCGGTCAGCTGCAGCGTGGCCGGCGCGAACACCGGGGTCGAGACCGAGGACACCGGTGGCGTCACCGGCTTACCGGCCGGGTCGGTGCCGTGGGCGGTGGCCGTGTTGTCGACCGTGCCTGCCGTGACGTCTGCCGTGGTGACGGTGTGCGGGGTCGTCGCGGTGCAGGTCATCTGTGCCGCGGGATCGAGCGTGGTGCTCGGGCAAGTGACGGCACCGGCCGTCGGGTCGGTGACACCCACCGCGGTGAGCTTCACGTCACCGGTGTTGGTCAGCAGGAAGCTGAACGCGATCGCGTCGCCCGGGTCGAGCACGCCGTCGTGGTTGGTGTCCGTCGGCGTGGCCGTCTTCGTCATCGTCAGCGCGCCGGACTGCTTGACCGTGACGCTGGCCGGCGAGGGCAGCGAGGTGACAGGGCCGCCGGTCGGCGACGTGCCGGTCGCGACCACGGTGGCTGTGATCGTGCCGCTGGCCAGATCGGCCTGTGTGACCGTGTAGCTGGCCGTGCAGACCACCGAGAGTCCGGGCGCCAGCGGCCCGCTCGGGCAGGTGACCGTCGGTACGGTGCCTGTTCCCGTGGTCGTTTCGCCGCCGGAGATCCCGCTGACCGTGACATTTCCGGTATTGGTGATCGTCACCTGGTAGGTGACCACGTCACCGACTGCGGCGACGGT
This sequence comes from uncultured Jatrophihabitantaceae bacterium, assembly GCA_964657545.1. Taxonomy (GTDB): domain Bacteria; phylum Actinomycetota; class Actinomycetes; order Mycobacteriales; family Jatrophihabitantaceae; genus Jatrophihabitans. The sequence continues at coordinate 48,174 of CAZZVT010000001.1, forward strand.
GCTCGGCGCTGCGGTCTGCACGACACCGAGCGTGGCCGTCTGATTCGCGCTCACCGTCGTCCCGGTCGGGTTCGAACCGAGGGGCAGGGTGCCCCCGTTGGAGGCCGTGGCGGTCGCGGTGTCGACGATGCTGCCCCGGTCCAGGTCGGCCTGCGTGACGGTGTACGTCGCGGTACACGTCACCGAGGCCGTCGGGTTCAGGGTCGTCGTCGGTGTGCAGATCGGGGTCAGGTTCGCCGAGGTCCCGGCGGCGAAGACGTCGCCCACGGCCACGCCGGTCACCGTCGTGTTGCTCGTGTTCGTGACGGTGAAGGTGTACCCGATCTGCTGGCCGACCATCGAGAACGTCGTCGTGGACACCGACTCCGTCAGGGCCAGGCCGCCGGTCACGACGGCGGTGACGGTTCTGGTGGTCGTGTTCGAGGTGACCGTTCCCGTCGGCGAGGTGGACGACGCCGTGGCGCTGTCGACGATCTTGCCCGCGTTGAGGTCGGCCTGCGTGACCGTATGGACCGTGGTGCAGGTCGCGCTCGCTCCCGGTTGGATCGTGCCCGGGCAGCTGACGGTCTGGACGACCGAGCCGATGGTGTCGCTGACCGTCGACCCGCTCACGGACGTGTTGCCGTTGTTGGTGACGGTGAACGTGTACGTCAGGACGTCGCCGACCGCGGAGTAGGTCGTGGACGAGACCGTCTCGGCCAGCGAGACGACCGGCGTCTGCGTCACGGTCACGACCGCGGTCGTCGTGTTAGACCCGACAAGCAGACCGCCGCCAGTCGTGGCGGTGGCGGTGGCGCTGTCGGAGATCGAGCCCTTGTCCGCGTCGCCCTGCGTGCTGGTGTACGTCGCAGTGCAGGTCGCTGTCTCGCCGACGGCCAGAGATGCGGGCAGGCAGACCGGGGTCAGGGCCGGTGCGGCCGGTGAGGCGAACACGTCACCCACCGTCACCCCGTTGACCGCGGCATTCGTGTTGTTGGTGACGAGGAAGGTGTATTTGACGGTCTTCCCGGCGCCGGCCACCGTGGTCGGGTTGGCGGTCTCGGACAGCAGGAGGCCACCGGCCGTGACAGCTCGGACGGTGTCGGTGGTCGTATTGGTTGTGACGGTGCCGGTCGGCGAGGTGAACGTGCCGGTCGCCGAGTCCGCGATGCTGCCGTTCTCGAGGTCGGCCTGGGTCACCGTGTGGGTTGCCGTGCACGTCACCGACGCGCCGGGTGCCACCGGGCCGGCGGCGCAGGTCGCCGCGAACGGCTGGCCGTCGAGCGTCCCCGAGACCGCCGGCATGTCGAGGGTCGTGCTGCCGGTGTTGGTCAGCGTGTACGTGAAGGTCAGCACCTGACCGGTGCTCGTGTACGTCGACGAGGACACGGTCGAGGCGAGGGTCGCGATCGACTTGCGGGTGACGGTGACGGTGCCCCCCGCCGGGTTCGAGGTCTCGAGTCCGCCCGGTCCGGTGGCGGTGGCGACCGAGGAGTCGACGATGGAACCGTGGTCGATGTCGGCCTGCGTCGCGGTGTAGGTGGCGCTGCAGATCGTCGTGGCACCCGGAAGCAGCATCGTCGTTCCGCAGACGGGCGTTGTGCTCGAGCCTGCCGGTGCGTTCGGCGTGTCGGTCACACCGACGCCGGAAACCGTCTGGTTGCTGTTGTTCGTGACCGAGAACGAGTACGTCACGGTGTCCCCGACAGCGGTGATCCTCGCGGTGGACGTCGTCTCGGTCAGCGTCAGCCCACCGGTCTGTGCGGCGACGGTCCTGGTGGTGGTCGCCGGGGCGGTCACCGTCGTCGACCCGAATCCGGCGCTCGAGGTCGCCGAGTCGACGATCGAGCCGGTGTTGAGATCCGCCTGGGTGACGGTGTAGGTCCCCGTGCAGATGCTCGTCGTACCCGGGCCGAACGTGGTCGGCGAGCAGGTGAACGTCGGCGGCGTGCCGGTGCCGGTGGTGAACACATCGCTCACGGCTGGGGCCGTCAGGGTGACGTTGCCCGTGTTGGTCAGCGTCTCGGTGTAGGTGAGCACGGTCCCGACGGTCGAGTACGACGGGCTGCTGACCTTCTCCGTGGCCGACAACTGCGGATTCTGCGTGCCGGTGACCGTGCTCGTGACCGGGGCCGAGCCGATCGTGGTTCCACCGCTGGTGCCGACGGCGCTGCCGGTGTCGACGATCGAGCCCTTGTCGACGTCGGCCTGGGTGACCGTGTACGACGCGGTGCAGGTGACGGAGGCGTTGACGTCAACGGTCGTCGGCGAGCAGACCGGGGTGAGACCCGGTGCGGCAGGGCCGGCGAAGGTGTCGAGAACGTTCACCCCGGTGACCGTTGTGTTGCCGGTGTTGCTGACCGTGAAGGTGTAGGTGATGACCTGTCCGGCGGTGGTGAAGGTGGCCGGCGTCGTGGACTCGGTCAGGACGAGCCCGCCCCTCTGCACGGCGATCGACTTCGCCGTCGAGGTGTTCGAGGTCACATTCGTGGCAGCCGGGTCCGTCAGGGTCGCGACCGCCGTGTCGGTGATCGAACCTGCGTTGATGTCGGCCTGGACGACGCTGTGGGTGCCAGTGCAGACCACCGTGGCGCCGGGGGCGACGGTGCCGGCCGGGCAGCTGACCCCGGTTGCGAGCGAGGCCGCGACACTACCGGCGATGTCGGTCAGCGTCGTGGTGCCGGTGTTCTTGATCGTGTAGCTGAAGCTCACCACGTCACCGACCGTCGAGTAGGTCTGTGGGGACGCGGTCTCGGAGAGCGTTGCCGTGGAGGTCGAGGTGACCTGCACCGTGACCGGAGCGCTGTTGGAGGTCACGGGCGCGCCGGCGGCGGACGTGCCGGTGGCCGTGCCGGTCGCCACGATCGAACCGTGGTCGATGTCGGCCTGGCTGACCTTGTAGGGCAACGAGCAGGTCGTCGACGCGCCCGGTGCCAGTGAGGTCGCGAGGCAGACGGGGGTCAAGGCCGACGGTCCGGCGGGGCTCGTGAACGCGTTCGCCGTGGCCAACCCGTTGACGGTCGTGGTGCCGCTGTTGGTGACCGTGTATGTGATGGTCACCATCTGTCCGGCGGCAGAGACGGCTGCCGGGTCGGACCCGGCGGTCAGGGTCAGCTTCGGTGTCGTCGTGGCGCCCACGGTGGCTGCCGACGGATCGGAGACGATCGTCGTGTTTCCCGGCGTCTTCGCCGAGGCGGTTGCAGAGTTTGTCACGCCGCCGGCGTCGAGGTCGGCCTGCGTCACCGTGTACGGGCTGCCGTTGCAGGTGGTGGCCTCGGTCGGCATCAGCGTGGTGCCGGTGCAGGTCACGGTGATCGCCGGCCCGGCCGGGGAGTTGAACGTGTCGGCAACGGCCAGCGAGCTCAGCGTGACGTTACCGGTGTTGGTCACCGCGAACGAATAATTGATCTTGTCGCCGAGCTTGGACACCGCGGTCGGGCTGGCGGTCTTGACCACGGTCAGCCCCGGTGCGAGGGCGACGCCGATGGTGGCCGCGGACGTCGAGGTGGCCGTCGCGCCTCCAGCGGTGGTGCCGGTGACCGTGGACGTGCTCACGATCGAGCCCTTGTCCAGGTCGGCCTGGGTCACGGCGTAGGTCGAGCTGCACGTCGTCGACCCGCCGGGCTGCAGGGTGGTGTCCTGGCAGGCGACCAAAGGGGTCGTGCTGGCCGGCGCGGCGAGCGGGTCCGTGACGGTGACGCCTCTCAGCGTCGAGTTGCCGGTGTTGGTGACCACGAAGCTGAAGGTGACGGTCTGGCCGACGCTGGAGACCGACGACGGCGAGCCGGTCTCGACAATGGTCACCGACCGTGCCGACGTCACCGGCACCGAGTTGGTGACGGTGTTCGACGAGATGGTGGTCCCGGCCGGGATTGCCGCGGTGGCGATTGCACCGCCCGCGACCTTGCCCGCGTCGATGTCGTCCTGGGTGGCTGTGTACGTGCCGGTGCAGGTCGTCGACGCACGGGGCGCCAGGGACGCCGGGGTGCAGGTGATCGCCGGGTTCGGAGCTCCCGGAGCGGTCAGGTTCTCGGTGACACCGACGCCGGTCAGGTTGACGTTGCCCGAGTTGGTGACCGTGAACGAGTAGCTGACCTGCTGGCCGGCCGCGGTCAGCGCGGTCGGGCTCGTCGGGCCGCCGGTGATCGTCAGGGTCGTGGTCTGGGTCGCAGTCACCGTGGCGGTCGAGCCCGCCGACACGTACTGGTTGCCGCGGGTGTCGGTGGCCGACGCGGTCGCGGTGTCGGTGATCGAGCCGAAGTCGAGGTCCGCCTGGGTGGTCTGGTAGGTCGCGTTGCAGGTGATCGTTTCGGTGGGGGCAAGCGTCGACGGCGGGCACTTGACGGCCGGCGTCGGGCCCGCAGGCGCCGCCACGGAGTCTGCGACCGACAGGTTCGACAGCGACAGGTTGCCGGTGTTCGTGACGGCGAACGAGTACGTCACGGTCTGGCCGAGGGCGCTGACGGTCGGCACCGAGGCCGACTTCACGACAGCCAGGGCACCGTTGCGGGTCACGGTCACCGAGCCGCCGGCGGCCGCGGAGACGTTCGACCCGGTCGGCGTGGTGCCGACGACAGTGGCCGAGTTGCGCACCGAACCCTTGTCGATGTCGGCCTGCGTCGTCGTGTACGAGGCCGAGCAGGTGGTCGTCTCGCCGGGTTGCAGCGAGTTGGCGTTGCAGGTGATGACCGGCAGGGTCGTCGTGGCTGCCGGCGCGATGTAGGTGCTGGTCACCCCGAGACCGGTCAGGGTCGTGTTGCCGGAGTTCGTGACGGTGTAGGCGTAGCTGACCACGGTGCCGGCGGTGGTGATCGGCGACGGGGTCACGACCTCCCCGAGCGTCACGCCCGGGGTCTGGGTGGTCGACACCGTGGCCGTCGAGGCCGGTGAGGTGACGGCCGTTCCGGCGCCGGACCCGAACAGGCCCGAGGCGGTCGCCGAGTTGGCGATCGAACCGTGGTCGACGTCATTCTGGGTCGCCGAGTACACGGCTGAGCAGGTCGTCGACGCACCCGGCATGAGAGCGGTGCTCTGGCAGCTGATCGGGCCCAGAGGTGGCGCCGCGGGGGCGGTGAACGTGTCTGCGATGGCCAGGCCTCGGACGCTGACGTTGCCGGTGTTGGTGACCAGGAAGCTGTAGGTGATCTTCTGCCCGGCGCTCGTCACGACGGTCGGGCTGGCCGACTTGACGAGCGTCAGGGCGGCCGCGGCGGACGCCGTGACCGTGGCCGTGGAGGCCGGGGATGTCACCGTGCCGCGCGCGGTGGCGCCGGACGCGGTGGCGCTGTTGTTGATCGAGCCGAAGTCGAGGTCGCCCTGGGTCGTCGAGTACGAGGCGGTGCAGGTCGCCGCGCCACCCGGGGCGAGCGTGGTCGTGCCGCACGTCACCGTCGGCGTCGGGCCCGCGGGACCGGAGAACGCATCGTCGACCGTCAGGTTGTTCACCGTCAGGTTGCCGCTGTTGGTGACGTCGAAGCGGTAGCTCACGGTCTGCCCGACGTTCGACACCGTCGCGGGCGACGCGCTCTTGGCGATCGTCAGCTTCGGGGCGTCGACGACGCCGACGGTTGCGACGATCGACGGCGAGGTCGAACGCGTGCCGTTGGGAAGCGTGCCGGAGAACACCGCGGTGCTGGTGATCTTGCCGGCGTCGATGTCTGCCTGCGTGACGGTGTACGTGGCGGTGCAGGTGACGGTCGTGCCCGGTGCGGAGACGGTGGTCGGGCAGCTGATGGCCAGGGCGGGCCCGGCCGGCGCGTCGAGCTTGTCGACGGCCTGTCCGCCCGTCAGGGTCACGTTGCCGTTGTTGAAGATGTTGAAGCTGAACACGACCGTGTCGCCGGCCTTGGAGACGGTGGAGACGTTCGTCGTCTGCGTCGAGTAGACGTCGAAGTTCTGGATGGCCGGCACCGTGACACTCGACGTGTTCGACGCGACGGCGTTGCCGCCACCGTCGACGCCACTCGCGACCGCGGTGTTGGCCACCGAGCCGTGGTCGATGTCGGGCTGCATGGTCGTGTACGTCGAGGTACAGATCACCGATGTGCCCGGGTCGACGGACGCGGGGCAGGCGACGGCCGAGCCCGGGCCGGCCGGCGCGGCGAACGTGTCGGTGACCGCCAGGCCGGTGACGGTCTGGTTGCCGGTGTTCTGCACGAGGAAGGAGTACGTGATCGGCTGGCCTGCCGCCGTGACACTGGTGACCGAGGCGGTCTTGGTCAGCACCAGTGCGGCGGCGCGGGTGACGGTCACGGTGCCCGGCGCCTGGTTCGACGTCACGGTGGCGTTCAGGGCGTCCGTCGCGGTGGCGACCGGTGTGTCGAGGATCTTGCCGTTGTCGAGGTCTGCCTGCGTGACGACGTAGGACGCCGTGCAGTTCACCGACGCGCCGGGCACCAGAACACCGTCGGGGCACGACGGGGTCGTCCCGCGGCCTGCCGGAGCGGTCAACGGATTCGCCACCGCGACGTTGCTCACGGTCAGATTGCCGGTGTTCGTGACGGTCAGGGTGTAGGTCACGGTCTGGCCGACGGTGCTCACCGTCGTCGGGTTGGGCGTGTTCGTGAGCTGCAGGGCCGAGGCCTGGGTGATGTTCACCGACGCCGAGGACGGCGCGGAGGTGACGATCGCCGCCAGGGGCGTGGTGGCCGATGCGGTCGCGGTGTTGGCGATCTTGCCCGCGGTCACGTCGTCCTGGGTCGCGGCGTACGTCGATGTACAGGTCGTCGAGGCACCAGGGGCGAGCGACGTCGCGGTGCAGGTGATCGCGCTACCCGGACCGGCGGGAGCCGTGAAGGTGTCGGCGATCGTGAGCCCGTTGAGCGTCACGTTGCCGCCGTTGCTGACCGCGAAGGTGTAGGTGACGAGGTCACCCTTGTTGTTCAAACGCAGCGGGCTGGCCGTCTTGGTCAGGGTCAGCAGAGGCGTCACGGAGACGGGCACGGAGTTCTGGACGCCGACGGCGTTGACCGGGCCGGTACCACCCGGCCCGACACCCCTGACCGTCGGAGTGGTCTTGATCGTGCCGGCATCGAGGTCGGCCTGCGTGGTGATGTAGGTCTGCGTGCAGGTCGTCGAGGCACCCGGGGCCAGCGAGGTCGCCCCGCAGGTGATGGCACTGCCCGGTCCGGCCGGGGCGACGAACGCGTCGGTCACGGCGATTCCGCCGACCCGGGTGTTGCCGGAGTTCGTGACCGTGAACGTGTAGCTCACCGTCTGGCCGACGGCGTTGACCGAGGTCGGGGTGGGTGTGGTGGTGATCGTCAGGCCCGGGTTGCGGGTCAACGAGACCGACGCGCCCGAACCGGCGGAGGTCACCGACGTGCCACCCGGCGTCGTCGCAGAGGCGGTGGCCGTGTTGGACACACTGCCCGAGTCGAGGTCGGACTGCGTGACCGTGTACGTCGCCGTGCAGGCGGCGGTCGTCTGCGGCGCGATCGTGCGCGCCGGGCAGTCGACCGCGACGGCCGGCCCGGCCGGAGCCGCGAGCGTGTCCTGGATCGAGAGCAGGGACAGCGTCACGTTGCCGGTGTTCGTGACCGCGAACCCGAACTGGATCGACGAGCCGACCCCGGCGCCGGTCGGTGCGGTGGCCGACTTGACGACGGTCAAGGACGGCGTCTGCGTGACGGCCACGCTGGCCTGCGACGCGGCCGAGGTGACCGCGACGTTGCCCGGGGCAGTGCCGAGGGCAACGGCGGTGTTCTTGATGGAGCCGTTGTCGACATCGGCCTGGGTGGCCGAGTAGGTCGCGGTGCACGTCGTCGTGGCGCCGGGCGCGAGCGGCGCCGTCGGGCAGGTGACGGCCGGCACCGGGCCGGCCGGCGCGGTGAAGGTGTCCGTGATCGAGATGCCACTGATGGTCTGGTTGCCGGAGTTGGTCACCTGGAAGGAGTAGGTGACGGTCTGGCCGACGCCCGTGATCGTCGCCGGCGACGCCGATTTGACGAGCGTCAGGGCCGGGCCCTGGTTGACGCTCACCGTGGCTGTCGAGGCGGCCGAGGTGACGGCCGCGCCGGCCGGGGTCGCGCCTGCGACGGTGGCTGAGTTGTTGATGACGCCGGCATCGATGTCGGCCTGGTTCGTGGTGTACGTCGCGGTACAGGTCTCGGCAGAACCGGGCAGCAGGGTCGGGTTGGGGCAGCTGACCGCGGGCGACGGTCCCGCCGGGCTCGTCATCGTGTCCGTGACGGCGATACCGGTCAACGTCACGTTGCCGGTGTTCGTGGCGAGGAAGGAGTACGTCACCTTGTCGCCCTTGGTCGAGACCGAGGTCGGGCTGGCCGACTTGACCAGCGTCAACTTTCCGGCAGCCGGCACGGTGACCGTCGTCGTGGTGGTGTTGGAGGTGACAGCGCCCGACTTCGGGTCGAGACCGGTGGCCGTGGTGCTGTCGACGATGCTGCCCTTGTCGACGTCGGCCTGGGTCGCGGTGTAGGTCGAGGTGCACGTCGTCGACGAGCCGGGCGCGAGCGTCGTGGACTGGCAGGTGATCGTCGGGGTCGGGCCGCCGGGCGGGGTGAACGACTCGTTGATCTTCACGCCGGTTACGGTGGTGTTGCCGGTGTTCTTGACGCCGAAGGTGTAGCTGACGGTCTGACCCGCGGCCGTGACCGTGGTCGGGGACGCGGTCTCGGTCAGGGTCAGGGCGGGCGCCTGCGCAACGCCCACCGTCGCAGACGACACGGCGGACGTCACGACGGTGCCCGACGGGTCCTGCGCGGTACCCGTAGCCGAGTTCGTGATGGAGCCGGCGTTCACGTCGGGCTGCGTCACCGGGTAGGTGGCGGTACAGGTGGTCGCCGTGGCCGGCGCGAGCGTGGTGGCCGGGCAGCTCACCGAGACCGCCGGGCCGGCCGGGGCGGTGAAGGAGTCGGCGATGGTGAGGCCGGAGAGCGTCACGTTACCGGTGTTGGAGGCCACGATCGAGTACGTGACGTTCTGCCCGGCCGCGCTCACCGTCGCCGGGCTGGCCGACTTGGTGACCGTCAGCTTCGGCTGCGCCGTCACCGTCGCGGTGGCCACCGACGCCGGCGACGTGACCGCTTTGTTGTTCGGGTCCTTCGCCGTGGCGACGGCAGAATTCACCACCGAGCCCTTGTCGAGGTCGGCCTGGGTAACGGTGTAGGACGCGGAACAGGTCGTGGTGGCACCCGCGCTGCCGCTCGCGGCCAGCGACGTCGCCGCGCAGCTGATCGGGCCCAGCGCCGGCGCAGCAGGGGCAGTGAACGTGTCGACGATGGCCAGGCCGGTCAGCGGCACGTTGCCGGCGTTGGTGACGCCGAAGGAGTACGTCAGCGTCTGGCCACGGGTGGTGATGACGGTCGGGCTGACTGTCTTGGTGAGGCTCAGCTGCGGGGACTGGACCACGGCGACGGTGGCGGTCGACGGCGCGGCGGTCACCGTCGTGTTGCCCGGGGCGGTACCCGTGGCCGACGCCGTGTTGCCGATCTCGCCGTTGGTGAGGTCGGCCTGGGTCACGGTGTAGCTGGCCGTGCACGTGGTGCTGGCGCCGGGCGCCAGGCTCAGCGAGGGGCAGTTGACGCTCGGCGACGGGCCGGCCGGTGCGCCCATGGTGTCGAGGACGTTGATGCCCGTGACCGTGACGTTGCCGGCGTTGCGCACCACGATCGAGTAGGTCACGACGGTACCGACCGCTGACACGCTGGTCGGCGACGCGGACTTCTGCACCGTCAGCTTCGGGCTCTGGGTCACGGTGACCGTGGCCGTGGACGCGTTCGAGGGCACGACCGTGCCGGACAGGGTCTTGGCGCTCGCTGTCGCCGAGTTGACGATCGAGCCCTGGTCGAGGTCGGCCTGAGTGGCGGAGTAGGTGCCCGTACAGGTCGTCGAGACGTTCGGCGCCAGCGTCGTGGCCGGGCAGGTGATGGCCGGCACCGGACCGGCCGGGCTGGTGAAGGTGTCGGCAATGCTCAGTGAGTTGAGGGTGACGTTGCCGGAGTTCGTGGCCTTGAAGCTGTAGCTCACCTGCTGGCCGACCGTGGTGATCGTCGTCGGGGAGGCGGTCTTGACGAGGGTCAATGCCGCGGACGGGCTGGCTGTCACGGTGGCCGTCGAGGTGTTCGACGTCGTGGTGGCACCGGCCGGGGTCTTTCCCACGACCTTCGCGGAGTTGCTGATCGAACCGTTGTCGACGTCGGCCTGCAGAACCGTGTACGACGCGGTGCAGGTGAAGGACGCGGTGGGTGCGAGCGGTGTGGTCGGACACGAGACGGTCGGAGCCGGGCCGGCCGGGGCGGCCAGCGTGTCGGTAACGGCGATGTTGCTGACCGTGACGTTACCGGTGTTCTTCACCAGGAACGCGTAGCTGATCGTGCCGCCCGCCGTGGCCACTGTGGCCGGCGTCGCGGTCTTGGTGAGAGTCAGGCTCGGTGCCGGGGCCGCCGAGACGGTGGCCGTCGACGCCGCCGAGGTGACTGTCTTGTTGTACGCGTCCGTACCGGACGCGGTTGCCGAGTTCACGATCGAACCCTTGTCGATGTCGGCCTGCAGGACCGTGTAGCTGGCCGTACAGGTGATCGATGCGCCGGGGAGGAGCGGGTTCGGGGTCGCCGGGCAGCTGAAGGTCGGTACCGGGGCGGCCGGGGCGGTGAACGTGTCGTTGATCCGGATGTTGCTGACCGAGAGCGATCCGGTGTTGGTGACCTTGACGCTGTAGGCCACCGTGGAGTTCGCCGTGGTCACGCTGGTCGGCGATGCGGACTTGACCGCCGTCAGCTGCGACGTGCCGGTGGCCGCGACGGTCGTCCCGGTGGTGTTCGACGTGACGGTTGCGGTCGACGGGTCCTTGGCGGTCGCCACCGCGGTGTCGACGATCGTGCCCTTGTCGAGATCGGCCTGGACGGTCGTGTACGACGCCGTGCAGGTGGTCGAGGCACCGGGTACCAGCGTCGCTGCCTGGCAGGTGACCGTCGGCGAGGTGCTGCCCGGGCGGGTTTCGGTGTCGAGCACACCCACGCCCGTCACCGACACGTTGCCGGTGTTCTTCACGGTGTAGCTGTAGGTGACGGCCTGGCCCACGGCGGTGACCGTGGTGGGAGCTGCGGTCTCGGTCAGGGTCAGAGCGGGTGTGCGGGTGACCGCGACTGACGCGGTAGAGGGGTTGCTGGTGGTGATCTTGCCGGTCGGATCGCTGCCCGAGACCGTCGCCGAGTTGTTGATGGTGCCGGCGTTGGCGTCGGCCTGGGTCACGGTGTACGGCGCGGAACAGTTGACGGTCGCGCCGGGTGCGACGGAGGTCGCCGTGCAGGTGGCCGGCACCGCAGGCCCCGCCGGAGGTGCGAACGTGTCCGCGACCGACAGCGCGTTGACGGTGACGTTGCCGCCGTTCGTGATCGCGAAGAAGTAGGTGACGGTCTGGCCCGCGGCCGTGACCGTCGTCGGTGATGCCGACTTCGTCAGGGTGATGAGCGGGTTCTGCGTCACGGTCACGGTCGCGTTCGAGGCCGGCGACGTCACGGTGTTGCCCTTGGGGTCCTTGCCCGTCACCACCGCCGAGTTCTTGATCGAGCCGGCGTCGATGTCGGCCTGCTTCACCGTGTACGGCGCTGCCGTACAGGTCTGGGTCGCACCGGCGGCCAGGGTGGTGCTCGGGCAGCTGATCGTCGGCACCGGGCCGGCCGGTGTCGTGAACGTGTCGGCCACGTTGATGTTGGTCACCGCGACGTTGCCGGAGTTCGTGACCGCGAAGCTGTACGCGACGGTCTGGCCGGCCGCCGTCACCTGCGTCGGGTCGGCGGTCTTGACAACCGTCAGGCCCGGCGTCTGGGTGGCGGTGACCGAGGCGGTCGACGCGCTCGAGGTCACTGTTGCCTGGTTCGAGGCGACGGCCGAGGCGGTCGCCGAGTTGACGATGGTGCCGGCGTTGATGTCGTCCGTCGTCGCCTTGTAGGTGCCGGTACAGGTCGTGCTCGCGCCCGGGGCCAGGGAAGTCGTCGTCGGGCAGCTGATGGCCAGTGCCGGGCCGGCCGGCGCCGTGAACGTGTCCGCGATGCTCAACCCGGTGACCCCGAGGTTGCCGCTGTTGGTGACGAGGAAGCTGTAGGTGATGTTCTGGCCGGCCGCCGTCACCGTAGTCGGGCTGGCGGTCTTCGCAAGCGTCAGCGCCGGCTGTTGGCTCGCCGACACGGTGGCCGTCGAGGCCGGTGACGTGATGGTCGCTCCGCCGGGACCGGTGGCGTTGGCGACGGCCGAGTTGTTGATCGACCCGTTGGTGATGTCGGCCTGCGTGACGGCGTAGGTGCCGGTGCAGGTGGTGCTCGCGCCGGGTGCGAGCGTCGTTGCCGGACAGGTGATGGTCGGCACCGGCGCGGCCGGCGCAGTGAGCGTATCGGCAATGGTCAGGTTCGTGGCCGTCACGTTGCCGGTGTTGGTGACCAGGAAGCTGTACGTCACCGACTGCCCGGCCGCCAAGACGTTCGAGGGCGAGGCCGACTTGACCAGCGTGAGCTTGGGGGTCTGCGTCACGTTCACGGTTGCCGTCGATGCCGGCGAGGTGACCGAGGCGTTGGTCGGGGTCCTGCCCGAGGCGGTTGCCGAGTTCTTTATCGACCCTGCGTCCACGTCGGTCTGGAGCACCGTGTACGAGGCTGTGCAGGTGGTGGTTGCGTTGGGTGCCAGCGTCGTCGACGGGCAGGTGAAGGTCGGCACCGGGCCGGCCGGCGCGGTGAACGTGTCATTGATCGTGATCGCCGACACCGTGACGTTGCCGGTGTTGGTGACGGCGACGCTGTAGTTGACGGTCTGGCCGGCCGTGGTGACCGTGGTCGGCGAGGCGGTCTTGGTGACCGACAGGGCCGCACCCTGGTTGACGCTCACCGACGCGGTCGAGGCCGGAGAGGTCACGGTGATCCCGGCAGGGTCCTTGCCGCTGACGGTGGCGGTGTTCGCGATTGAACCGGCGTCCACGTCGGCCTGCGTCACCGTGTACGCCGCGGTGCAGGAGGTGCTGGCACCGGCAGCGAGCGAGCTCGCGGAGCACGTGACGGTCGGGACCGGACCGGCGGGAGCGGTGAAGGTGTCGTCGATCGAGAGCGCCGTGACCGTCACGTTGCCGGTGTTCGCGATGGCGAAGTTGTAGTTCACGATCTGACCTGCGGACGTGACCGTCGGCCGCTGGGCACTCTTGGTCAGGGTCAGCGTGGCGGTCTTGGGCACCGTCACCGTGGCCGTCGCGGTGTTCGAGGCGATGGCGCCGCCGGACGGCGACTTCGCGGTGGCGACCGCACTGTTCTTGACCGAACCGGCGTCGGCGTCGGCCCGGGTGACCGTGTACGCGGCGGAGGTACAGGTTGTGCTCGCGCCGGGGACCAGGGTCGTGGCTGCGCAGGTGATGGCCGGTACAGGGCCGGCCGGGGTGGTGAACGTATCGACGATCGAGATGTTGCTGGCCGTGACGTTTCCGCTGTTGGTGACGCCGAAGGTGTAGGTCACGTTCTGGCCGGCACCGGTCACCGAGGTCGGGTTGGCGGTCTTGGTCAAGGTCAGGCCGGGAGTCTGACTGGCGCTGACCGTGGCCGTCGACGGTGCCGAGGTCGCCGTGGTGCCCGCCGGGCTCTTGGCCGTCGCTATCGCCGAGTTCGAGATCGAGCCGTTGTCCAGGTCGGCGAGGGTCGAGGTGTACGTCGCGGTGCAGGTCGTGGACGCGCCGGGGGCGAGCGCAGTGGACGGGCAGTTGACGGTCGGCGTCGGTGCAGCGGGCGCGGTCAGGGTGTCGGCGACGCCGACTCCGGTGAGGGACACGTTGCCGGTGTTGGTGACCAGGAAGCTGTAGGCGACCGCCTGCCCGACCGCGGTGACCGTGGTCGGGTTGGCCGACTTCACGACCGTCAATGCGGGAGATTG
>CAZZVT010000001.1:62025-65125 GCA_964657545.1 uncultured Jatrophihabitantaceae bacterium
GACCGTCGCACTGCCCGTGGCGGTGACCGTCGCGCCCGCCGGGGACTGTCCGGTGGCCGTCGCGGTGTCGCGGACGATGCCGTTGTCCAGGTCGGCCTGGGTCGTCGGGTAGTTCACCGTGCATGTGTACGAGGCGTTGACCGCGAGCGTCACCGGCTGCGTCTGTGAGCACGTGGTCGCCGGGTTGGGACCGGCGGGTGCGGTGAACGCGTCCGTCGTGGTGATGTTCTTGACCGTGACGTTGCCGGTGTTCTTCACCGTGATCGTGTACGAGGTGTTCTGCCCGACCGTCGACACCGTCGTGGTGGACGGCGTCTTGGTGACCGACAGCGATGGTCCGGCGGTCGCCGTCACGGTGGCCGTCGACGGCGCCGACGACACCGAGGTGCCGGCCGGCGACTGACCGGTCGCGATCGCGCTGTTGACGATCGAGCCCTGGTCGACGTCGGCCTGCGAGGAGGTGTAAGTAGCCGTGCAGGTCGTGCTCGCGCCCGGGGCAAGGCTGGTTGCCGGGCAGTTGGTGGCCGGCGACGGTCCCGCCGGCGCGGTGAACGTGTCGGCGATGGTGATGCCGTTGACGGTCACGTTGCCGGTGTTGGTCACCAGGAAGGAGTAGGCGATCGGCTTGCCGCTACCGGAGATCGTGGTCGGCGAGGCCGTCTTGACCAGCGTCAACGCGGGGTTCTGGGTGGCCTGCACCGTCGCGCCGGCCGAGTCGGTGACCGCTGAACCCGCGGGCGGGGTGCCCACGACGCTGGCGGTGTCGCGGATGCTGCCCTTGTCCAGGTCGGCCTGGGTCGTGGCGTACGTGACGACGCAGGAGAAGGAGGCGCCGGCGGCCAGGGTCGCCGGTTGGGCGATACACGTGTTGGACGACGGGGTGCCGGCAGGTGCCGCCAGGACGTCCGAGGCCGAGACGCCGGTCAGCGTGACCGAGCCGGTGTTGGTGACCTTCAGCGTGTACGACGTGACATCACCGACCGCGGACACGGTGTTCGCCGAGGGCGTCTTGGTGATCGAGATACCGGCCGCCACGATCGGGGTCGTAACGCTGGAGGATGCCGAGGTGATCCTCGTGGCACCGGAGGGCGGCGTGCCCGATGCCGTGGCCGTGTTCACCACGCTACCGGCGGTGCCGTCTGCGGTGGTGACGGTGTAGGACGCGGTGCAGGTCTCGTTCGCCCCGGCCGCGAGCGTGCCGTTCGGACAGGTCACCGTGCCGGCTGTGTTGTCGTTGACCGCGACGCCGGTCAGCGCGACGGAACCGGTGTTCGTGACCAGGAAGTTGTAGTTGATCTTGTCACCGACGTCGAGTCGACCGTTGCCGTTGACGTCGGTCGTGCTGCCCACCGACTTGGCCAGCGTGATCCCGGAGGTGCTGACCGTGTTGGTCACCGTGTTCGACACGCCGGAGACGGATGCCGTCGACGGGGGCCACGTGTAGCTCGTGTTGGCGCTGTTCGGGATCGAGGTGCCGGCTGCGACGTCGGCGTTGACCTTCGCCTGGAAGGTGATGGTGGACGTCGCGCCTGCGGCCAGGGCTCCGCCACCGGTGGCGCTTGCATCGGTCCCCAGGTTGACGGTGACCGTCTTGGTGCCCGCGTTGTATGTTCCCGTGTCGTCGCCGGTGGCGTCGGTCAGCGCACCGCCGTCCACGGTCAGCGAGCCGGGCACGTAGGTGGTGTTCGCGGGCACGGCGTCCGAGACGACCGAGTTCGCCGACGCCCCGCCGCCGCCGTTCTTGACGGCGACCGAGTACTGCAGCGTGTCACCGGGCTGGGTGAGGTTGCCGCTCGATGCGGTCTGGTTCGACACGGCCTTGGTCGTGATGAAGCACGGGCTGTTCGAGAACACGATGTTGTCGAGGAAGTTGCCGGTGCCGTTGTTGCCCGACGAGCTGGAGATCGCTGCGAACTGGAACCGGGTGGTGGTCTGCCCGGCCGGCACGGTGTAGGTGCCGGTGTAGTGCCCCCATTTGGTCGGCCCGTCGGTGATGTTGGCCGAGGTCTGGCCGTCGGGGTTCTGCGGCACGATCGTGCCACCGGGAACGCCGATCTGCACCTGCATCGTGTCGATGCCGGAGAAGTTGGCCACGGTGCGCCCGCGGTGCCAGATCGACCAGTGCATCACCTGCCCCGGCGTCGTCGCGATGTCCTGGTACAGCGCGCCGATCTGCGTGGCGTTGAGCTCCGCGAACTGGGCGCCGTCCTCGGCGAAGATGGGTGCGCCGTTGTTGTTGAAGCTGCCGCCGCCGGCGGCGTTCGGCCGCCAGAGCTCGATCTTTCCGTCGGACGCCGTCGTCTTCCAGACGATGCGGGGATCCGTCTGGTTGATGTAACCGTACGTGCCGGTGGTGATCGGCGGGGTCTCGAAGCTGCCGTTCTGGATGTTGATGGGCGCCGGGCAGGAGGTCTGCGGCGTGATCAGCGGGGTGCTGGTCGAACAGTTCGAGCCGCAGCTGCCCACCGAGGACGCCGGCGCGACCGTGTTCACCAGGGTGTTGGCGCTCGTCGCCGACTGATTCACCGTCACCGAGTAGGTGATCGTGGCCGTCGCGCCGATCGCCAGCGGGCCCGAACCCGTCAGACTGGTGGCGTCGGCGTTGAACGTCCAGCCGGACACGCTACTCGCCGCGTCGTTGTTGTACGTCGCGCTGTTGAGCACGCCGGACAGGTTGTCGGTGAACCCGGCGGGCGAAGCCGTGGTGAACGCGTTCTGCCCGACGTTGGTGACGGCGAGCGTGTAGATCTCCTTGCCGCCCGGGGCCACCGAGGCGGGCGAGGCCGACTTGGTGATCGTGTAGCCGACGCTCCACTCGATGACCACCAGGCCGTTGCCGCCCGTGCCACCCCCGGCCACCGTGGTCGTGCCGCCCTTGCCCACCCCGGCGACGTACTGCGGGTCTGCGGTGTTCGCTGCGGCGCCCGCGGTGCCGGGGTTGCCGTAGGCGCTGTTGCCGCCGGCAGTGGTGCTGCCCGCGGTCACCGCTGCAGCCGCGATGTAGCTGGAACCGCCACCTCCGTCGCCGTTCTGCGTGCCCGGGTCGGTGCCTGTGCCGTACTCGCACTTTCCACCGCCGCCGCCGAACCAGCCGCCGCCG
>CAZZVT010000002.1:0-19123 GCA_964657545.1 uncultured Jatrophihabitantaceae bacterium
GTGGTGTCGTAGCCGTAGACGACGTTGGCCGCCGAGTCACCGACGAGCAGCACGGGGATGCCGGCCTCGTCGAACACCCGGGCGGTGGAGTAGTCGTACGCGGTCAGCATGGGCCAGCGCTCACCGCGCTGCTTGGCCAGCTGGAGGTCGCGGATGGTGATCCGCCGGGAGGTGATGCCGCCGTAGAGGGCCGTCTCAGCCATGGTGTGTCTCATTTCGATCCTCGAGGCCGACGATGCGGTCCCCGGGCTTGTCATGCGGACGTAACAATGATGCAACCTACCGGCCGGTAAGTCTTGTGCCGGCGACGAGCATCACGTCATCCGTTCTCGCGCCACCGGTTCGTGATCGGCAGCCGCCGGTCGCGTCCGAACGCCTTGTAGCTGATCTTGGTCCCCGGCGGGTACTGGCGTCGTTTCCACTCGGCGGTGTCGACCATCCGTGCGATCCTTCGCACGAGGTCGGCGTCGAACCCGTCGGCGATGATCTCCCCGACGCCCTGGTCGCCGTCGACGTAGCGGGCCAGGATCCCGTCGAGCACCTCGTAGTCGGGCAGCGAGTCGCTGTCGAGCTGGTCCGGGCGCAACTCGGCCGACGGCGGCTTGGTGATCGAGTTGGGTGGGATCGGCGCGGTGGCGCCGGACTCCTCGGCGTGGGTGTTTCGCCAGCGGGCCAGCGCCCACACCAACGTCTTGGGCACGTCCTTCAAGGGCGAGAAACCACCGATGGAACCAGCGTCGTAGATCGTCGCGTACCCGACCGCCAGCTCGCTCTTGTTGCCGGTGGCCAGCACCAGGTGACCCTCGGTGTTCGACAGCGCCATGAGCGTGGTGCCACGGACCCGCGCCTGGACGTTCTCCTCGGCGACACCCGTCAGCTGCAGCAGCGCGACGAAGTCGTCGATCACCGTCTTCATCGGCACGGAGCGGAAATGTGCGCCGAGCCGGGCGATGAGGTCCTCGGCGTCGCTCTTGGAGTGCTCGGTCGAGTAGGCGCTCGGCATCGAGACGCCGTGCACGTTCTGGCCACCGATCGCGTCGGCGGCGAGGGCGGCCACGACCGCCGAGTCGATGCCGCCCGACACGCCCAGCACCACCGAGCTGAACCCGTTCTTGCGGACGTAGTCGCGCAGCCCCACGACGAGCGCGTTCCAGACCTCGGCCTCGTCTGACAGTCTCGGGGCCACCGCGGCCGGCTCGGCCTCCTGCGCGGGCGCGGGCAGGGCCGACGTCGCGACGCGGGTGACCGTCAGGGATTCGCCCACCACCTCGGTGGGGGACTCGGTTGCTTCGACCACGGGCACGTCGACCACGAAGACACCCTCGACGAACTGCTGGACGCGGGTGATCAGCGTGCCGTCCACGGCCACGACCATCGAGTCGCCGTCGAACACGAGCTCGTCCTGCCCGGCCACCGAATTGACGTAGGCGATCGGAGCGCCGGCCTCGGCCGCTCGCCGTTGCAGCAGCGGGAGCCGGATGTCGTCCTTGTTGCGCTCGTACGGCGAGGAGTTGATGTTCAGCACCAGGCCGACCCCGGCCCGCCCGGCCACCGTGAACGGTCCGCCGTCCTGCCAGACGTCCTCGCAGATCGTCAGGGCGATGTCGACACCGAGATGCCGAACCACCGTCAACGACGTGCCCGGGACGAAGTAGCGGCGCTCGTCGAAGACGCCGTAGTTGGGCAGGTGGTGTTTGTAGTAGCGGGCGACGACCCGACCCCCGAGCAGGAAGGCCGACGCGTTGCGCGGGACGCCGTCGTCGTCGACGTAGCCGACCACCACAGCCGTGTCGCCGAGCCCGGCGTCGGCCAGCGTCGTGGCCAGCTCGTCGACCGCGGCGCGTGATGCGGCTCGGAAACCGGGGCGGAGCACGAGGTCCTCGACCGGGTAACCGGTGAGCATCATCTCGGGGAAGAGCACGACGTGCGCCCCAGCGCCTGCGGCCTCGGCGGTGCGGGTGACGACGGTCTCGGCGTTGCCGGCCAGATCCCCCACGGTGTAGTTGACCTGGGCCAGGGCGAGGCGCAGCGCGATCACTGCTCCAGTGTGGCGCACGGCCGAACCTGGGTGAGAATGAGAGACACTGCAGAACGGTTGGGTTCGGCACAGTTCAGCGCGCACGGAGGAATCGGATGCATCGAGTCGGCAGTACTGGTGAGCGTGGCGCGACCGCGATCGGTCTGGCGCTCGTCGCCCTGCTGACCCTCTCGGCGTGCACCTCCGGCGACAACAACAGGACGGGCGCGACGCAGTCGGTCGGCACCACCGGCAGCGCGTCCGTCGCCGGCTCCAGCACCCCGTCGTCGACGTCCGCCACGGCCCCCGCGGCTGTCGTCACCGTCGCGGCCACGGGAGGCCTGACGAAGGCCGATCCGGCCGACCCGATCAAGGTTCAGGTCGAGCACGGCACGCTGAGCTCGGTCACGGTGCGCAACGCGGCCGGAAAGTCCGTCAAGGGCCTGCTGGGCGCCGGCGCGACCTCGTGGGCGACCAGCGAGGACCTCGGCTACGCCAAGACCTACACGCTCACCGCCGTGAGCAAGGACGCCGCCGGTCGCACGGCCACGAAGACCCAGAAGATCAAGACCGTGTCACCCGACAACCTGACGCAGCCCTACCTGAACACCGTCTACGGCAGCGCACTCGACGCGGGTGCCACCTACGGCGTCGGGATGGTCGTCGTGGCCAACTTCGACGAGGACATCCCCGACAAGGCGGCCGCTACCAGGGCCCTGCAGGTCACGACCACCCCGAAGGTCACCGGCGCCTGGTACTGGACCGACCAGCACACCGCGCACTGGCGCCCGAAGACCTACTACGCGCCCGGAACCGCGGTCACCGTCGCGGCGAAGGTGTACGGCAAGAACCTCGGCGGCGGGCTGTACGGCCAGTCCGACGTCAGCACCCACTTCGTCATCGGTGCCAAGCACTACTCGGTGGCGAACGCCAAGACCCACCAGGTGAAGGTCTACGTCAACGACAAGCTGGTGCGAACCATGCCGACGTCGATGGGTCAGGGCGGCTACGTCCAGGGCAAGAACGGCGAGATCTCGCTGTGGACGATGCCCGGCATCTACACCGTCATCAACCACGAGAACCCGGCCCGGATGTCGTCCGACAGCTACGGTCTGCCGGCCAGCTCGCCGTACGGTTACGCTGCCGAGAACGTCTACTGGGCGACCAAGATCAGCACCGACGGCATCTACCTGCACCAGCTCAACTCGACGGTGTCCGAGCAGGGTCACCGCAACGTCTCGCACGGCTGCCTGAACCTGAATCTCAAGAACGCCAAGTGGTTCTACAACCAGGCCCGCGTCGGTGACGTCGTGCAGGTTGTGCACTCCGGCGGCCCCAAGATCAAGGTCTGGCAGGGTGGCGACTGGAGCGTCCCGTGGTCCACCTGGACCAGCGGCGCGGTCGCGAGCTGACGCCGAAAGCGTAATGTCCCGGTAACGCCGGGGCGCGAGAGTGGAGCATTGTGGACCGCCAACAAGAGTTCGTGCTGCGCACCATCGAGGAGCGCAACATCCGCTTCGTGCGGCTCTGGTTCACCGATGTGCTGGGCACGCTGAAGTCGGTGGCCGTGGCACCGGCCGAGCTCGACGGAGCGTTCGAGGAGGGCATCGGCTTCGACGGCTCGGCCATCGAGGGATTCAGCCGCGCCAGCGAGAGCGACATGCTGGCCCGACCCGATCCGGCGACGTTCCAGATCCTGCCCGAGAGCGACGGCAGCACGCCGGACTCCGCGCGGATGTTCTGCGACATCCAGATGCCCGACGGCTCACCGTCCTGGGCCGACCCCCGCTACGTGCTGCGCCGCGCGCTGTCGAAGGCGGCCGAGCGCGGCTTCACCTTCTACACGCACCCCGAGATCGAGTTCTTCCTGCTCAAGAACCGCCCGTCCGACGGTACGGAGCCGCTGCCGATCGACAACGGCGGCTACTTCGACATGTCGAACCACGACGTCGCGCACGACTTCCGGCGCGCAGCCGTCGGCGCCCTCGAGGGGCTGGGGATCTCGGTCGAGTTCAGCCACCACGAGGTCGCGCCGGGCCAGCAGGAGATCGACCTGCGTTACGCCGATGCGCTGTCGATGGCCGACAACCTGATGACCTTCCGGCACGTGATCAAGGAGGTCGCGATCGCCCACGGCGCGCACGCCACCTTCATGCCCAAGCCGTTCCGGCACCAGCCGGGCAGCGGCATGCACACCCACCTGTCGCTGTTCGAGGGCGACCAGAACGCCTTCCACGACCCCACCGACCCGCTCAACCTGTCCAAGACGGCGCGGGCGTTCATCGCCGGACTGCTCGTGCACGCGCGCGAGATCACCGCCGTCACCAACCAGTGGGTGAACTCCTACAAACGACTGTGGGGCTTCGGTGCACCGGGCTCGATCGTCGAGGCGCCGACCTTTGTCTGCTGGGGGCACGCCAACCGCTCGGCCCTCGTGCGAGTCCCGCGGTACAAGCCCGGCAAGGCCGGCTCGACGCGCGTCGAGTTGCGCTCGCCGGACTCCGCCTGCAACCCCTACCTGGCGTTCGCGATCATCCTCGGGGCCGGCATGAAGGGCATCGAGGAGGGTTACGAGCTGCCGCCGGGCGCCGAGGACGACGTCTGGTCGCTGTCCGACGTCGAGCGGCGCGCCCTGGGTTACGACGAGCTGCCACACAACCTCGCCGACTCGCTGCGCGTCATGGAGGACTCCGAGCTGTGCGCCGAGGTGCTGGGCGAGCACGTCTTCGACTTCTTCCTGCGCAACAAGCGCGAGGAGTGGATCGAGTACCGCGCCGAGGTCAGCCCCTTCGAGCTGCGCCGCTACCTGCCCAGCCTCTGACGCTCGATCGGCGCAAGTCCGGCGCGGCCGGCGCCGACGTGTCACCACGGCTGACCGTCCCGTCGACCTGGTTGACGGTGAGCTAGACCGGACGTCCGATCGGCGAACGGCATGCTCACTAAGCTCGTTGGCGTGCCTCCTACCGTCCTCGTCGTCCAGCCGAGCCCGAGCGACCCCGTCGGCCGACTCGGCACGTGGTTGCGGGACGCCGGGCTCGAGCTCGAGGTGGTCGACGCACCGGGCTTCCCGGACGTGCTCGACGGGTACGCCGGGCTGGTCGTCATGGGCGGCCCGATGGGCGCCACCGACGACGTCGACGTCCCGTGGCTGCCCCGGTTGCGAGCACTGCTGCGCGCAGCGGTCAGCGCCGAGATCCCGACCCTGGGCGTGTGCCTCGGCGGCCAGCTGCTCGCGGCGGCGCACGGGGGGCGGATCGTGCGAGACCCGGACGGGCCCGAGATCGGCGCCCAGCTGATCGCCAAGCGCTCGGCCGCCGCCACCGACCCGCTGTTCCGTGCGATGCCGATCACCCCCGACGTCATCCAGTGGCATTTCGACACGATCACCACGCTGCCTCCGGGGGCGGTGCATCTGGCCAGCTCGCCGGTGTGCGAGAACCAGGCGTTCCGGCTGGGCCGGCTCGCGTGGGGACTGCAGTTCCACATCGAGACGACGCCCGAGGTCGTGCGGGCCTGGGCCGAGCAGGATGCCGGCGAGCTGGGTGACTACGACCTCGACGCGGTCGTGGCGCGCGCCGTCGACGTGCATCCCGACCTCGAGGAGGTCTGGCGGCCGTTCGCCGCCTCCTTCGCCGACGTCGTGCGCGATCCGGGCGCCGTGCAGCCCGTTCGGGGGCCGGCGGTGTCGACCGCTGCGCCGGTGACCGATCAAGAGGCAATCCGCGCGGCGTTGAACGGGCTCGCGGCCGAGCAGACCGCCGCACGCAGCCCACTGCCCATGCCGACGACCCTGCGCCCGGACGACGGCGCGGGCCGATGATCGCGGCGGTCGAGATCCCGACGCGGGTGGCTGCCCGGTTGTCCCGGCTGTCCTTCGCGCAGGCGTCGACCGCAGCGCAACTCCTCGTCGACGAACCGCTCGCCTGGTGGGATCTCGAGACGAACGCGCCGGCGAGCGATGCCGCCGCGATCGTGGTGGCCGCACTCGGGCGCACGGCCGACCCGGATGGCGCACTCGACGCGCTGGCCGAGATGGCGGCCGCACCCGACGGCTGCGGGCTGCGCGAGGCCCTCGAGCTCCTGCCCGAACTCCGGGCCCGGCTGTTGGCCCTGCTCGGCGTGTCCGTCGAGCTGGCAAGCCATCTGCGCTCGCACCCCGCCGACTGGCAGGTGCTCCTCGACGACTTCGACCTCGCCGATGCCGGCCGGCGCATCGCCGAGTCCGTGGGCGCCGACGTCGACGACCCGGTCACGGGCACCTCCGGCACCCGCGCGGCACTGCGCGGCCTCGACGCTGTTTACGCGCTGCGCGACGCGTACCGCCGCGAGCTGGTGGCGATCGCCGGGCGCGACCTGTCCGGCGACCTCGACCTGCGGGTGGTCACCGAGTTGCTCGCCGACCTTGCCGGCCACACCGTCCAGGCCGGCCTGGCCGTGGCTCTCGCCGAGCAACCCGACGGCGTCGCGCCCTGCCGGCTGGCCGTCATCGCCATGGGCAAGACCGGCTCGCGTGAGCTGAACTACGTCTCCGACGTGGACGTCGTGTTCGTGGCCGAACCGCTCGGCGGCGGCGACACCGAAGCCGCGTTGGGCACCGCCTCGCGGATGGCGGGGGAGATGATGCGGGTCTGCCGCGGCGCCGCGTGGGAGATCGATGCGAACCTGCGTCCCGAGGGCAAGGACGGCGCGCTGGTCCGCACCCTGGCCAGCCACGAGGCGTACTACAAGCGGTGGGCCGGCACGTGGGAGTTCCAGGCGCTGCTGAAGGCGCGGCCGATTGCCGGCGACCTCGCGCTGGCCGAGGACTACGCGCACGTCATCGCGCCGATGATCTGGACGGCCGCCGAGCGGCCCAACTTCGTGGCCGACGTACGGGCCATGCGCCGACGCGTCGTCGACCACATCCCCAGACACATCGCCGACCGCGACATCAAGCTCAGTCACGGCGGCCTGCGCGACGTCGAGTTCGCGGTGCAGCTGCTGCAGCTCGTACATGGCCGCGGTGACGAGACGCTGCACGTGGCCGAGACGCTGCCGGCCCTCGACGCGCTGCGCAACGGCGGCTACGTCGGCCGCGACGACGCCGTCAGCCTGATCGACGCCTACCGGTTCCTGCGCGCAACCGAGCACCGGCTGCAGCTGCGCCGGCTGCGGCGTACGCACGTCCTGCCCGACGACCCGGACACCCTCGAGTGGGTCGGGCGGGCGATGGGTTACCGGCCCGATCACCGCGGCTCGTCGCGGGCGGTGTTCGAGGCCGAGTGGAACCTGCATGTCCGGGAGGTCCGTCGGCTGCACGAGAAGCTCTTCTACCGTCCGCTGCTCGAGGCGGTTGCGCGGGTGCCGTCCGACCAGCTGCGTCTGACCCCGACCGAGGCCGGCCGACGGCTCGAGGCGCTGGGCTTCAACGACCCGGCCGGTGCGTTGCGGCACATCGAGTCCCTGACGCAGGGGCTCAGCCGGCGCGCCGCCCTGCAGCGCACCCTGCTGCCGGTCCTGCTGTCCGAGCTCGCCGACGTGCCCGACGCGGACGCCGGCCTGCTGGCCTACCGTCGGCTGTCCGACGACCTCGGCTCGACGCCGTGGTACCTGCGCTTCCTGCGCGACGGCGACACCGTGGTCTCGCGGCTCGCCGCGGTGCTGGGCACCAGCCGCTACGCCACCCGCATGCTCGGGCGGGCGCCCGACGCGCTGCGGATGCTGGGTTCGGCCGAGCTGCTGCAGCCACGCGAGGCCAAGGAGATCCTGGCCTCCATGCGCGAGACGGCCGAGCGGCAGGGCACGCCGGGCGCTGCAGTCACCGCCATCCGGGCCGTCCGGCGGCAGGAGCTGCTGCGCACCGCGTTCGCAGACCTGCTCGAGGTGACGGACGTCCACCAGGTCTGTGCTGCGCTCAGCGTCACGACTGAGGCGACGTTGGAGGCGGCCCAGCAGACCGCCACGCGCGCCGTTCTGGATCGTCGCGGCCTCGACGAGCTGCCGATCCGGTTCGCGGTCATCGCGATGGGGCGTCTCGGCGGTGCGGAGGTCGGGTACGGCTCGGACGCCGACGTCATGTTCGTGCACGACAGCATCGACAGCACAGACGTCGCGACCGACGGCGAGCTGGCCAGCAACGTCGCCCGTGACATCGCCGGTGAGCTGCGGTCACTGCTCGGCGCACCGTCGTCGAGCGACCCGCCGCTCGTGATCGACGCCGACCTGCGGCCGGAGGGGCGCAACGGGCCGCTGGTCCGCACCTTGGCGGCCTACGAGCGCTACTACGGGCGCTGGTCCTCGCCGTGGGAGGCGCAGGCTCTGCTGCGGGCGCGGCCCGTTGCCGGCGACGTCGAGCTCGGCCGGTCGTTCGTGGAGATGATCGATCCCGTGCGCTACCCCGCCGGCGGCGTTTCTGCGGCCGACCTGCTCGAGATCCGTCGCCTGAAGGGCCGTATCGACAGCGAGCGGCTGCCCCGCGGCGCCGACCCCACTACGCACACCAAGCTGGGGCGCGGGGGACTGGCTGACATCGAGTGGACGGTCCAGCTGCTGCAGCTCGGCCACGGCGCAGAGGTTCCCGGGCTGCGCACCACCCGCACGCTCGACGCGCTCGCCGCCGCCGCCCGCGCCGACCTGATCGACGGCGACCAGGCCGAGGTGCTCGACACCGCATGGCGCTTCGCCACCCGAGTGCGCAATGCGCTCACCCTCGTGCGCGACAAGCCCGGCGACCAGCTGCCGGAGATGGGCAGCGAACTCGTTGCGGTCGGCTGCGTGCTGGGCTACCCGCTGGGCTCGGACCCGGGTCAGCTGATCGACGACTACCGGCGAGCCGGGCGGCGCGCGCGCAAGGTCGTGGAGGACGTCTTCTACGGCCGATGAACCAACTCGGGCCGCGTTCAGCTGAACGCGGCCGGGGCAATCTGTCGGTGCCGCGTTCTAGTTTCGGGTCATGACTGATACACCGGCTGAGCCGCCGTCGATTCCTGTTCTACGTGTGGTCGATCCGGAGGTCGACGTCGAGGCGTTGTCCGTCGAGGATCTCGGGTCTCGGATCGTCGGGCTTGCCGGTCGACTGGCGGCGGCGACGAGTCAGTGGCTGTTGTTGGTGGCAGCGTTCGACGCCCGGGACGGGTGCGCACGGTTCGGGCTGGCGTCGACGGCGAGGTGGTTGACGCAGTGCTGCGGGCTGTCGCACCGCACGGCGGTGGAGCACGTGCGTGTGGCGCGTGCGCTGGCCGGGTTCCCCGAACTGGCGTCCGCGATGTCGGCTGGTCGGGTGTCGTTCTCGCATGTGCGGGCGATCGCGCGGGTGGCGAAGCAGGGCGAGGAACGGACGATCGCGGATCTGCTCGAGGTGGCTGAGTCGGGCACGGTGGGTCAGCTGGAGACGGTCGTGCGCGGGTTGCGGACGGTCGAGGACTCGGCCGCGGAAAACGAGCAGCCACCGGAGTACGTGCGGTCGGGGTGGGGTTCGACGTCGCAGTGGCAGTTGGGTGCTCGTCTGGATCCTGAGCGTGGTGCGGTCGTGGCGAAGGCGATCGAGGCGGTGTGCTCGGCGGAGGGGGTGACCCGGGTTCAAGCCCTGGAGCGGATCGCAGAGATCGCGTTGGCGGTGCTCGACGGTGCAGGGCGGTTACCGGTGCTGCGGGGTGACGAGCGGGCGGCGGTGATCGTGCATCTGGACGTCGCGACCGCTCGCGCGGCGACCAGCACGCAGCCGGCGATCGCGCCGCGGACGTCGAAGGTGCCGCGGACGTCGAAGGTGCCGGTGTCGGGTCTGCAGTTCCGGGGGAGGGTGGCGGACGGGCCGGGCCTTCCGACCTCGGTGATCGAGCGGTTGCTGTGCGAGGGCCGGGTCAGGACGAGCCTGCACCGCGACGACGGCAGCATGTTCGATCTCGGTCGTTCGCGTCGGGTGGTGTCGACGCGGCTGTTCCGGGCGTTGCTGGATCGCGACAGCAGCTGCGCTCACCCGGGGTGTGACTCGCGTGCGGGGTTGGAGGCTCATCATGTGCGGCACTGGTTGTACGGGGGCCGCACCGATCTGGCGAATCTGGTGTTGCTGTGTCGCTGGCACCACCACGCCCATCATCGCGAGGAGTTCTCCATCGGCGTGGGGCCGGACGGGTCGTTCGTGTTCCGGCGCGTCGACGGTCTGGTGCTCGAACGCCACGTCGATCCGGCCCGCCTGAGCCCCGCCGCCCCTGCGTTGGCCGCTGTCGAAGCCGCCCCGAGTTGGACGGGCACCGGTCAGCGGCTCGACCGGCACTGGGCGATCGCCGTGCTCGCCCAACGCCGCGAAGACAGCACCCGTCTCGCGAGCTGACTGTGCTGGATCAGGAGCGACCTCGGCACCGGCTGTGCAGCGGCGTTGTCCGCAGCGTGCGCACACCATGGCTTGAGCGAGGCTTGACATCTGGTTGAGGCCAGCACAGGGATGGCCGCGGCATCGTTGGTGACGTCGCATCGACGACCCGAACGGAGCCCGCCATGAGCTATCCCGCCATCGTCCACCCTGCCGTGACCCACCCCGTCCGGGCGGGCCGAACTACACGGAGCTGGCTGACCACGGTCTGGGCCGCGCTGGCTGCCCTGGCCGTGTGTGTCGTCGCCATTTTCTACACCCCGGTCGAGCCCCCGGCTGCCTGGCGGGCGACCGAATCCGCAGTGGTGTCGCTCGGCCGCCATTCGATGCCGGGCGACGGGCTGACGCTCTGAGCCGTCGAGGGAATCGACGCGCTAGCGGAAGAGCCCACCGCCGAGTCCGCCGATGCCGCCGAGACCTTCACGCGGCTGCTCGCCGGGCGCGGCCTCGCCCACCCAGGTGGCGAACGCGTCGGGATTTCGGGACTGCAGCAGCACCAGGCCCGGGCCCCAGAAGTCGAAGACCCAGCCCTCACCGGACTTCATCGACTGGATGGAGCGGCCCTGCACGGCGCGACGCATCTGGAAGCGGACGTTGAGGGAGTAGGCGACGACGTGCCCGGTGTCGATCGTGACCATGTCGCCGTCGGCGAGATCCATCATGTCGACCGCACCGTAGATGCTGACGATGGCCTGGCCCTGGCCGGACGCGCGGTAACCGAAACCGCCCTCCCCGCCGAACAGGTTGGCCATGCCGCCCCACTGCGTGTCGATCTGCACGCCTCCGGAGTTGGCGATCCAGCTGCCACGGCGCAGGAAGAACGGCGTCTCGGGCTCGACGTCGACGGACACCGTGTCGCCGGGCAGCACACCGGCGACGTCGACCCACCCGCCCTGTGGCGGTGCGGTGTAGGTGGTGACGAAGAACGAGCCGCCACCCAGGACGCTGCGTTTCAGGCCGGCCATCACGCCGCCCTGTGCCTTGGCCTCGAGCTGAACGCCGGCACTGTGCGCGATCATGGCGCCGCCCTCGACCCGGACCGCTTCGCCGCCGGTGAGCACGCAGCGCGCGACGGTGAACGCGGGTGAGTGTCTGGTGTCTACTCGCATGCTGCGGATCCTGCCACGGGCGATGCCGCCGGGGGAGGGGTGAAGGCGCCGTGCCCGGACAGCAGGTATTGCAGGCCGAAGGCCAGGGCCGCGACGAGCGCACCGCCCACCGCGTCCAGGACGAAGTGGTTGGCCGTACCGACGATCACGACGCAGGTCCCGATCGGGTACGCGAGTCCGAGCCAGCGCCACCCGTGCGCGGGCGTCGTGCGGAACACCGCGATCCCCACCCACAGCGCCCAGCCGACGTGCAGGCTCGGCATGGCGGCGAACTGGTTCGAGTGCTCGGCGATGTTGGGGTCGGCCAGCGAGCCCCAGGTGTGGAACTTGATCACGGTGTCGACGTAGCCGGGCAGCAACCGGGGCGGAGCCGTGGGGTAGAGGTAGAAGCCCAGCAGGGCGATCAGCGTGATCGACGCGAGCACCGTGCGCCCGCCGCGGTAGACGTCGGCGCGGCGCAGGTACAGCCAGACCATCGCGGCTGGGGTCAGCACGAAGTGCAACGTCGAGTAGTAGTAGTCGAAGGTCTGGGCCAACCATTCGTGCGACGCGACGAAGCGGTTGAAGGTCAATTCCCACCCGATGTGCAGGCGGTCCTGCAGATCGTCGATCGCACGCGCGTGCCGGAAGGCGATCCTGGGGTGGGTCGGGATCGCATTGCGTCCGAGGGTGTACATCCAGTACCCGAACGCGATGATGGCAAGCTCCTCCCACCATCGCGGACGACGGCGGCGCAGCATGGCGGCGGGCAGCAGGCCGGTGAACCGGCGCCGGCGGTCGGCGGGCGGCACCGGGGTCGCGCTCGTCACCGCCATGAGGTCATTCTTCCTGATGCCGTCCCGGACCATTCCAGCTGGGATGCTCGAACAATGACCGATCGAGCGTCGTTGCCACCGTTCACCCGCGAGACCGCTGCCCAGAAGGTGCAGGCGGCCGAGGACGCATGGAACACGCGCGATCCGCACAGGGTAGCGATGGCGTACACCGAGGACTCGGTATGGCGTAACCGCGACACGTTCGTCACCGGCCGCGAGCAGATCGTCGCGCTGCTCATCGACAAATGGGCCCGCGAGCTGGACTACGCGCTGCGCAAGAACCTCTGGTCGTTCACCGACGATCACATCGCGGTGCGCTTCCAGTACGAGAGCCGGGACGCGGGCGGCCGGTGGTGGCGCAGCTACGGCAACGAGCTCTGGCAGTTCGACGAGCACGGCTACATGGCGCGCCGTGAGGCGAGCATCAACGACGTGCCGATCGAGGAGACCGAGCGAAGGATCTTCGGAGCGCGCCCCGAGAGCGAGCGCGGGGTCGACTTCCCGCTGGAGTGATCGTCAGATGCCGAGCTCTCGGTTGAGCCGGCGCACCTCGCCGTGGACGAGCGGCAGCAGCGGCGAGTTGCCGGGCAGCAGGCCGGCCTGCCGCTGCCACATCTGGACGTCGTCGGCTCCCCAGCGGGCGCGCGTCCAGGCCGTCATCAGATCGAGCTCGTTCGACGCGAACACCGCGCTTCGCAGGTCGCGCTCGAGACGCTCGCGGCGGGCCACGACGCCCGGCGCGTCAGAATGCGGGAGCAGCGGGCCCTGGTACGCACGGATGGCCTCGCCGATGCGGCCGGCATCGATCAGCGCGTCGACCTGCAGCCAGTCGCACTCGGGGGTCACCCGCAGGCGGTAGGGCCGCGAGGGCAGCACGTCGTCGCCCAGCAGGCCGCGCAGCCGCGTCATCTCGGCCCGGACGGTGGAGGTGTTGACGTCGCCGGCGTAGAGCTCGACCGCCAGCTCGTCGCCGGACAGTCCCTCGGGGTGCGCGGCCAGCAGGACCAGCAGCTCGCTGTGCCGCGGACTCAGGCGCAGGGTCTGGCCGTCGAGCTGGACCTGACAGTCGGGACGACCGAGGGCCTGCACCCGACACAACCGTTCGCCCGGCGGCGACCACAACCCGGTGCGGCCGCTGACGGCGAGGATGCGGCCGAGCTCGGCCTCGGCCATCCGGGCCGCAGCCCGCACCATGGCCATCGTCTGCGGGCCGGCGATGGATTCGGTGCCGGTGACGTCGACGACGCCGAGCAGCGCCTGGGTGACCGGGTCGTGGATCGGGGCCGCGGCGCAGCTCCACGGCTGGACGGCGCGGCGGAAGTGCTCGGCGGCGCGGATCTGCACGGGGGCGTCCAGGCGCAGCGCGGTGCCGGGCGCGTTGGTGCCCGCGCGGCGCTCGTCCCACGAGGTGCCCTCGACGAAGTTGATCCGCTCGGCCTGCCGGAGCACCCCCGGGCGGCCGCACACCCACAGCAGCCGGCCTTCGGAGTCCCCGACTGCCATCAGGCTGTCGCACTCCTGCGCCGCGCGACCCAGCACGTCGTAGAGCAGCGGGAACACCTGCGACAGCGGGTGCGCAGAGCGGTAGTCGGACAGCTCGTCCTGGGCGAGCGCGACATCGGCGTCCGCGCGGTCGACGTCGACCCCTGCTGCCTGCGACCGCCGCCACGAGTCGGCGACCAGTGACCGAACGCCCCTGGGCACCGCTCCGGATTCGAGGAAGCGGTCGTGTTCGACGTGCGCGCTCGCGGCCAACCGGCCCACCCGCCTTGCTGTGTCTACGGTCACATCCTCTGTCACCGTAGCCGACGGCTCACACCAGGTCGAACGCCTCGAGTTCGGCGTCGGTCATCAGACGGGAGCGGATCAGGAAGCGCACCCCCTCCGGTGCCTCCACCGAGAACCCGGCGCCCCGCCCCTTCACGACGTCGATCGTGATGTGGGTGTGCTTCCAGTACTCGTACTGGCTGGTCGACATGTAGACGGGAACACCGCGTCCCAGACCGACGTCGAGGTCGCCGAGATGCACATCGCCGGTGTCGCTGATCAGGAAATCACCGTCCGGGAAGCACATCGGCGACGAGCCGTCGCAGCAGCCGCCGGACTGGTGGAACATCAGCGGGCCGTGACGTTCGGTGAGGCTGCGCAGCAACGTCGCGGCCGCGTCGGTGACGCCGATCCGGGACTCGGTGTTCTCGTCGCTCACGGTTTAGAAGAAACCGAGTTTGTCGGGCGAGTACGACACCAGCAGGTTCTTGGTCTGCTGGTAGTGGTCGAGCATCATCTTGTGGTTCTCGCGTCCGACGCCGGACTGCTTGTAACCACCGAACGCGGCGTGGGCCGGGTACTGGTGGTAGCAGTTCGTCCAGACCCGGCCGGCCTGGATCTCGCGGCCTGCGCGGTAGGCCTGCGAGCCGTCGCGCGACCAGACGCCGGCACCGAGACCGTAGAGCGTGTCGTTGGCGATCTTCAGCGCGTCGGCCTCGTCGTCGAACTTGGTCAGCGACAGCACCGGGCCGAAGATCTCCTCCTGGAAGACCCGCATGCCGTTGTGGCCCTCGAAGACGGTCGGCTCGACGTAGTAGCCACCCGACAGTTCTCCGCCGAGGTCGCTGCGGTTGCCGCCGGTGAGGATCTTCGCGCCCTCCTGCTTGCCGATGTCCATGTAGGACATGATCTTCTCGAGCTGGTCGTTGCTGGCCTGCGCGCCGATCATGGTGTCGGTGTCGAGCGGGTTGCCTGCCTTGATCGCCTTCACCCGCTCGATAGCGTCGCCGACGAACTGGTCGTAGATCGAGGCCTGGACGAGTGCGCGCGACGGGCAGGTGCAGACCTCGCCGTTGTTCAGCGCGAACATCGTGAAACCCTCGAGAGCCTTGTCGTAGAACGCGTCCTTCGACGCCGCGACATTCTCGAAGAAGACGTTCGGGCTCTTGCCGCCGAGCTCGAGGGTGACCGGGATGAGGTTCTGGCTGGCGTACTGCATGATCAGCCGGCCGGTGGTGGTCTCACCCGTGAAGGCGATCTTGGCGATGCGCGGGCTGGAGGCCAACGGCTTGCCGGCCTCGGCACCGAAGCCGTTGACGATGTTGAGCACGCCGTCGGGCAGCAGGTCGCCGATGACCTCGATGACCTTGAGGATCGACCACGGGGTCTGCTCGGCCGGCTTCAGGACGACGCAGTTGCCTGCGGCCAGTGCCGGGGCGAGCTTCCAGACCGCCATCAGGATCGGGAAGTTCCAGGGGATGATCTGGCCGACCACGCCGAGCGGCTCGTGGATGTGGTAGGCGACGGTGTCACCGTCGATCTCGCTGATGCCGCCCTCCTGGGCGCGCAGCGCGCCGGCGAAGTAGCGCCAGTGATCGACCGCGAGCGGCAGGTCGGCAGCCATGGTCTCGCGGACCGGCTTTCCGTTCTCCCAGCACTCGGCGATGGCCAGCATCTCGAGGTTCGCCTCGAGGCGATCGGCGATCTTGTTCAGGATGTTGGCGCGCTCGGCGGCCGGTGTCGCGCCCCAGGCCCGCTTGGCTCCGTGAGCGGCGTCGAGCGCCTTGTCGATGTCCTCGGCGGTGCCACGGGCAATCTCGGTGAACGGCTTGCCGTTGACCGGCGAGATGTTCTCGAAGTACTCGCCCTTCGACGGCGGGACCCACTCGCCGCCGATGTAGTTGTCGTACCGGCTCTGGACCGAGACCGGGCTGTCGGCACTGCCCGGCGCTGCGAAAACGCTCATGGTCGCCCCTTCGTCGTCGTGACGCCCACCACGCGGCGGGCCGTATGTACTGACGGTAGGAGGCGGTGCGTTGCAACTACGCTGCATCGACTGTGTGCCGGCGAGGTGCTCTACCCGGGCACCGCGGCGACCGCGACCGCCGTCTCGTGCAGGCTGCCGAGATAGAGCACCCCGTCACGCTCGACCACGCCGGTCACCATCGAGAACTCGTGACCCAGCGCCTGCAGGTCGTGCACGAGCCGGCCCTCGAAGGTCACGGCCACGACGTGCACGGTGCGCTTCGGCGCCGGCTTGAAGCGATCGGGCAGCAGCCAGACGAGCTGACGCAGGATGCCGGGCCACGGCAGCAGCAGGTCGAGCAGCCGGTCGCGGGGCGCGGCGAGCGTCACCCAGATCAGGCCGTCGCTACCCAGGCTGATGTTGTCGGGGAAGCCGGGCAGGTTGTCGATCAGGACGTCGTGCGTCCCGGCGCGTTCGCCGGTGAGCCAACAGCGGGTCAGGCGGTACGCGCCGGTCTCGGCGACGACGACGCACGAACCGTCCGGTGCCAGGGCCACGCCGTTGGCGAACTGGAGGCCGTCGAGCAGAGCCTGCACCCGGCCGTCGCGGTCGCGCCGGAACAGGCGGCCGGTGCCCGCGTGCTCGAGCAGGTCACCGAGATAGTGCTCGAGGTCGAAGCTGCGGGTGGATGCGCTGAAGTAGATCGTGCCGTCGGGTGCCTCGACCACGTTGCTGGCGAAGTTGAGCGGGACACCGTCGACGTCGGCGACGAGTGCGGTGGTGGTGCCGACCTCGAGATCGAGCTGCAGCAGGCCCTTCTCGGCGTCGCATACGAGCAGCCTGCCGTCGCCGCACCATTCCAGCCCGAGGGGTCGGCCGCCGGTGTCGCCGACCTTCTCGACGACGCCGGTCCCCGGGTCGACGCGCAGGATGCGGCCGTCGGCAACCCCGGCCAGGATGCGGCCGTCGGTGTCGAGGACGACGTCCTCGGGTCCGATGCCCGGCAGCTCGACGCGCCGCAGCGGGCTGAGGCGATCGTTGACGGTGCGCGGTGCGGGCTGCGGCGGGGACCAGCGTCGCGGATGCAGGAGACGGCGATACACGCCGCCACGGTAGCGAGACCCAGTCACTACTGAGCCAATAGTAGATTGGCGTCATGCATCACCATCTGAGCTGGCTCGAGGCCGGCGTCGTCGGGGCCGTGCAGGGCGTGGCCGAACTGTTCCCGGTCTCGAGCCTGGGGCACAGCGTGCTCATCCCGGCCGTCGTCGGCGGGTCGTGGTCGCGCGATCTGGACGTCCGATCGGCCGAGTCGCCGTACCTCGCGTTCATCGTCGGACTGCACGTGGCAACCGCGATCGCATTGATCATCTACTTCTGGCGCGACTGGGTGCGCATCGTGCGGGGACTGGCCACGAGCATCGTGCGACGCGAGGTGGCCGACGCCGACCAGCGCCTCGCCTGGCTGCTGGTGCTGTCCACCATCCCGGTCGGACTCGTCGGGCTGGTCGGCGAGCATTTCTTCCGCACCCAACTGGCCCGCCCGGTGCCGACCGCGCTGTTCCTGATGCTCAACGGCCTCGTACTGCTCGGCATCGAGCGGGGCCGGCGCAGCGAGTCGGACACCGCCTACGTCGACGAGCGGGTGAGCGGTGTGGACTCCGACCGACGCATCTCGGCGATGTCGGTTGCCCGGTCGGTCGGCATCGGCACGACGCAGATCCTGGCGCTGGCACCGGGCATCTCGCGCTCGGGCGTGGCCACCTCGGGTGGCATGTTCTCGGGGCTGTCGCGCGAGGACGCGGTGCGGTTCAGTTTCCTGCTGGCCACCCCGGTGATCCTGGCGGCCGGCGCGCTGAAGCTCGGCGACCTCAGCGGACCGCTCGGTGACGGTATCCGCCCGCAGGTGCTTTTCGGTTCGGTCCTGTCGGGTGTCGGTGCATACCTCTCGGTACGGTTCCTGACCCGCTACCTGGCCGGGC
Source organism: uncultured Jatrophihabitantaceae bacterium (assembly GCA_964657545.1). Taxonomy (GTDB): domain Bacteria; phylum Actinomycetota; class Actinomycetes; order Mycobacteriales; family Jatrophihabitantaceae; genus Jatrophihabitans. The sequence goes on from CAZZVT010000002.1 coordinate 18,004, forward strand.
GCTCTCTTCGCCCGTTCGGGGTCTACTGCCTCGCCGCCGGCGCGGCTTGTCTGGTCTGGTTCGCGGTTCGCTGAGCCTTTCCTACGCAGCACGAAGCCAGCGACGTACGACGCGCTCGACTGCTGATGTCTCTCGCTCGCGGGTCGGTGGGTCGGGCGGTCGACTGGAGTATCGGCGTCCGGTCGGTGTCTGCAGGACGACCTCGATGCCGGCGCCCTCCGGGGCAGACGCATGCCAGCCCGGGGCTTGGCGCGCGTGATTGCACGCTGCGCAGGCACCCCGACAGTTGCGAACGCTGGTGGGGCCGCCGTACACGTGGACGTCGATGAATCGTCGATGGCCGGCCGTGGAGCTGCGGCGTCGGGAGTCCATCGCGACCAATTGGCCGTCGTCGGCTCGCAGCGTCTCGTCGGTCATGACGAGATTGATCTCGACGCCGACCTCGGATGCCTGCACCTGACCGGTGACGCGCTCGACCAGCGTGTCGGCCTTGATCTGGCCCCGGGTGCGGCCGTCACCGGTGCCGATGAGGGTGTCGGCGTGCCGGGTCAGTGCCGCCTGGCACGCGACGCCCTGGGCCACCGGCAGCAGCGCACTGAGGCGGGACATGACGTCGGGGGCTGGGCGCACGCTGACCCGTCGCTCGCTCTCGGCCTTGCCCAACCGCTCGACGTAGCCCTGTGGATCAAGTCGGTAGGCGATCGTCTTGGCCGCGGCCTCCACCCGGCGGTTGCCGAGCTGCGCCAGCTGCGGGGCGAGTTCCGCATCGACTGCGCAGCGGTCTTCGCGGGACAGCCAGGCCGTCTCGCGAAGGTCCGCGGCAGCTCGGTGATCAGGATGCGCGACCGGCCGAGGTAGCGACGTGCCTCGAACGGTGACGTCCGACGGGCCAGCGCGACCTGCGCCGCGATCCCGCCATCGGCGCGCTGCGCCGGCACTTCCAGCGCCAGCTGATGTGCTCGCTGCGACGCTGCGAAAGCCGCGGTCTCGACCGCCTGCGCCGCGGCCGCCGCGGACCTCAGCTTCTCCGGTAGAGCGATCCGGTCGATGCGCACCGCATCCCCGACGCCCTGATCCATGCTGTTCAGCGTGTCGATCAGGCCTGCGAGCAGGACGACTG
>CAZZVT010000002.1:19223-61456 GCA_964657545.1 uncultured Jatrophihabitantaceae bacterium
ACGCCCTGATCCATGCTGTTCAGCGTGTCGATCAGGCCTGCGAGCAGGACGACTGAGCTGTCACCCATCGTCGCTGAATCGAACATAATTACGATTATTAGTGCAAGCCTGGGTTGCTCGGCAAGAGTCCGATTCCGCCGTGCTCGGCGGCTGGTCGGCCGTCGTCAGCTCGGCCCGGTGTGCAGCGTTCCCTGCGCGGCGCGGGTGCCGCTGGGCCCACCGCCCGGTCCGCGCAGGATGTAGGCGGCGACGACGGCGATCAGCGCGCCGAGCAGCGGGGCCGTGAGGTAGATCCACAGATCGTGCAGGTCGCCGCTCACGACTGCCGGAGCCAGTGATCGGACCGGGTTCATGGACGCGCCGCTGACGGGGCTGGCCCACAGGCCGGCCAGCGCGATGTAGGCAGCGACGGCCAGCGCCGAGAGCGAGCCGAGGTTCTGAGCACTGGACGCGGATCCGAGAATGGTGCTGACCAGGCCCAGCGTCAGCACCGTTTCGATGGCGAAGGCCTGCGTGCCGCTGAAACCGACTCCCGGCAGTGTTGCCCCCACATGCGCAAGATCGCCGAAGGCGATCCTCAGGAACCCCGCAGCGAGCACTGCACCGAGGATCTGGGCGACTACGTAGCCGGGCACCCTGCGCCAGGCGAAGTCGTTGCGCAGGGCGAAGGCGATGCTCACCACCGGGTTCAGGTGCGCCCCGGACACGGCCCCCATGAACAGGATGATCGCCAGCACCGTCAGCGCGGGTGCGATGACCGACGCGACCCGACCGACCTGGCCCTTGCTCGCGTCATCGATCACCGGCGCCCCGGCACCGGCCAGCACGAGCAGGAAGGTGCCGAAGACCTCGCTGAACAGCCGTCGCCATTCGTAGCTCAGGTCGGTGAAGTCACGGGCCCAGACCGGTTCCCGCTCCAACAGGGCGGCCAGACGAGGCCCGTGTCGATCATGGACGACGCGATCCGCCCGGGTCTGCGGTTCGGTCATCGGCCGATCTTCACTCGGGTGCGGATCAGACGACGATCGCGGGCAGGTCGACGATGCGACACGGGACCTCGGCGTTCTCGTTCAGGTGGTAGCTGGCGCAGACGCGGTGGTAGCCGTCGGCAATCTGCAGGGCCACGCCGGACGTCAGGTTGCCGCGCACCAGCAGGACGGGCGACAACGCGACACCCTTGCCCACCCGTTTGAGATCCTTCGCGACCTCGGGATCATCGGCGGGTAGCAGCGGAAGACGCGCAGCGCGCAGGATGTCCTTCGCATGCCGCTGCACCGTCGCGGCCTGGGACAGCTTCGCCGTCAGCACCTCGACCTGGGCCGGCGCTGCCATCAGCTGCAGGTACGACGCGGCCGCGGGGTAGTCGTGCTCGGCGGGCGCGTCGTCCCACCTCAGCTTCGGCGCCTTCGACATGCCTGATCCTTGTCCACATCTGCGTCGTTCACGGGTGTTGGGCGTCGTAGGCGGTGCTGTCGACGACGACGCGGGTGCGGTCGTGCGGGTCGATCCGCACCGGGAGCACCGTACCGATCACGGCGATCGTGGCCCGCCGCTGTGCGTCCCGGAATCCGAGTCGCGTGACGGCGTCGAAGCTGGTTCCGTCGGACTGCGTGACCCGCAGGGTGAGGTCGCACAGCGACGCGGTCGGGCCGGGCAGTGCCTGCTGGGGAACCGGTACGTCGGCCACGTGCAGAAGTACCGCGGTGGCCGGTTCGCCCGACGAGATGAGGTGCGCCGCGTCCTGCGCCGAGACGCGCCCCGCGCTCAGATCCACGACCGACGTGATGGTCTGCGTGGCGTCGTCGGGGATGACGCCCCGTCGGGCGAGATCGGCGACCATCTCCGCTGCCCATGCCGGAGTCGAGCCGTCAGCGTCACCGACGACCCGAACCTCTGGTTGGGCCGACCTGGACGGACCGACGTTTCCGGTGCGGGCGGCGTCCGCTGCCTGCTGCGCCTCAGCTCGCGCCTCGGCACGGAAGTCGGGTTTCGGGATCTCGTCCCACAGCACGATGAACGTGCTGGGGTCGTTGCGCTCGATCAGGACAGGAAGCACGTTGTGCCCGATGTAGCGACCGGACTGGTCGGCCAGGTGCTCGCCGGCCGTGGCGGCGACACCGGGGCCGGACACGACGCCGGTCAGCATCTCCCGGAACGAATTCCCGTTCGGGTGGGCGAAGTACTGCCCGGTGACCTCGAACTGACCTCGCACCGGGTCCCGCATTGAATGGCGGACCCGCCAATCCTTCAACCCCATCTGGCCATTGTCGCCCTATCGGCTGGTTCGAGCCACTGAACCGCCTGGCGGGTCGGTATCGTCACGACCAGCGCGGCCCGGGGCCGCGTCTGGTCCGCAGGTCGGGCGGCACGCCCACCCCGGGATGACGTGGGAATCTGTTTCGTCGCCACCCTCCTCCGCTCGATGTGATGCGGACCGTCGGGCCAACAGGAAGGTGGTCCGCCGTGACCTCTGCGCTGCCTGCTCGACCCGATCTCGAGCACCTTCGACGTGCGGCCAAGCGGCTGCGGCAACAGCTGGCGTCCGGTGATCCTGAAGCTGTCGCCCGTCTCGCCGCCCAGGCCCCCGGTCTCGAGCCGGCGCTGGGTTCGGCCCAGCTCGTCATCGCGCGCGAGCACGGGTTCGCCTCGTGGGCCCAGCTGAAGGTGTTGGTGACGAGCATGTCCGCGGGCGGCGTGCGTTACGACCGCATCGGCCCCGGTTACGCCGCGTACCGGCGCGCCGATCCTCGTATCGTCGCCGTCCTGCACGAGGCACTGGGCGACGCTCGTGCCGTCGTCAACGTCGGTGCGGGCACGGGCTCCTACGAGCCGGTCGACCGGCCGGTCATTCCGATCGAGCCGTCGACGGCCATGGCGCTGCAACGTGACCCGACCCTGCCGCCGGCCGTGCTCGGGGTTGCGGAGAGCCTGCCGCTCGCCGACGGAACCGTGGACGCGGCGATGGCCGTGTTGACGATGCACCACTGGGCCGACATCGATCGTGGACTCGCCGAGCTCCGGCGGGTCGCACGCAGACGCATCGTGCTGTTGACGATCGAAGTCGACGTCGAGGCCGGTATGTGGCTGTTCACCGACTACGTGCCAGAGATCGCAGAACGTGATCGGCGGGAGTTCCCGAGCACCGCACGCCTCGTCGCCGCCTTGGGCGCGAGCACCAGATCGGTGATCGTTCCCGTCCCCGCCGACTGCACCGACGGCTTCCTGCTCGCGTTCTGGAGCCGCCCGGAGGCAGTGCTCGACCCGCACGCGCGGGCAGCGACGAGCGGCTTCGCGCGGATGGACGACGCACGCGAGCACTCGGCGGTGGAGCGACTCACGGGCGATCTGGCCAGCGGCGAGTGGGACCGCCGTCATGGCCATCTCCGCGCTCTGACCGAACTCGACGTCGGCCTGCGATTGGTGATCGCCGATGTGGGATGAACCGTCAGTCGCTCACGACAGCGTGACGTCGACGGCGATGTTTTTCTCGCCCGAGCCGTACACGCCGTCGATATGCACCTGAACCGGCCCGACCCGCACGGTGTCCCCGGTGCGGTACTCACGGGACGGCACCTCGACCGCCTGGTCCTGCAACCCGAACAACAGGCGTGCCTGCGCCGCGGTCCCGGAGCCGTGGACATCGGCCAGGGTGGCGAGCAGCCGATGGCCGCCGTAGCTGAGGACCTGCGGAGGCGGGGCGCCGTGGGTGGGTTGCGGCACCACGCGGAACTTGCCCGGCGAGGCGTGGAACGAGGGCACCGCGGGGCTGTCAGAACCGCTGCAGGCAGCGGGCGCCACCACCAGGACGGCGCAGCCGGCCAGCGCTGCGAGGCGGCGCACCATCGCGCGCGGCACGATCATCGGTCGGGTCCCGCGGGTACGAGGACGAGCCGCGGGTCGTCGCCCGTGCGGCACTCGCGGACGAACAGGTCGAGGCCGCCGTCGGTGAGGTGGTCGCCGAGCCGCAGCACCCGTCCGATCCGCTGGCCGGTGCGGGCGATACCGATGGCAACGGCGATCGCCGGATCGGCCGGGTCGGGGTTGGAGTCGACCAGGCCGAAGGTGTTGCTCTGCTCGTCGGCGACATTACGGCTGCGCTTGATGACCAGAGCCCCGAGAGGCAGCGCGTCGGGGTCAGTCATTGCCTATCGACACCTCGCCGAAATTGTCGTTCAACTCGTCCTGGGACACCCAGATGTACTCGGTCGCGTTCGAGGAACTGCCCCACGGGTTGCGCAGCTTGACCTCTCCGGGGTGGTCGTTCGCGGTACCGAAACCCACGACGGTGTACTCGTGCGAGCTGACCACCTTCTGCCCGTCGAGGTCGAAGTATTCCTGGTGGTCCTTCCACCACAGGTGGCCGGTCGTGTGGTCCTTCGAGCCGACGGTGATCGGGTGTCCGTCGGTCCACTTCTGCTGCATGGCGCCGATGTTCACATCGCCGGGCGAGGACTTGTCGGACGACGTGCCCGTCAGGGCGGTCATGCCCTCGCTGCCCAGCCACCTTCGATCGCGTGATAACTGCCGTTCAGCTGGGCGTAGGCCTTCTCGTAGATCTCGATCCAGCTCGGCCCGTCGGTGCTGAAGTTCCCGGCAGGGTGGCTGAACGGCGTGCTGTGCCCGTCGGAATTGGTCGGCACCGTGTTGTCGACGGTGATCGGCACCGGTTTGCCGTCCTTGTAGAACGTCACCGTGTACGTCCCGTTCGCGTTCGTCGTGATGTGGTCGTTGACGAAGTTCGGGTTCTTCTGCAGCTCGGCGCCGATCGAGGCCAGGAACCAGCAGTCCCCGGCCTCACCCTGGTTGATGTCCTCGATGGACGCCTTGCCGCTCGGCCCGTACAGCGAGCTGCCGACCGCCTGCCAGGTAGCGCCGCTCGTACCGTCGATGTCGATCGGTGGCTGCAGGGCGACGAACGAGGTGACCCGGGACAGTTCGCGAGCTTGACCCGCTGATCGTCGGACATACCGTAGGGAATGCCGGCGATGTTCGGGGTGACCTTCAGCGACACCGCCATACCCATCTTCTGCAGATCGGCGTCGCTGAGGCTGCCGATGACGGCGTCGACCTCAGCTGCATTCAGGCCGGACAAGGTGTTGACGAGGTCGTCGTCGGACACCCCGTCGAACCACTTGTCCAGATCGCCGGGGATCTTGCCGAGCGCGTCCTTGACCTTCTGTTCGTCCGGTGGCGGTTCGTCGTCGAACACGACGTCCGCATCGATCGGGTAGCCGTCCAGGACGATCTTCCGGCAGGCGGTGAGGTGTGCCAACCGACGCGTGATCTCGGCCGACACGCCGGGCGCAGCCAATGCGACGGCACGCAGCCCGGCACGGTCGGGATCGGCGGAGTCCAAGGTGTAAGGGTTCGCCCGGGTGAGCTGCGGGGAGACGCCGTACCCGAGGTTGACGTAGTAGTCGGCGTTGTAGTTCGTGGAACCGATCTTCGTCGACACAGTCGTGGCCGACGTCTCAAGTGCTGCCACGGCCTTCGCCAGAGCAGCGACCTTGCCGAGGTCGAAACCGCCGAACGTACTCACGACGTCGCTCCGGTGGCGGCGCCGGCGTCTGTCAGGTCGTCGACATGATTGGCGGTCTGCCGCCACCGGGCTGCTTCGCCACGCAACTCATGGGCACTGCTGGTGAAGCCCGACCTCCACCGGTCGAACTCGGCGTCGGCCGCGGTGGGATAGGGCCCCGTCCAGGTGTCGGGGTTGGCCAACGTGAGCACGCCGGACAGCAGGTTGTCTCAATGCTGCGCGGGGCTCGGACTCGCCAACAACCCTCCCCAGGCCGGATCCCCGGCGGGGGATCACCTCTGCGGGGGATTAAAGCGGCTGTGCGCCGTGCTGGCCAACCGGTGGGCTCACTGCTCGACGGGGGCGACGAGTTCGAGGTTGATGTTGTCGGGGTCCTGGATCGAGAGGATGGCCAGGCCGGTGCCCTCGAGGACGTCGACGGTGCCGTGCTCGACGCCCGCGGCGTCGAGGGCGGAAGCAGCCGCGTTCAACGCATCCACCGACGCCACACCGAGGCTCACGTGATCGAGCCCGACACGGGTCGAGTCGAAGGTGTCGCCGGGCTGCGCCACCGGACGCAGGCCGAGCAGCTGGTCGCCGAAGGAGAACACACAGCCGCCGTAGAAGCGGTCGCGGTCCTCACGCGCGCCGGGCGCATCGACCTGATCGGTGAAGTCGATCGCCGGGTCCATCCCGAGCAGCTGGACGTAGAACGCCTTGGACCGCGCGATGTCGGTGACGGTGAGGCGAACGTGGTGGATGCCGGCCGGTGTCGGAAGTGTCATGTGTGTTGCCTACCCGCGTCAGCGCAGACCGAACCCGGTCTCAGGACAGCGTCTCGTCCAGCTCGCCCAGTGCGGCGATCAATTCGCTGTTGACGGAGTAGTCGACGGGGCAGGCGATGACCGACACGGTGTCGGCGGCCAGCGCGCTACGCAGGGTCGGCAGCAGTTCGTCGGCGGCGTTGATGCGGTAGCCGGTTGCCCCGAAGCTCTCGGCGTAGGCGACGAAGTCGGGGTTGCCGAACGCGGTGTCGACGTTGTGGCCGATCTCGAGATCCATCTTCCAGCTGATCAGCCCGTAGGCGTCGTCGACCCAGATCAGGATGACCATCGGGGTGCCGACGCGCAGGGCAGTCTCGATCTCCTGGCTGTTCATCAGGAACGCGCCGTCGCCGGTGGCGACGAGGACCTTGGCGTCCGGTCGGGCGATCTTGGCTGCAATACCGCCGGGTACGGTCCAGGCCATCGTCGACAGGCCGTTGCTGATCAGGCAGGTGTTCGGCTCGTACGTCGGGTACAGCCGGGCCATCCACATCTTCAGCGCGCCGGTGTCGACGAGCACGATGTCGTCGCGGCCCAGCGCGGCGCGGGTGTCGGCGACGATGCGCGCAGGTGCCAGCGGGAAGCGGTCGTCGGCGCAACCACGGTCGAGCTCGTCGGACAGCAGCGCGCGGATCCGCTCGCCGCCCACCGGTTCGAACGCGATGCCGGGGCCGACGGCCTCGGCGAGTGCGTCGAGGCTTCGCGAGATGTCGGCGTTCAGCCCGACGGCGACGTCGTAGTGTGCGTCGACCTCGGCCGGGAAGCGGTGAATGTGGATGATCTTCGTGTCACCGCTGGGGTTGATGCGGACGGGGTCGAACTCCTGCAGCTCGTACCCGACCGACACGATGACGTCGGCCCGGTCGAAACCGAAGTTGACGTAGTCGTGGCGCATGAACCCGACCGCCCCGAGCGCGAGCGCGTGGTCGTCGGGGAACACACCCTTGCCGTGGAAGGTCGTCGCCACCGGGATGCCGAGTGCCTCGGCGAAGCGCAGCAGGGCGGCGCCGGCGTCGGAGCGGGCGGCGCCGTGCCCGGCCAGCAGCACTGGCTTGCGAGCATTGCGCAACAGCTCGGCGGCGCGGGCGAGCTGTGCGGTCGACGGATCGTCGGCGCGCGGGACGTTGACCGGCAGCGGGGCCAGTTCGGGCCCGACCGGCGCCTCCTCGACGTCCTCGGGCACAGCAAGATACACCGCACCGGGACGTTCCGTCTGCGCGAGCTTGAAGGCCTTGCGGATCATCTCGGGCGCCGCACCCGGCGTGGCCATCAGCGCCGACCACTTGGTGACGGGCTGGAACATCGTCACCAGGTCGACGCTCTGGTGCGATTCCTTGTAGTTGCGGTTCATGCCGACCTGCGCCGACAGCGCGAGCAGCGGGGTCGAGTTGGTGGTGGCATCGGCCGTGCCGAGCAACAGGTTGATCGCGCCCGGACCCAACGTCGCCGAGCAGACCCCGGCCCTGCCGGTGATCCGTCCGTACGTCTCGGCCATGAACGACGCGCCCTGCTCGTGTCGCGTCAGCACGTACTCGATCGACGACTCGGACAGCGCCTCGACGAGCCGGATGTTCTCCTCACCCGGAATACCGAAGACGTGCGTGACGCCCTCGTTCACCAGGCATTCGACGATCAGCTGGGCGGCGGTGCGGGGCGCAGGCATGCTGTCGAGCGTAGGGGCTCAGACGGCGTCGGCCGCCGCCCGTCCGGCTGCCCGGCCGCTGAAGATGCAGCCGCCCAGGAACGTCCCCTCGAGGGCGTTGTAACCGTGGACCCCGCCGCCGCCGAAACCCGCGACCTCGCCCGCTGCGTACAGACCGGGGACCGGCCGGCCGTCGTGGCCCAGTGCGCGCGAGAGCAGATCGGTCTGGATGCCACCGAGCGTCTTGCGGGTGAGGATGTGCATCTTCACCGCGACCAGCGGCCCGGCCTCGGGGTCGAGGATGCGGTGCGGTGTGGCCACCCGTCCGAGCCGGTCACCGAGGAAATGGCGCGCGTTGTGGATGCCCTGCACCTGCGCGTCCTTGCTGTAGGAGTTTGCGATCTGCCGGTCGCGCGCCTCGATCTGCTCCCGCAGGGATCCAACGTCGAGCATCGGATCATCGGTCAGCTTGTTCATGCCGACCACCAGTTCCTCGAGCGTGTCGGCGACCACGAAGTCGGCGCCGTTGCGCTGGAAGGCGGCCACCGGTGCCGGTGCGCCCTTGCTCAACACCCTGCTGCGCAGGGTTTCGCGCACGTTCTTGCCGGTGATGTCGGGGTTCTGCTCCGAGCCCGACAGTGCGAATTCCTTGGCGATGATCTTCTCGGTGAGGACGAACCACGAGTGGTCGAAACCGGCGATGTCGGGCGTGGTGCGCAGATACCGCAAGGTGCCGAGCGTGTCGTAACCGGGCAGGCACGGGGAGGGCAGTCGGCGACCCAGGGCGTCGAACCACATCGACGACGGGCCGGGCAGCACCCGGATGCCGTGCCCGGGCCAGATCGGATCCCAGTTCTGGACCCCCTCGGTGTAGTGCCACATCCGGTCGCGGTTGACGAGCCGCGCGCCGGCGTCGGCGGTGATGTCGAGCATCCGGCCGTCGACGTGCGCGGGCACGCCGGTGATCATGTGGGCCGGGGGAGTGCCGAGCCGCTCGGGCCAGTAGCGCCGGACGATGTCGTGATCGGCACCGATGCCGCCGGACGTCACGATCACGGCCTGCGCGCCGAACGCGAACTCGCCGACGATCTCGCGGTTGGTCGGCACCCCGCGGGCGGCGTCGTCGGGCGCCAGGACGCTGCCGCGGACGCCGGTGACAGCGCCGTCGGTCAGCACCAGTTCGTCGACCCGGTGCCGGTGCGCGAACGTGATGAGCCCGCGGGACGCGGCATCGCGGGCGCGGTCTGCGAACGGCTCGCTGACCCCCGGGCCGGTGCCCCAGGTGAGGTGGAAGCGCGGTACCGAGTTGCCGTGCCCGTCGGCGCGCAGGTCGCCGCGTTCGGCCCAACCGACCGTGGGCATCACCTTGACGCCGTGCTCGGCCAGCCAGGAGCGCTTCTCACCGGCCGCGAACTCGACGTACGCCCGCGCCCAGCGCTGCGCCCACTCGTCCTGCGGGCGTTCACCGTCGAGCCGGTCGAACTGCGCGCTGCCGCACCAGTCCGACCAGGCGAGGTCGAAGGAGTCCTTGACGCCGAGCCGGCGTTGCTCGGGGGTGTCGACCAGGAACAGTCCGCCCAGCGACCAGAACGCCTGGCCACCGAGGTTGCCCGCGTTCTCCTGATCGACGAGCAGCACCCGCTTACCGCGCGAGGTGAGTTCATCGGCGGCGACGAGACCCGCCAGACCGGCCCCGACGACGATGACGTCGGCGTCCATCAGCTCTTCGTGGGTGTCGAGCGGGCATACACCGACGCGCGCAGGTTGCTCAGTGCCGTGTCGACACTGCCCATCGCGGTATCCATCAGCTGAGCCACCGGCCCCTGGGCCTGCGAGCGGGCGCTACCCAGCATCATCGACAGCCCGAGCAGTTCACGGGCGACGCTCTCGTGCAGGTCGAGCGCCATTCGGTCGCGCTCGTCGAGCACCGCTGCCTTGGCCTTCGACTCGACGAGCTGCAGCTGGGCCGAGCAGACGATCGCCAGCTGGCGCAGGGTCTCGACCTGCGCATCGGTCCAGTCGCGGCGGTGGTCGTCGAACACGCAGAGCGTCCCGACGACCGTGTCCGACAGATCCCGCAACGGCATGCCCGCGTAGGCCACGACGCCGTTCTCGTCGATGCCCGGGTTGTCGTGCAGCATCGGGTGCTCGCGGGCGTCCGGGACGATCAGCGGCTCGGCCCACATGACGACGTACTGGCAGAACGAATAGGCGATCGGGGTCGTGCGGTCGCGCATCTTCGCATCATCGAGCCCTGCTGCGCCGGGGAACACCTGCTGGGTGCGGTCGACCAGGTTGACCTGGGCGGCGGGCACGTCCATGACCCGGCAGGTGAGGACGGCCATCTCGTCGAAGTCGACGATCGGGGCGGCCGGCAGCAGCGTGCACTCGGGCAACGCGAACGGCGGATCGGTTAGGACATCCACAACGTCGATCCTCGCACGCCCGGCTACCTTCTCGCCGCTCCTCGGTAGGTGCCGAACGACCACCGGTTGCCCTCCGGGTCGCGGATGCCGAAGTCGCGTGAGCCGTAGTCGGTGTCGTGCAGCTCGTCGGTGATCTCGGCTCCTGCGTCGCGGACCCGGGCGAACAGGGCATCGGCGTCGTCGACGACGACGTACGCGCCGAACGTTCCGGGCGGGAGATCCCAGGTTCCGTCGGGTCGCACCGAGCCGAGCATCACGCCGCCGCCGAGCGGCCAGGACAGCTGTGCATGCGCGACGACGTCACCGTCGGCGTAGACGACGGTCTCCTCGAAACCGACGACGTCGACGAGGAAACGGATGAGGGCCCTGGCGTCGTTCGCGCGCAGCGACGGCCAGACCTGAGGTGGTGGTGCGTTCTCATTCATGAGGTCGAGTCTGCGCCATCGACCGGTTCGGTGACTTGGACGTTTCCGACTTCGGACGCGAGCCAGCCGCTCGGGCTCAGACCGGTGAACGCCCGGAACTCGCGCACGAGATGGGACTGGTCGGCATAGTTGCAATGGGCCACCACCCGCGCCGCATTGCCGGACGTCAGAAGGCGGCGCGCCCGGTCGAAGCGGATCACCCGCGCCGCGAGCTTCGGCGTCAATCCGAACTCGGCACGGAACCGGACGGCGAGATGCCGCTGGCTCCAGCCCACGTCGCGGGCGAGACCGGACACCGTGGCCCGGCCGTGGGTGCTGCGCAGCCGCCGCCATGCCCACGCCACCTCCGGCTGGACTTCCGCCGCGTCACCGATCGCGCCGCCCAGCTGCCGGTCGAGCAGGGCGAAGCGCGTCGGCCAGTCCGATGCCGCCTGCAGCATCTCCTGCAGGCGCCCCGCAGCAGGCCCGAGCAGCTCGTCGGCAGGCACGTCGAGGTCGGCCAGCTCGGCCGCGGGCAGGCCGAGCAGCTGTCGCGCACCCAGCGGGTCGAGCTGCAGCTGGATGCCGGACTCATTGCCGCGGTGCTCGACGACCACCGGGGAGGTGTGCAGACCGGCGGCAAGGGTGCGGTAGCTGCCGGGCGGCTCGTTGTGTCGGGAGACGAGCAACGGGTCGTCGAGGGTGAAGATGAGCGTCAGGAAGGGCGAGGCAAGTCCGAGATGCCCGGCCGGGGCGGCGTTCTGCACTCGGAAGCCGTGGTGCGCGGCGACGATTGCGCGCAAAGGCCAGTGCGGGCGCGCCGCCACGGACTCGACCGTTGTTTCGGGCACCGGGCGAGTATCACCGCGCGTGCGCCTGCCGACCAGACCCTCGCCGACCAGCTCAGTGCGGCGCGGCGTTGAGGTAGAACCAGCGTCCCCGCAGCTTGGCGAAGCGGCTGCGCTCGTGCTGGACGCCGCGTACCGGGCCCCGGTAGTGCGCCCGGAACTCGACCTCGCCGGTGTCGGCGAACGGCCCGCCGCCGAGGGTGTCGACGATGTCGAGTCGCACCCATTCGCGGTCGTCGTCGAGGTCGAGCGTGCGGGGACGCGTCGTGGGGTGCCAGGTGGCGAGCAGGTAGGCGACATCGCCACGGGCAAAAGCGGTGAAGCGCGATCGCATCAGCGTCTCGGCGGTCGGCGCTGGCACCGATCCGTCGTGTCGCGGGCCGCAGCACGCGTCGTAGAGCTCGCCGCTGCCGCACGGACAGATCACGGTTCGCGTGGTTCCCAGCCCAGCGCCGGCCCGAGCCGGGTGGCGATGTCGGTGAGCAGCTGGACGTAGTCGGCGTGCTCGAAGCTGAACGGCAGTGCGAAGGCCACCTCGTCGACGGCCTGGAAACCGGCATGCGCGTACAGCGCGTCGGCGATCTGCTCCGACGTCCCGACGAGGTCCGGCGCGAACAGCAGGCGGCCCGGGCCCTGCGGCGTGCCCGTACGCGCGGCCCGCGACTCGACATAGGCGGTGTAGCGCGCCCGCTGCTCGGGCGTTGCGGTGTCGGTGGGGATGACCACGAGCCCCTGGCACACCCGTCCCCGCGGGTTGCTGGCGCGGAAGGTGTCGATCTGCGAGCGCTGGATGCGAGCGAAGTCGAAGTCCTCGGAATCGCCTGCCTGCACGACGCTGCTCGTCAGCAGGTTCAGGTCGTGCTCGCCGGCCCACTGCGCGGACCGCAGGCTGCCGGCGCCGTACCAGAGGCGAGAGCGCAGCCCGGGGGAGTGCGGCTGCACCTGCCGCGAGAACTCCTCGATGCCTGCGGTGCCGGCGAACGGGCTCGCCGGCTCGCCGGACACCAGTGCCAGCAGCCGCTCGACCCGGCCGTAGCCGAAATCCTCGATATCGGCGGTGTCGGGATACAGCGAGGCCTTGACGTCGTCCCAGCGCATCGGTGGGCTCACGCTGAACCCCGGATTGAGGCGGCCGCCGGACAGGATGTCGACGGTCGCGAGATCCTCGGCCAGGCGCAGGGGGTTCTCCCACGCCAGCGGGGTGACCGCCGTGCCCAGCTCGATCCGCGACGTGCGCTGCGACGCCGCCGCCAGCACAGCTACCGGCGAGGAGATGCCGTACTGCAGATGCCGGTGCCGCAGCCACGCGCTGTCGAAGCCGAGCTGCTCGCCCAGCTCGATGATCTCGAGTGTCGAGCGGTGGCCCGGTCCGGGGTCGGCGCCGTCGAACAGGCCGATCGTCAGGAAACCGAGACTGCGCAGAGCGGATCCACGTTCGGGCACATCGTCATTGTGCCGCGCTCGCGCTCCGGTCAGCCGATGGCGGTGCCGAACAGCGAGCCGACCGCGTACGTGACGGCCAGCCCGATCGCGCCGCCGATCACGATCCGCAGCACGGCTCGGCGAACCTGCGAGCCGCCGAGGCGCGCCGAGATGGTGCCGGCGAGGGCCAGCGCGGCCAGCACCGCAACGACACACACGCGGACGCGCCAGGCGGGCGGCGGCAGCAGGATCGCGAGCAGCGGCAGCACCGCGCCCACCGTGAATGCGACGCCCGAGGCCGCAGCGGCCTGCACCGGGTTGGCCAGGTTGTTCGGGTCCATGTTCAGTTCGGCGTCGAGGTGCGCGGCCAGCGCATCATGATCGGTGAGCTCGACGGCCACCTGCATCGCGGTCGTCCCGGACAGCCCCTTGGCCTCGTACAACGCGGCCAGTTCGGCCAGTTCCTCGTCGGGTTCGGTCGACAGCTCGTGTTTCTCCTTGGCCAGCAGCGCCCGCTCGGAGTCGCGCTGGCTGCTGACCGACACGTACTCGCCCAGCGACATCGATATCGCGCCGGCGACCAGCCCGGCGAGGCCGGCGGTGAAGATCGGTCCGGTCGCCGTCGAGGCGCCGGCCACGCCGACCACGATCCCGGCGGTCGAGATGATGCCGTCGTTCGCGCCGAGAACCCCTGCCCGCAGCCGGTTCAGCCGCCCCGAGCGTTCGGAGTCATGTGGTTCTGCGGCGTGGGTCGGGTCGCCGCTGGACGCGGCGTCGACCTGCTCGCGGGGGGGTAGCTGGTTCGTCATGTGTCCAGTGAACCGATCGTCGTGGCTGTGTGCCAGCAAGGTCAGGCTGTCCTAATCCTCGGCCGGACAACTCGGCGCGGATCTCGTAACGCGTTGTTTGCCTAGATTGCCCCTGTTGTCCTTCACCGACTCTTACTTTCACACCGTGAGCATCGAGCGCGTGGTCAGGGCGCGGGGAATCACGAAGACCTTCGGTGACGTGGTGGCCCTGGACGGCGTCGATCTCGACGTCGACGCGGGGCAGATCCACGGCCTGGTCGGCCCGAACGGCGCGGGCAAGACCACGTTGCTCGGTCTGCTGTTGCAACTGAGTCTGCCCGACAGCGGTGAGCTGGAGATCCTGGGCCACCCCGTGCGCCGAGCGCTCGCCCTGCCGCGCGGCGTCGCCGGGTTCGTCGACGGACCAGGCCTGTACCCCGCCCTCACCGCGCGGCAGAACCTCGCCGCGGCGGCCTCGCTGCGCGGCGACGACCACGGCGGCATCGAGGACGTGCTCGAGCAGGTCGGGTTGACCGATGTGATCGACGATCGCGTGCGCGGCTTCTCCCTGGGGATGCGCCAGCGGCTCGGGCTCGCCGCCGCGCTGCTGACCCGACCGCAGCTGCTCGTGCTCGACGAACCCGCCAACGGCCTCGACCCGGCGGGAACGCGTCACGTCCACCGCGTGCTGACCCGACTCGCCGCCGAAGGCACGTCGGTCATCCTGTCCAGCCACCGGATGGACGACCTGGCCGCGCTGTGCAGCGAGGTGTCGATCCTGATCTCCGGTCGCGTCGTCTTCTCCGGTCCGGTGCGCAAGCTCGCCGCCGAGATCGGTGAGCTCGACTACCGGCTGCGGTGCTCCGACCTCGCGTCAGCCAGGCAGATCGCCGGTGCGTCCGCCGGCCTGCTCGTCCTGCCCGACGACGAATTGCTGCAGCGCCAGGACGCCGAGGCGCTGCTCGTGCGCGGATCGGTCCCGGCCCTCGACGACCTGGTTGCGCGACTGGTCACGGCCGGGGTGGCGGTGCGCGAGTTCGCGCCCGTCCTGTCGCCGTTGGAAGCGGCCTTCTTCGCTCTCACCGGCGAGGCAGGTGAGAGCGCCCAGTGACCGCGCTCGCCGCGCCGCCGGCCCCGACCCGTCCGCCCGCCGCCCGCCCCGCCGCATTGCGGAACAGCTACCGTTTCGAGCTCGTCAAGCTTCTCGCACAGTGGCGCATCCGCCTGCTGCTGTTGCTGTGCTGGCTCGGCCCGGCCGGTTTCGTGGCCGTCGTCGGACAGCAGAGTTCGCTGCCGGCCGACACCGTGTTCGGCCGCTGGATGAGCCAGACGGGCTGGGCCGGACCCCTCGTCGTCCTGTCGTTCTGCTGCAGCTGGGTGCTGCCGCTGCTGACGTCACTCGTCGCCGGTGACGTGTTCGCCACCGAGGACAGACTCGGCACTTGGCGGCATCTGCTCGTCTCGGTGCGCTCGCCGCGTCGGATCTTCGCGGCGAAAGCCCTCGCAAGCCTGACCGTCATCCTGATGCTCGTCGTCGGGCTCACCGCCTCGGGCATCGTCGGCGGGCTGGCCGGCGTCGGCAACCACTTCCTCGTCGGTCTCGACGGGCACCTGCTGAGCCCTGGCACCGCGGCCCGCGCGGTCCTGATCGCGTGGGCGTGCGCGCTGGCCCCGACGCTCGCCTTCGCCGCGATCGGCCTGCTCGGATCGGTGCTGCTCGGTCGCTCGCCGATGGGGCTCGTGACACCGGCGCTGCTGGCCGTACTGCTGCAGGTGGCGCAGATGCTGCCGCTGCCGGTGATCGTCCGGGTCGCTCTTCCCAGCTACGGGTTCCTCTCCTGGCGCGGACTGTTCACCGATCCGGTGCAGACCACGCCGCTCGTCATCGGCATCGTGGTCGGGCTCGTCTGGGCGGCCGTCGCCACGCTGCTCGCGTACCGGGTCTTCCTGCGCCGTGATTTCACCGATCTCGCCAACGACGGGTCAGGGCGGCGGACGGTGTTCGCTGCGGTTGTCCCGCTGGCCGCCGTGTTCGCTGTGACCGTCGCTGCGGTCGCCCTGGCGACGCCGGCCACCGGCTCCGGCATTCAACGCGCCAAGCTCGACCGCTCGCTCGGCACGGCCTTCGGCCACCTCTACCGGCTGCAGTCGCGACAGCTGCACCGTCCGGACGTCACCGAGACGCAGCTGCGCAGCGCGGCGGCCTGCGACAAGGGCGGCTCGCTGGTCGCCGACAGCGGGCCCGGCAACGACTGGCGCTGCGTCGTGACCTGGCACATCCCCGGCGCGAAAGCCACCGGTTCGGCGATCTACCAGCTCGACGTCACCCCCGACGGCCGCTACGTCGCCGACGGCGACGGGCCTCAGTCCGTGAACGGCTTCTTCCAGGTGCACACGTCATCCGGCGACACCCCGAACCCACTCTGGCAGTTCGACGGATCCGTCGACCTCGTCCGACCCGTCCCGAAGGGATAACCATGCAGGTCACACGACAGCGCCGACCCAAGACGAGGACCGGTGTCGGGCTGCTGCGCCGCAGCCGGCGCGTCAGTGTCGTCGCCGCCGGTTCGACGGTCGTCGTCCTCGCCGGCGTCGCCATCGCGTCGGCATCGACGGGGGTGTTCGATCACCACCAGGTCGGCACCCAGTACCGCAACGGGTTGCAGATCTCGAGCGACCAGAGCCTCAAACCGCTCGGCGACGAGCTGGTCACCAAGTTCGGCAAGATCATGGGTTCGTCGGTCAGCCCGGACGGTCGCTACCTGGCCGCGAGCAGCACCGACAAGTCGGTGGCCCTGCAGATCTTCGATCTGTCGAGCTACAAGCTGATCTACACGGTCGGGTCGGCGACCTTCGTCAACCAGAAGCTGGCCGACGGCACCGTCGGCCAGGAGGCCCCGGTCTACTCGCCCGACGGCAAGTACCTCTGGCTGTCCCAGCAGGACGAGCTGACCCGCTTCGACGTCACCAGCAACGGCACGCTCGGCGCTGCGACGGCCGTGCCGCTGGCCAAGGTCGCCGGTGCCTCGGCCCTGCCCGGCAAACCTGTCTACTCCGCCGACGGCAGCACGCTCTACGTCCCGATCAACGGCCAGAACACCGTCGAGGCGCTGGACCCCGGCACCGGAGCCGTCGAGCAGACCTGGCAGGTCGGCATCGCGCCGCGCGAGATCGCGGTCGTCGGCTCCAAGCTCTACGTCAGCAACGAGGGCGGCCGTACCGCGCTGCCGGGTGAGACCACGATCAACTCCTACGGCACGCAGGTGCCCGCCAACGGCTACCTCGGCACGTCGACCACCGGCACGCTCAGCGTCATCGACACCTCGCAGCCGTCGGCCGCAGTGACCTCGATCAGCGTCGGGCTGCACCCCACCGCGCTCTACACCCAGGGCAAGGCGCTGTTCGTCGCGAACACCAACAGCGACACCGTCTCGGTCGTGAACACGACCAGCGACAAGGTGGTGCAGACGATCG
The DNA here is from genome assembly GCA_964657545.1 of uncultured Jatrophihabitantaceae bacterium. Lineage (GTDB taxonomy): Bacteria > Actinomycetota > Actinomycetes > Mycobacteriales > Jatrophihabitantaceae > Jatrophihabitans. Next base: position 36,570 of record CAZZVT010000002.1, read on the forward strand.
CGACCCAGCCGTGGCCGTCGTCGAAGGTCGGTTACGAGCCGACGGGCATCGCCCTGACGAAGGACAATCACCTGCTGGTGACGCTGGGTCGGGCGAACGCCGTGGCGGTCTACCGCTACACCGGCTCACCGCAGCAACCGGTCAGTTACCTCGGCCTGCTGCCGACCGACTACTACCCGTCCGACATCGCGACGTCGGGCAACAACGTCGTGGTCACCAACACCCGCGGCATCGACGCGCGTGGACCCGAACTCACCTACGCGAAGGGCACCGGCACCGTCCCGGTGAGCGGCCACGGCACGCACAGCACGACGGCCTCGCTCACCCGCTTCACCCTGCCGAACGACCGCGTCATCGGGAGGGACACCGCGACGGTGTTCGCCCAGAACGGGTGGACGAACAACGACGTCCAGCAGGCCCGTAACTCGAAGGCCAGGCCGGTGGCCGTCCCGACCCGGCTCGGCAGCCCGTCGACCATCAAGCACGTCTTCCTGCTCGTCAAGGAGAACCGCACCTACGACCAGATCTACGGTGACGACAGCCGTGGCAACGGTGACGCGACGCTGGCCCAGTTCGGCCAGAACGTCACGCCCAACCAGCACGCGTTGGCCAAGCAGTTCGGGCTCTACGACAACACCTACGACATCGGCACGAACTCGGCCGAGGGTCACAACTGGCTGATGCAGGGCGACAACCCGGAATACACCGAATCCTCGGCCGGGGAGTACATCCGCAGCTACGACACCGAGGACGACGTCCTGGGCCACCAGCGTTCGGGCTTCCTCTGGACGGCCGCGGAGTCGGCCGGCAACACGGCGCGCGACTACGGCGAGTTCACCCAGTTCGAGACAAAGCCGGCCGACGCCACGTGGCAGAAGTACTACTGCGTGGCGCGCAGCGTCGACAACGGCGGTGACCCCGCCCAGCTGACCGACGCGTCGGTCAAGCAGGACACCGAGTCGCCGATCCCGTCGCTGAACGCGATCACCGACCACGACTATCCGAAGTTCGACACCGACATCCCGGACCAGTACCGGTACCAGATCTGGAAGCAGGACTTCGAGAAGAACGGCCCCGCGAACCTGAACATGTTCTGGCTGTCCAGCGACCACACCGGCGGGACCCCCGACCCGGAGGCACAGGTCGCCGACAACGACCTCGCGGTGGGCAAGATCGTCGACACGATCTCGCACAGCAAGTACTGGAAGGACTCGGCGATCTTCGTCGTCGAGGACGACAGCCAGGACGGTGCCGATCACGTCGACGGCCACCGTGCACCGGTGCAGGTCATCAGCCCGTACGCCCAGCACGGCACCGTCGACAGCACCTACTACTCGCAGCTGAACCTGGTCCGCACCATCGAACAGATCCTCGGCGCGCAGCCGCTGAACCAGAAACTGGCTGCGGCGACACCGATGTACGGCGCGTTCACGAACCGACCGAACTACACGCCGTACACGGCGGTGGCCAACCAGGTGCCGCTGACCGAGGGCGTCGCGCAGACACCGTCGTGCGGCAACGACACGCTCGGCACGACGGGGGCTGCGGCCAAGAAGGTCAACGCCCTGGCCGTGCAGAAGGCCGCCGTGCCCGCTGCGCAGCAGAGCGTCGCGGCGCAGTGGCAGACCTGGAGGTCCAAGCAGCGCTTCACGGGCGACTCGGCCGTCCCGGACTACGCCAACCCCGAGCAGATGAACCGTTACACCTGGTACCAGGCGCATCAGTGGACGAAGCCCTACCCGGGCGACTCGAAGATCTACACGCCAGCGCAGGTGCCGGGTGCGAACATCCCGAGCGGGGATCACGACAACTGATCACCGTGGGTCATCGCTATCTCGGTCAGCAGTCGACCGAGATGACCGCGACGTCGTCGCGTGCGACGTCGGCCGAGAAGGCGAGTACGTCGTCGAGCAGCGAGTCGACGACCGGGCCTGCCGCGGCGTCCGGTGCGGCATCGACGTGGGCCAGCAATCGGTCCACGCCGTAGAACTCACCGGAGCGCGGGTCGCGGGCCTCGTGCACGCCGTCGGTGGTCAGCAGGACGAGGTCATTCGCCGCGAGCGTGAGCCGGGACTCCGACAGCGGCGGCGTGGCGAACACCCCGAGCATCGTCCCCGGCAGGTGCAGCTCCGCCGCCGGCCGGCCGGCGCGCTTGAGCACCGGCGGTTCGTGCCCGGCGGACGCGACCAGCACCTGCCACCCGTCGACGTCGTGGACGAGGTGCATCACCAGTGCCGTCAGCAGTCGGGTCGTGCCGGACCCGCGCAACACGTCGTTCAGGGTCAGCAACGCCTCGCGCGGGCTTCGGGAGCGCACAGCCGCAGCGCGCAGGACGTGACGTGCGAGCGCGGTGACGGCGGCGGCCTCGACCCCTTTGCCCTGCACGTCGCCGATGGTCACGACCCACTCGTCGTCGGCGAGCTGGAAGGCGTCGTAGAAGTCGCCGCCGACCTCGTCGCCGGAACCCGCCGGTCGGTAGGCGGCGGCGACGTCGAGGCCCTCGATCGTCGGCGGCAACGGCGGGATCAAGGTGGCCTGCAGCGTGCGGGACAGCGCGAGCGCCCTGGCCTCCGAGGCCTCCGCAAGCTGCTTGGCCTGCAGGATCTCTCTTTCGTAGTCGCGCCGCTGGGTGACGCCGAAGGTGACGACCCAGATGGTGACCGGTCCGTCGGGCGGGGTGTCGCGTCGGGCGTTGAGCAACACCGGGACGCGCCGCCCGTCGGCACGACGCAGATCCAGGGCGAGCTCGAACACGGCACCGTGCAGCCGCAGCATCGGCATGAGGTGCGTCTCGTGATAGATCCGGCCGCCGCCCGACAGCAGGTCGAGGAAGCGGACCCGTCCCACGATCTCGTCGCGGGTCCGGCCGAGATCGGCGAGGATCGCCCGGTTGGCCTCGAGCACCAGTCCGTCGTCGGCGAGGATCAGACACCCGCAGGGAGCACCGTCCCAGGCGCCCGCCCGCAGATCGGCAGGACCGGGCATCACGAACTGAGGTACTCGGAAATCAGGCGTGCCGTCTCACGGGGCGCGGTCAGGTTCGGGGTGTGACCGGTGGCGACCATCTGCCGGAACGTGCTGTGGGGCAGGTGCTCGTGCACGAAGCGCCCCGCGGCCGTCGGCGCAATGACGTCGTCGGCGCACTGCAGCACGAGGGCCGGCGTCTGCACGCGGGCGAGGTCGGCACGGTTGTCGGAGGTGAACGTGACCTCGGCGAATTGCCGCGCGATGGCCGGGTCGGTGCGGCAGAAGCTGGCGGTCAGTTCCTCGCCGTGCTGCGGTTCGTCGGAATTGCCGGTGATCAACGGCGCCATGGCGCTGGACCAGCCGAGGTAGTTGGAGTCCATCGCCGCGAGCATGTCCTCGATGTCCTGGACGGAGAAACCGCCGGCGTAGTCGGTGTCGTCGAGGTAGCGGGCCGACGGCCCGACCAGCACCAGTCGCTGGAAGAGATCCGGACGGTCGGCCGCGGCCAGCACGCCGATCATCGCCGACACCGAGTGCCCGACGAACACCACCGGGCCGACCGCGAGCGCCTCGATGATCTCCACGAGGTCAGCGGCGTACCCGTCGAGGCTCGCGTACCGCGCCGGATCGTAGGCGGACAGGTCCGACGCGCCCGCGCCCACATGGTCGAACACGACGACCAGGTGCGTGTCGGTGAAGTGGGGCGTCACGTACCGCCACATGTGCTGATCGCAGCCGAAACCGTGTGCGAAGACGACCGGCTGTGCGCCGGATACGCCGGTCACCTGCACGTTGTTGCGGGCCAGCGCGTCCACCGGTGGAGCCTAGCGTCCGCGCGGCCGCGAGCAGTGGACAGGCTGTGCGGATCAGGTACCGCAGAACGTGCGATAGCCGCCGAAGTCGGACGGGGCGGCCTCGGCGTAACGCTCGAGGCCGGGCCGGGCGGTGAACGGATCGCTCAGCGCGTCGAGCAGGTGTCCGAGCGGCGCGAGGTCGGCATCGACGGTCGCTGCCGCCAAGGCCTCCTCGACGAGGTGGTTGCGCGGGATGTAGAGCGGGTTGGCCCGGCCCATCGCCTCGGCGTCCGGGTGCAGGGTGAGCCAGCGCGCCAGCCACGCGTCGATCGCCGCGAGGTCGAGTACCTGGCTGCGGGCCGGTTCGGCATCGCCTCGGGCAGCCGCGGCGAGTGCCCGGAAGAACGACGTGTAATCGACGTGACCGTCGTGCAGCAGGGTCAGCAGGTCGGTGATCAACGGCGTGCCCAGCGCCTCGTCGACGTCGTCGGCGAGGCCGAGCTTGGCGCGCATGCCGGCGTTCCAGGTGGCGTTGTAGCGGCCGACGAACGCCCCCAACGCGTCCTGTGCGAGGCCAACGGCCTGCTGCTCGTCGTCGTGCAGCAGCGGCAGCAACGATTCGGCCAGCCGGGCGAGGTTCCACTGCGCCGCGGCAGGCTGGTTGCCGTAGGCGTACCGGCCGCCCTCGTCGATCGAGCTGAAGACGGTAGCCGGGTCGAAGGCCTCCATGAACGCGCACGGCCCGTAGTCGATCGTCTCGCCCGAGATCGTCATGTTGTCGGTGTTCATGACGCCGTGCACGAACCCGATCAGCATCCAGCGCGCGACGAGGTCGGCCTGGGCGGCGAGCACAGCCTCGAACAGGGCAAGATACGGACGCTCGGCCCCGGCGACGTCCGGGTAATGACGGGCGATGGCGTGATCGGCGAGGCGGCGCAGCAGCTCGACGTCGTTCGTGGCACGGGCGTACTGGAAGCTGCCGACGCGCAGGTGGCTGCTCGCCACGCGCGTCAGGACGGCGCCGGGCAGGACCGTCTCGCGCAGCACGGTCTCCCCGGTCGCGGTGACGGCGAGCGCGCGAGTGGTGGGGACGCCGAGCGCGTGCATCGCCTCGCTGATCACGTACTCGCGCAGCATCGGCCCGACGGCGGCCAGACCATCGCCACCGCGGGCGAACGGTGTGCGTCCGGAGCCCTTCAGGTGCAGGTCGCGGACCTCACCGGCCGGGTCGACGAGCTCGCCAAGCAGCAGTGCGCGGCCGTCACCCAGACGTGGCGTGTAGCCACCGAACTGGTGCCCGGCGTAGGCCTGGGCTACCGGGGTCGCCCCCTCGGGCACGCTCGCGCCGACCAGCAGCCGGATGCCCTCGGCACTGCGCAGCCAGGCCGGGTCGAGACCGAGCTCGAGGGCCAGCGGCTCGTTCAACACCAGTACATCCGGGGTGGGCGCCGCGGCGGCCTGCCAGGCCAACGCGAGTTCAGGCAGCTCACGGGCGAAGCTGTTACCGAGAATCACGGGGGTCAGGGACGGAGCGCTCACCACGTCGACGGTACGCGGCGCGGACCGGACCGACCCGAGTGTCCTGGGCTACAGCGGGGCCGATGGTGGCGTGATCGGGGTACCGAAGAGGTATGAGCAACGACAAGGCCGACGAAGCACGTCAGGGCATCTTCGACTCCATCGCCGGAAAGGCGAAGGAGGTCGCCGGCGCCGTGACCGGAAAGAGCGACCTCGTCGAGGAAGGCCAGTTGCAGCAGGCCGACGCCTCAGCGCGCAAGGATGCGAACAGCGTCGATGCCATCGCCCGGGCGCGCGCCCAGGAGGCATCCGAGGAATTGGCGAAGCAGAGCGCCGAGGCCACGGCCGAGAAGCACGAGGCCTACGCCCGCGCCGGTGTCCAGGAGGAATCGGCCGCTGCGGAAGCCGCTGCCGCCCAGGCTGCCGCCGAGGCCGACGCCGAGCGTGTCGAGCTGGCCGGCCGGGAGCAGGCCGAGGCTCGGGCCGATGCCGTGGTCGAGGACGCGCTCGATGACGCCGCGCAGCTCGAGGCGCAGGCAGCGTCGGCCGAGCAGGTTGCCCGAGCCCGTGAGACCCGCCTCGACACCGAGGCGACCGACGCCGAACGGCGTGCCGCACAGCTGCGCGCCCAGGCCCAGAAATGAGGCACGACATGTCACCCCGCACCCTGATCGGCACGCCCTACCGGCTCGCTCGTTTCCCGCTGACCGTGTTCGACCAGCGGGTCGCCCAGCGATTGCCGGACGACTCGGCTCCGCGGATGCTGTTCGACCGCGCACTCGGCAGGTACGACTACCTCGTCGGCCGGCTGCTGTCGGACCCCGAGGTCGTCCAGCGGGGCACCGACCGCATGTCGCGGGTCACCGCGCTGGCCCAGGCCACCGAACTCGAGCAGCGGGCCGCCGCGGCACGCGCCGCCGCCGCCGACGCCGCACGGACCGGTGAGCAGCAGGCGCAGGCGAAGGCCGAGCAGGCGCGTGCCCGCGCCCAGCAGGGTGTCGAGGAGGCCGAGCGCGCCGAGCGGGAGGGCAAGCGCCAGGCCGCCGTCCGCGCCCGTGAGGTCGCAGCGAAGAAGAAGGCTGCGGCGCAGGCCCGCAAGCAGCAGAAGATCGCCGCCGCCGAGCGGGACAAGCAGGCCGTCGAGAAATCGGCCGACGCCCGCACGGCCAAGGCACGGCAGGACGCCCGAGCCGAGCTGGACGACGCGGCGAAGGCCAAGCAGGCCGCCGCCGCAGAGCGCGTGGACGCCGACCGGCTCAGCGAGCTGACCGCAGCGAAGCAGCGGGCCCGCAAGCAGTCGTGAGGGTTGGTGCCGCGCGCCGGTACGCTGCGAGCACCGCTGCGTAGAGGGAGTCGAACATGGGCCTGCTGGACCGCGTCCGTGGCCAGTTCATCGACATCGTCGAGTTCCTCGACGACAGCCGCGACACCATCGTCTGGCGCTTCCCGCGCCAGGACAACGAGATCAAGATGGGTGCCCAGCTCGTCGTCCGCGAGGGTCAGAACGCGGTCTTCGTCAACGAGGGCACGATCGCCGACGTCTTCACCCCCGGCACGTACACGCTCGAGACCCGCAACCTGCCGATCCTGTCGGACCTCAGAGGGTGGAAGTACGGCTTCAACTCGCCGTTCAAGGCCGAGGTCTACTTCGTCAGCACCCGCCAGTTCACCGACCTGAAGTGGGGCACGCAGCACCCGATCACCCTGCGCGACGCGGAGTTCGGGGTCGTGCGCCTGCGAGCATTCGGTGCCTACGCGGTCCAGGTCGTCGACCCCACCAAGCTGCTGCGCCAGCTGGTGGGCACCGACCCGCAGTTCCGCACCGAGGAGGTGTCGGACTTCCTGCGGGAGACGATCGTCAGCCAGGTCGGTGCGGCCCTGGCGAACTCGAACCTGCCCATGCTCGACCTCGCGGCGAACCAGCAGACGATCGCCGCCACGCTCGCCGGGACGCTCACCACCAACCTGGCCGACATGGGCATCAGCGTGCGCAGGCTCGTGATCCAGAACATCTCGCTGCCGCCCGAGGTCGAGGAGGTCCTCGACAAACGCACGTCGATGAATGTCGTCGGCAACCTCGACCAGTACACGAAGTTCCAGGCCGCCAACGCGATCGAGGACGCGGCGTCCAACCCGAGTGGTGGCAACAGCGGCCTCGGGCTCGGGGTGGGGGTCGCGCTCGGTCGTCAGGTCGGCGACGCGCTGGCTCCGGGTGCCGCACCGCCGGCACCGGCGGCCGGACCGCCGCCTCTGCCCGCGTCGTTCTACCTGGGCATCGGCGGCCAGCAGGTCGGTCCGGTCGACCCGGCCGGCGTGCAGGGCAAGATCGCATCGGGTGAGGTCACCGCCGAGACGCTGGTCTGGCGGCAGGGTATGGCCGGCTGGGTGGCCGCCGGCACGGTGCCCGAGCTCGCCGGGTTGTTCGCCGCCTCAACCCCGCCGCCGCTCCCGCCGGCATGAGCGTCGAAGCCCCGCGCTTCACCTGTTCCAACTGCGGCGCGCAGACCTACTACGAGCCGGGGACGTCGGCGTTGAAGTGTTCCGCCTGCGGCACCGAGCAGGCCATCGTGCCCGATGGCCGGACCGTCGTCGAACACTCCTACGACGAGTGGGCCGGCCTGCCGGCCAAGCCCGTCGCCACGCTCGGCGCCCAGACGCTGCAGTGCCGAAGCTGCGGCGCGGCGACCGAGACCGATCTGCTCGCCGACCGGTGCCAGTTCTGCGGCGGTGTCCTGATCGCCCTCACCAGCCCACCCGGGCTCGTCGTGCCCGAGGCCGTCGTCCCGTTCGGGATCGACCAGGCCGCGGCCAACGCGGCGTTCGCCACCTGGGTGCGCTCACGCCGGTTCGCGCCGAACGCGCTGAAGAAGGTGGGTTCCACCGAGTCGATCAAGGGGACGTACGTCCCGCACTGGACCTACGACGCCCGTACCGACACCGACTACAGCGGCCAGCGCGGCGAGCACTACTGGGTGACCGTGACCCGCACGGTGTCCGACGGCCAGGGTGGTACGCGGCAGGAGACCGTGCAGGAGATGCGGACGCGCTGGTGGCCCGCCTCCGGACAGGTGGCGCGCGCCTTCGACGACGTCGTCGTGCGCGCCAGTACGCAGCTGTCGCCGCAGCGACTCGAGCAGGCCGGCCCCTGGGATCTGGCTCGCGGGGTCGCCCACCGGCCCGATTACCTCGCCGGGTTCTCCGCGCTGCGCTACGACGTCGACCCGGATGTCGGGCTGGTGGACGCGCGGGCGCAGATGGAGAACGTCATCCGCGACGACTGTCGGGCCGACATCGGCGGTGACGAGCAGGTCGTCTCACGGATGGACGTCCGCTACGCCGCCGTCATGTTCAAGCTGGTGCTGCTGCCGCTGTGGATCGCGTCGTACCTGCACGCCGGCAAGACCTACCAGGTACTGGTCAACGCCAATACCGGCGAGGTGGTCGGCGACCGGCCCGTCAGCAAGGTGAAGGTGGCGCTGGCGGTGCTCGCCGCGCTGATCGTGATCGGCGTGGTGCTGACGATCTACCTTCTCAACCGCAACGGGTCTACAGGCTGAGGTCGTTGCGGACGCGCTCGTAGGTCGCGAGTGACGCCGCCTCGAAGTCGACGTCTTCGCTCAGCGCGTCCAGCTCTTTTGACCGGGTGTCGGCACGGGTGCGCAGCAGCGTGCGGCACGCGGTGTCGGTCGTCGCGATCAACTGCTCGACCTGCGCGGCGACGGTCGGCAGCGCCTCGCGCTGCGCATCGTCGGCCAGCTCGCCGACCGTCGTCAACGAGGCGTCCAGCTCGCGTGCCGACGCGGTGAACCCGGCCAGCAGGGTCGGCGCGTCGGCGCGGAACACCTGGCCGCCGGCCGGCTCGAGGACGGCGCGCGCCGCGCGCAGCTGGGCCTCGAGCCGCTGGCGCAGGAGCGCGACGTCGCGGCCCGGGCCGTCGGCCATGAGCCGGGTCTGCCTGATCTGCGACTGCACCCGAACCCGCTCGAGCGCGTCGCGGCTGTTGTGACTCAGCCGCCGTGCCGCCAGCACGCCGGCGACGACGACGAGCAGCGCGATCACCAGCACCACGATCAGCGTCGTCACCGTTCACCTCTGCCCTGCTGGGGGATGGGTCCGAGCTACATCATGACTACATCACAGGCGCGGCATGGTCGTGGGAACCGTGGAACGGAGTGCCTTGATGACCCCCGCAGTACCGGGCCCTGCTGTCGTCGTGATCCCCACCTACAACGAGCGCGGCAACCTCCCGGTGGTGGTCGGGCGGCTGCTCGAACTGCCACTGCCCCATCTGCGGGTCCTGGTCGTCGACGACGACTCGCCGGACGGCACTGGCGAGGTCGCCGACGAGCTGGCGTCGGCCGGCGACGGTCGGGTGCAGGTGCTGCACCGCGCGGTCAAGGACGGCCTGGGTCGCGCGTACGTCGCGGGCATGGGCCTCGCTCTCGCCGGCGGCGCAGCGGCGGTCGTCCAGCTGGACGCCGACCTGTCACATCCGATCGAGGCCGTCCCGATCATGCTCGCGGAGCTGGCGGACGGGGTGACCGACGTCGTCGTCGGGTCGCGCTACGTCGCCGGCGGCTCGACCGCCCGGGAGTGGCCGTGGCGTCGACGCGCTTTGTCGCGCGCCGCGAACGTCTACGTCGATCGGGTGCTGCACCTCGGCGTCCGCGACGCGACCTCGGGTTTCAAGGCGTGGCGGGCCGACGCGCTGCGGGCCGTCGACCTGCCCTCGCTGGAGGCGCAGGGATACGCGTTCCAGATCGAGATGGCACTGCGCTGCCGACGACTCGGGCTCGTGGTGCAGGAGGTACCGATCCATTTCCGCGACCGCACCCTGGGCCGGTCGAAGATGACGTTCGGCGTCCAGCTCGAGGCCGCAGTACTGCCCTGGCGGCTGCGGCGGTCCCACGCCACCGGTACGCACCACAGGTCGACGTCCACGAGCGCGCCGCTCGCAGCAGGACGCCGATGACCTCGGTACGGCCCGTGGTCCGGTCGCCGGACGGGACCGCAATCGCGTTACCCGTCCGGGCGCGGCGGTGGTACCTGGGCCCGATCGCCCTGCAGGTGACCGTGTTCGTGCTTGCGGTGGGCGCCAGGCTGGCCGTGATCTTGCGTCACGGGACCCTGCACGGCAATTACGGTTACGACTCCGGCGTGTACTTCGCGGCGGGGGATGCCCTGCTGCACGGACGATTCCCGTACCGCGACTTCATCCTGATCCACCCGCCGGTCGTGGCGCTGGTACTGGCCCCGTTCGCTGCGCTCACCCGCGTCGTGAGCGACGAAGCGGCCTTCACCACGACGATCCTGGCCTTCACGGTCCTCGGCGGGATCAATGCCGTGCTGGTGCTCCGCGTCGTCCGCCGGATGGGCCTCGGCCTGCGGTGCGCGGCCGTGGCCGGGCTGTTCTACGCGCTGTGGTTCGGCTCGATCGGCAGCGAGTACCTGATCAAGCTCGAGCCCCTCGGCAACCTCCTCTTCCTGCTCGGGTTGTTGGCGGCGCTGCGGGCGGTCGCGCAACGGTCGCCGGGCTGGACGGTGCTGGCCGGAGCGGCCGCGGGCGCGAGTGTCAGCGTCAAGATCTGGTGGATCGTGCCGGTCGTCGCGCTGATCGTCTGGATGGGTTGGCGGACCCGCTCTCGACGCGCCACCGGCCAACTGCTGGCCGGTGCGGTCGGTGTCAGCCTGCTGATCGACGGACCGTTCTTCGTGATCTCACCGCGCGCCATGTGGTCGTCGGTGGTGCTCGACCAGGTGTCACGGCAGTCGTCGTCGCTGTCGCCGTTGAGCCGACTGACCGGTCTCAGCACGGTCACCCGTGTCACCGGACACCTGCACCATCGGGGCGAGGCGGTCGTCAGCCTCGTGCTGCTGGTCGTCGTGTGGTGGGTCGTCCGCCGCGCCTGGCTCGTGCCCTCGGCCCGTCCGGTAGTGCTGCTGTTCGCAGTGCAGGGCGTGGTGCTGCTCGTCTCGCCGTCGTGGTTCGCCTACTACGCCGACTTCATCGCGGTGTCCGCCGCGATCGTCGTCGGCGCTGCTGCGCGGCCGGTTGTGCGCGCCTGCCGGTATCCGATACCGGGAGCGGGGTGGACGGTCACCGTCGTCGCCGCTGCACTCACCGTCTCCGGGCTGGTCGTCGGTCGGGTCGGGGTCGCGCCCTTCCATGGCGCCGCGGTGCTGGCCCGCGGGGCCGGCACCGTGCGCTGCGTCATGACCGACTCGCCGATGGCGCAGATCGAGCTCGATGCGCTGTCGCGCAGCTTCGCCGACGGTTGCCCGAACTGGGTCGACGTCACGGGACGCACCTACGGTGCGGACCGCAGTTCCCAACCGCGAACCCGCAACCCCCGCTGGCAACGCGATGCTGCCGCCTACCTGCGCTCGGGTGGTGCGGTGATCATCATTCGTGCCCACAACACCGGCCTGACGGCTGCGACCTACCGGGTCATCCATCGCGACGGCGTCCTGTCCAGCGCCGGCGGGTACACGCTGTACCGCGTGCGCCACTGAGGGACGTCAGCTCAACCTGGAAGTAGATGCATCGGTTTCCTCGGTGCGATCGCGCTTGGTGACGCTGAGGTAGGCGACCACACCGACGATGCAGCCGAGGAACAGCACGCTCGTCCAGAGGGTGCCGAGCCCGAGGCCGCCGTCCTTCTTGGACAGGGCGAGGAAGTCACCGATGTTCGCGCCGAGCGGGCGGGTCAGGATGTAGGCGAGCCAGAACGACAGCACCGGCCCGGCACCGAGGCGCCACGCACCGAGGACGGCCAGGATCAGAGCCGCCGGCAGCAGGACGGCGGTTCCCGGCGTCCAGCCGGTGAGCTCGATGGTCCAGTCGCCGGCTGCCGTGCCGAGAGCGAACGTGACCAGGACGGTCAGCCAGTAGAAGCCCTCGCGCGGGGTGGTGTTGATCGAGTGGATGGACAGCGTCCGCTCGCGGGCGTACCAGATCGTGAAGACGCCGCCGAGCGCGACCGCGAACACGGTGGTGCTGATCCACAACGGCACGTTGTGCCCGTCGGTCAGGTTGTCGGTGAGCAGCGTGCCCACCACGCTGATGAGCACCACGCTGAGCCAGTAGACGGCGGGCTCGTAACGACGGAGCGCGAACTGGCCTACGAGCGACGCGATCAACGCGGCCGAGAAGACCAGCGTGGTGTTCGTGAGCCCGAAGCCCAGTGTCTCGTTGATGTAGTCGGCGAAGCTCTCGCCGACGGTCGTGCACAGGATCTTGATGACCCAGAAGTACACGGTCACCTCAGGCACCTTGTTCAGCATGGTTCGACGGTCGGCCGGCGTGGTCGTCACAGAGGTCATGACGGCAAAGATGGCGAACGGGCTCTGAACGGCACCTGACCGGTCGGCGTCCCGTCGGTCAGGTTGCGTTCAGACGGCCGAGGTAGAACTGGGATTCGAGATCGATCTGCTGAGCGAGGTGAGATTCCGTGTCCCTGAACGATGTCGAGACGCGCAGCCTGGCGGAGATATCCGAGGCTCTGCAACGTTCCGACCGGCGTCTGGCCCGGGACCTGCGGCGTGGGCGGGCCCGGCTGAGCACCGTCGACCGGGTGACCGTCGTGCTGTCCGTGCTCGTGCTGGGCACGCTCGTCGTCGGGATCACCTGCCAGCTACGCATCGTGTGTGCGGTGGCCTGGACCGCGGTCATCCTGCTGATGGTGCTGCGCGGGATGTACGGGGACGGCGGATACTGACCGCGTGGTTCCCCAACGCATCCTCGTGATCGAGGACGACCACGACCTGCGAACCCTGCTGAGCCGAGGACTGCGGTCGCACGATTTCGACGTCGTCACTGCGGGCGACGGACGCTCGGCGCTGCGCAGCATCGACCCGCTGCCTGCTGCCGTCATCCTGGACATCGGACTGCCGGACTCCGACGGTCGCGACGTGTGCCAGGCCCTGCGCAGTCGAGGCGTCGACGCGCCGGTCATCTTCCTGACCGCACGTCGCGAGGTCCATGACCGCCTGGTCGGGTTCGCCTCCGGCGGCGACGACTACGTCACCAAGCCGTTCTCGTTCCCGGAGCTGCTGGCCCGCCTGCAGGCCCTGCTGCGCCGTCACGTCCGCGCTGCGGACGGCGCTCATCTCGGGTTGCAGGTGGACCCGGTGTCGCACTGCGTGGTGTGGGCGCAGCATCGTGCCGAGCTGTCGCCGATCGAGTTCAAACTGCTCGCCCGGCTGCTGGCCGACGACATGGAGGTCGTGCGGCGCCAACAACTGCGCGCCGTCGCCTGGCCGCACGGCGCCATCGTCTCGGACAACACCCTTGATCAGTACCTGAGCAAGCTGCGGCGCAAGCTGGCCGACGTCGCAGCGCCGTACTCGATCCGCGCGGCGCGAGGCGTCGGCTACCAGGTCGTCCCGATTCCTTGACGCAGCGGCTGCGCATCCGAACCCTGCGAACGCGCGTCTCGCTGCTCGCCCTGTGCGTGATCGCCGCCTGGCTGGTGATCCTGGCGACGGCACTGGACCTCGTCCTCGTGTCGCGTCTCAACCGGCAGGTCGAGGACAGCCTGCGGGTGCGCGCACAGGCTGCGTCCGCCACCGTGGTGATCCGTTCCGGCGAGCTGGTCGCCGTGCGCGAGTCCGCCACCGACAGTGAACTGGACAGCAGCATCTGGGTCTTCCAGGGGAGCAGCCACGGTGGCCGCGCGATCGCCCGCCCGCCGGCCCCGGCGAGGGTCCAACGGGTGGCCGAGGAGCTGGCGGGGACACCGACTCGGTTCGTGGATCGCGACGGCCGGCGCTTCTACGTGCTGCCGGTCATGGCCCAGCAGCGCAGGGTCGGGTCGATCGTGGCGGCCGCCGACCTCGATCCCTACGAGCGCACCAGGGACACCGCGCTGATCGGGGTCGGCATCGTTGCCGTCCTGTTGCTGCTGGGTGCCTACCCGGTACTGCGTTTCGCCACCGGCCGCGCGCTGCGCCCGGTCGACGAGATGACGAGGCAGGCCGCGGAATGGAGCGTCGTCTCGCCGAACGAGCGTCTCGGCGGCAACCAGCGCTACGTGGAGCTCGGGTCCCTCGCACGATCCCTGGACGAGTTGCTGGGTCGGCTGGCCGCGGTGCTGCGTCACGAGCGGCACGTGTCCGCGGAGTTGTCGCACGAACTGCGCACGCCCCTGGCGCGGGTGGCGACGCAGGTCGAGTTGATGATGGACACCGCGGACGACCATCAACGGCATGAGCTCCGCGAGATCAGGGCGAACTGCGCAGCGATGGACGGCATCATCGACACCCTGATGGCCGCGGCCCGCAGTGAGCTGGCCGGCGTGGTGGGCCGCTCGGACGTCGCCGCTGTGCTTGCCGGGTTCGCCGACCCGACCGGACATCCCCGGGTGATCGTCGACGCCGAGACGATGCCGGTCGGCGTCGACGGGGACCTCGTCAGACGCATGATCACGCCGGTACTCGACAACGCCCGCCGCTACGCCGCGGCGACGATCACGATCACCGCCCACCCACGTGGGGCCATGGTGGAGATCGACGTGATCAACGACGGACCGCTGTTGGCGCCCGAGCTCACCGAAAGGGTCTTCGAACCGGGTTTCAGCACCCGCGACGACGGCCACGACGGCGTCGGGCTCGGGCTGGCCCTGGCCCGTCGGCTGGCCCGCTCCGCGGACGGCGAGCTGGTCGTCGACCCCACGGCCCGGTCGACGACCTTTCGGCTCAGCCTGCCGGCCGGCTGAGCGTGTAGTGCGCGTGTACCGGGTTCGCGCATCCGGACCATGCTGACCCACACTCGACGGGTGACGGTCGCCGGTATCAGCCTGCCCGTGGTGCTCGCCGGTCTGGGCTCGGCGTTCTTCTTCGCGGTGTCGTCGGTGTGCAAGCACCTGAGCGCCGGTCACGGCCCGGACGCGCCGCGACTGCGGGCTGCGTCGATCGGGCACTTCGTAGGTGCGACCGTGCGCCACCCGCTGTGGCTGATCGGCAGCGTCGTCGATGTCCTCGGGCTGGCCCTGCAGGTGATCGCGCTGCACCTGGGCGCGCTGGCGATCGTGCAACCGCTGCTGCTGTCCGGCCTGGTCTTCGCAGTGCTGCTCCGGGGCATCGTCGACCGTCACCTGCCGGTGCGGCAGGCGTTGTGGGCGCTCGTGGTGACGGTGGCGCTGGGCAGCTTCCTGCTGGTCACCAACGGCGGAGCTGCCCCCACACACAGTGCCGTCGATCGCGTTCCGCTGGTCCTCTGCGCCGTGTGCGGCGGCTGCCTGGTGGTCGTCGCGATGTTCTCCGGCGCGCGTGCGAGGCGGCTGGGCGTGCGCGCCGGCCTGATGGGTCTGGCGGCCGGCACCATCTACGCGGCCACCGCCGCATTGATCAAGAGCGTGTCGGGACTGGCCCTGCAGGGGTTTCTGCCGCTCGTGGCCGGTTGGCAGCTGTACGCGCTGATCGTCCTCGGTGCCGGGGGGCTGATCGTCGGACAGATCGCCTTCCGCGCGGGTCCGATGTCGGCCGGCCTCGCGGTGGCCTCGACGATCGACCCGCTGCTGTCGATCGTCATCGGCGTGTCGATCTACGACGAGAGGGTGCTCCTGGGGCCGGCGCACGGGGTGCTGCTCGCGGTCCTGCTGGGCGTGCTCTGCGTCGCCGTGCTGCGCCTGGTGCAGCTCGGTGACTCCGGGTCAGCTCGCGACGGTGGCCCGGGTCGGGAGGGTGCCCAGGAAGGGCCCGCCACGCCCGAGCGGATCGACGTACCACTCACGTCCCAGCACTGAGCGGTACACGGGCAGCGGCAGCCCGGACAGCAGTGCCAGCAGGCGGTCACCACTGCCCCCGACGGCCTGGCTGCGGTGCTCGCGCATCGCGGCTCGCTTGACCCGCGCCTGCCGGCGGACGTCGACGCGGTAGGCGACGTCCTCGCGGTCGGTGAACGCGCGACGCAGCGCCCGTTCGTCCCAGGACGGGGTGAAGAACGGGATCAGCGAGACGATCCGCAGCGCCCGGGTCAGCGCCGTGCGGTCGACCGTGGCCTCGAGCAGCCACAGCTCGGGCAATTGCGCGGCGGCGTAGCGCGCCACCCGATGGACCTGCCGATGGTCGGGGTGGCCGTAGCCCCCGTTGCGGTCGTAACCGAGCAGGATGTCGACGTCGCGCTCGCGCAGGATCGCCACCAGTTCCTCGCCCTGATCGCGGACCGAGCCGTGCGCGTACCCGTCGATGTGCTCGGCGAACATGCCGGAGTCCGGGTGGCCGAGCAGCACCACCTCGTGGCAGCCGAGCCGCATGGCCGAGCGACGCAGCTCCGCCTCGCGGACCTCACCGAGCCGCGGCGGGGCACCCGCGGTGAGCCCGGATTCGCCGCGGGTGGCGGTGACGATCACGACCCGGTGTCCGGCGGCTGCCGCGGCGGCGAGCGTGCCACCGGTCAGCAGGACCTCGTCGTCGGGGTGGGCGTGGAACGCAGCGATGGTCAGGGGCATGGATCAGCTGGTGACGTCCTTGGTGGTCATCCGCGACCACGCCAGGCTCAGGAAGATAGCCGCGTAGGCCAGGTGCAGGCCCGTCCATCGCGAGAGATCCGCGGTGCTGATCGACGTCCGTAGCAGCTCGCCGAACCCGAGCCAGTGGTCGGTGAGCAGGTACGGGTGGATCGCCGACAGCTGCGGCACCGCGTCGAGCAGCGCGGAGAACACCGCGATGCTCACCGTGGCGGCCATGGCTGCGATGGCGTTCTCGGTGAGCGTCGAGATGAACACGCCGCCGGCGGCCAGGGCGAACAGGGCGATGCTGACGTAGATCACCACCGCCAACGTCCGCAGCAGGCCGTTGCCGATGCCCACCGTGTCGCCCGAGAGCAGGACCAGCGAGTGCAGCCCGAACAGGGCCGCGCCGGTCACCAGGCCGACGACCGACACCACGAGCACCGCGACCGTGGTGAAGGTGGCGACGGCGAGCGTCTTCACGCTCAGCAGTCGGCCGCGCGGCAGGGGCACGGTGAGCAGGTATCGCAACGTGCCCTGCCCGGCCTCGCCCGCGATCGAATCGCCGGCGACCACGCCGATGACGAGCGGCAGGAAGAACGGGATCGACACGGTGAGTGAGGTGAAGACGAGGAACAAGCCGTTGCCCGTGATGCGACCAATGAACTGCGGGCCGTCGCCACCCGGGTTGCTGATCTTGACCGCGACGCCGATGAAGATGGGCACCACGGCGAGCACGGCCAGCAGGATCCAGTTGCGGCGCCGAGTCAGTTGCAGCCGGACCTCGCCGCGGTACTGGCGCAGCAGCGCGCCGCGGTAACGCTGCGCCGACCGGGCGGCGGGTCGGGCGCCGGCTGTGACGCCGGGGTCAGCGAAGGACATCGAAGCCCTCGCCGGTGATCGACACGAACAGGTCCTCGAGATCGGGGCGGTCGACGTTGAGCCCGTGCAGGCGGACCCCGGCCCGGACCAGCGCCGCCGCGATGTCCTCCACGGCGTGCTGGTCGAGGCGGGCGGTCAGCGGGGCGTCGCCGGTGGCCGCCGTCGGCGCCAGACCGAGCCCCGTCATGACCTCGTGGGCCAGTGACCGATCGGGGGTCTCGACGCGCACGGTCGGCGCGCCGTCGGCGAGCACCTCGTCGAGCGTGCCCTGCCGGACTAGCGTGCCGCCGACCATCATGCCGACGTGGCTGGCGACCTGCTCGATCTCGCTGAGCAGATGACTCGACAGCAGTACCGTCATCCCGTCGTGGGCGAGGTCGCGGACCAGCTTGCGCACCTCACGCGTGCCTTGCGGGTCGAGGCCGTTCGTCGGTTCGTCGAGGATCAGCAGCTCGCGGGGTTGCAGCAGCGCCGCGGCCAGGCCGAGACGCTGCTTCATGCCCAGCGAGTAGTTGCGGTACTTCTTGCCTGCTGCGGCCGTGAGACCCACCCTCGTCAGGGCCGCGGTGATCCGCTGGGCCGAGGTCGCCGGGTCGGCGGTGGCGTCCATGACGTCGAGCCGCCGCAGGTTCTGCTCCCCGCTGATGTACGGGTGGAACGCCGGGCCCTCGATGAGCGCGCCGACGCGGGGGAGCACCTCGGTCGCGGAGCGCGGCATCGACCGGCCCAGCACCTCGATCTCACCCTCGTCGGCGGCGATCAAGCCCAGCAGCATGCGGATCGTCGTCGTCTTGCCCGACCCGTTCGGCCCGAGGAAGCCGTAGATCGCACCGTGCGGAACCGCGAGGTCGACGTGATCGACGGCGACCTGCGCCCCGAAACGCCGGGTCAGCCCCGAGGTGCGCACTGCGCAGGTCGATCCGTCGGACGGTCTCGAGGTCACCGCGTCAGCGCGGGGTGGTGGCAGCGATGTGCTCGAGAGCCGTCGGGCTGACCGCTCCGACGAACGTCCGGCCGTCGGGCAGGATCACGGCGTTCACCAGCGCGGTGTGCAGCAGGCGGGTGCCGCTGCTGCCGACCGCACTCGTCAACTCGTGCAGAGTCGACCCGCTCAGCGTCGCTGCCGTGCTGCCGGCCGGCAGCTCCACGACCGATGTCCACCCGGTGCCGACGACGCTCGTCCTGCCGGCGGCCGCGGGCTTCGCGTCAGGGGTCGACGACGCGCGTCGGCCGCTGCTGCCGTGCAGTTCGAGCGGGTCGGTGGCGACGGTCGCGCCCTTCGGCGTGCTGAAGGCGAAGATCGAGGCGGCCGGTCGGGTGAACGACACCGAGGTGAAGCCGGTCGAGAACGCCGCCTTCGAGCTGCTGCCGAAGATCTGCACCCGCAGCGGCACGGAGGTCTTCGCGTCGATGGCGATCGTCACCTTGCGGACGGTCGAGCTGGCGTCGCGGGGAGCCAGGACGAGCGTGTACGCGTCGCGTCCGGCCACCCGCTGCGCGGTGTCGACGGTCACCTTCGTCGTGGGGGACACGGCCGCGAGCAGCTTCGTCGCCGCCGCGGCGGGGGTGATGTCGGTGGCCGACGGGGTCTGCTCCGCGCTGCTGTGCGCGGGCAGCGTCGAATGGGTGACGGTGTTGGTGTCCGAGGTGTAGGTCCAGAGGTTGCTGCCGTTGTGCACGACGTCGGCCTCGGACAGCTCGCCCACGAGCGCCAGCCGCTGCTTGTCGGCGCCCGAGGCCCAGACGCGCGCCTTGTGCGTGCCGGTGAGGAACGTCTGCCAGGACAGCGACGCGCTCGAGTTGCCGGTGGTGAGCGTCGGGATGCCGAGGTTCGCGGTCTCCGACACCTGGCCGGAGAACGCCGTCGTCGTGCTGGTCTGCACGGCGGCCAGCAGCTGGGCGGCCGAGCGGGCCGGGAGGTTCGGGCTCGCGCCCGACGCGCTCGTGGCGGACAGCGCGACAGTTCCGGCGACGACGCCGGCGAC
Organism: uncultured Jatrophihabitantaceae bacterium; assembly: GCA_964657545.1. Lineage (GTDB taxonomy): Bacteria > Actinomycetota > Actinomycetes > Mycobacteriales > Jatrophihabitantaceae > Jatrophihabitans. The sequence continues at coordinate 56,166 of CAZZVT010000002.1, forward strand.
GACCACGGGCGCGGCCCACGCGAGACGGCGGCGGGTGCGGTCGGATGCTTGTGGAACGAGAGTCATACCTCCAGAATGCTCCCCGGGTGTCTGAATGCACGCACGCGGCCGCGCCGTACAGGTCTTGTTCAGGTACCGACTCAGCGCTCGCTCGGCCAAGATCAGGTGCTCGCCGGTTCGGGGAGCTGCGCCGGGGCGCCGAGCAGGGTCGCCAGGACGACCGCGGTGAACGCCTCGGCGCAGAGCAGTCCCACCAGCACGGTCACCTGGAAGCGTGCCGCGGCGGTGGCATCGGCGCCCCCCAGCAGGGCCCCGATGAACGCGCCCGGCAGTGTGACGAGCCCGACGGTGCGGGTCTGGTCCAGTGCCGGGACCAGTGCCTCGACCACGGCCGAGCGCGCGACGTCGCGGACCGCCTGGCGTGGGGTCGCACCCAGGGCCAGCCACCCCTCGATCTCGTCCCGACGCCGGTTCAGCCCGTCGGACAGCCGCCGTCCGGTCAGGGTGGCTGCGGTCATGCAGCCGCCGATGACGATGCCCGAGACGGCGACGAGGTTGCGCACATCGCGCTGCAGGATCGGCACGCCGACCACGAGCCCGACGACCAACACCGAGCCGGACGCGCAGGCAATCGTCACCGCTCGCAGGGCACGGGGAGGCCCGGCCAGCCGGCGGCCGGCGGTCGCGACTGCGACCGTGAACATCACGACCACGATGGCGGCCGCGGCGGGCGGGTAGGCAAACGCTCCGCGCAGGGCGGCGGCTACCACGGCCAGCTGGACGACCGCGCGCAGCGAGGCCCGGATCACCGCCCCTCGCAGCGGGATGTCGCCGGCCTTAAGGACGGCCGTGGCCAGGGCTGCCAGGACGACCAGCCCCGCTGCGAGCCGGATATCGGCGGTCACGTGCGCTGGCGGTGCCTTGCCCGGTCGGCGTGCAGCGCAGCCTGCTCGTACACCTCGTCGGTCCGGGCCAGCACCGCCGGCCAATCGAACGGGCATCGGTCGACCCCACCCGGGCTCGAGCGGACGGCGGGTCGGCGGGCGAGCTGCGCCAATGCCGAGACGAAGCCTGCGTCGTCGCGTACGAGGTGTCCGGGCCGGCCGTCGGCGACGATGTCGGCAACGCCGGACGAAGCGAGCGCGACCACCGGTAGGCCCGCGCAGTGCGCCTCAAGCGCCGCGATGCCGAACGACTCGTTGCGGGCCGGGGCGACGTAGACGTCGGACTCGGCGAAGACGTCGCGGATCGCGCTGCTCGACAGACGCCCCACCAGGTCGACGCGATCCTGCAGCCCTGCCCGCCGAACCGCGTCGGCGACCGCGGGGCGCTGGGGACCGTCGCCGACAACAGTGACCTGGACGTCGTGGCCCGGGGGTAGTAGTTCGCGCAGCGCAGCCATCATGGCGATGAACGGCAGTGGACGTTTGCGGCCGACCAGCCGCATGACGGTGGCAACCCGGAGCACGCCGGGCGGCTGCGGCGCGGGCCTGCCGGCCCGCCAGAACGCCGAGTCCACGCCGTTGGGCAGCACGTCGACACCGACGCCCAGCCGTCGGGCGACCCGATCTGCGGCGACCGTGCTGACGGCGGTCCACGTGGTCGAACGGTCGCCGAGCAACCCCGTGGCCCGGCCGAGCTGCATCGCGGTTCCCTCCGATGCGGTCCAGAGGGAATGCACGGTGGCCACGGTGGGAATCCGCTGCCGGGCGGCGCGGTGCAGAGCCAGCGCGGCCATGGGCGAGAACACCGACAGGTGCGCGTGCACCAGGTCGACGTCGTGCAGGTCCAGCTCGTCGAGCACCTGGCGGCCACGGTGGTAGGCGATCTGCGTCCCGCTCCACCGCGCCGGTCGTCGGATCGCGCGCGGATCGTCGTGCGGACCATCGGGGCCGTCAGCGGGTGAGGCGACCGCGCAAGCGATGGTCACGTCGTCGCCCCGCTGCGCCTGCCGGCGGCTCAGCGAGTCGACCTGGCGCTCGATGCCGCCCATGCGAGGAAGGAAGGAGTCGGTGACGTGAACGATCCGCATGGTGCCGACAACCCTGCGCGGACGAGGATGTAGGCATCATGTAGGCACGATCAGGCCGCGGGTTGCCCGGGCAGCCGCACCGTCAACCGGGCTCCGCCCGTAGGGCGGTTCTCTGCGGTCACCGTGCCGCCGTGCGCGACGACGAGCGTCTCGACGATGCTCAGCCCCAGACCACTGCCGTAACGGGCGTGCGACCGGCTCCGACTCCGCTCGGCACGCGAGAACCTCTCGAAGGCGTGGGGCAGGAAGGCGTCGGGGAAGCCGGAGCCCGAGTCATCGACGACGATCACGACGTCGTCGGCGGCGTAGCCGAGGTGGACGTCGATCGATCCGCCCGCGGGGGTGTGTCGAAGCGCGTTGGCGAGCAGATTGTCGAGCACCCGACGCAGCGCGACCGGGTCCAGCTCCGCGACAGCCGGTGCGTCGTCGGCGTGCAGGTCGAGCGCCACGCCGGTGCTCTGCGCCTCGTCGCGGGCGGCGGCGACCGCCCCCGTCACGATGTCGATCGGCTCGGTCAGTTCGGGATGCACGATGAGGGTCGGTCCGTCGCTCTGTGCCAGCAGCAGCAGGTCCTCCGACAGCGCGGCGAGGCGGGCGGTCTCGCTGCGGGCGTGCCGGATGGAATCGGCGAGGTCGTCGCGCGATCGGCCGGGACGGTCGGCGACCTCCAGTTCGGTCTGCAGCACGGCCAGCGGCGTGCGCAGCTCGTGGCCGGCGTCGGCGACGAGATCGCGTTGGCGATCGAGCGACGAGTGCAGTCGGCCGAGGAGGACGTTGAAGGTGGTGGCGAGACGGTCGATGCTGTCGGACGTTCCGGGCGCGCCGATGCCACCGCGAGCTCCTGTCTCGCTGAGCCGCTGCGCATCGCCGCGCATCCGCTCGACGGGACGCAGCGCGGCCCCCGACAGCAGCCACGCGCCGAGTCCCGACAGCACGATGGCGACCGGCATGACGACGTACAGCGCCTGCTCGGCATCGCCCTGTGCGTCGATCGAGGAGGCCTGGCTCTGGCCGGCGATGATCACCCAGGTCCGTCCCCGGGTGTCTGCCGCAGTTCGGCGGAAGAAGCGGAACGGGCGCTCGCCGTAGCGCATCGTCACGTAGCCCGCGTGGCGGACGACCGACGCGGGGTCGACCGGTAGGCGGGTCGGCTCGGCGTCGACCAGGACGCCCGACGGGTTGTAGACGGCGAGCACCGTGGTCAGCGGGCCGTACGCGCCGCCGATCCTGGGAGACTGCGCCGTCTGCGTGAAGCGGCCGCTGGTCACCCCCGAGGCGGCGGTCGCGGCGTTCGTGGCGAGATCCGAATCGACGCCCTGATCCAGAGCGCGATCGAGCAGGTACACGAAGACCGCGAAGCCCGCCGCCGCCACGACGGCCGCCACGAGGACGTACACGACGACCAGGCGGGCGCGGACGCCGCGCAGGCGGGCCAGCAGGCGATGCAGCAGCATGTCAGCGCTCTGCGGCGGGCTGACCGTCGACGCGCTGCAGTCGGTACCCCGCACCTCGGATCGTCTGGACGTCGTCTCGCCCGTACGGGCGGTCCAATTTGCGCCGCAGGGAGGCGATGTACTGGTCGACGACGTTGCTCGCCGGGTCGAAGGCGTAGTCCCACACGTGGTCGTAGATGTAGGTCCGGCTCAGCACGTCGCCGCGGTGACGCAGCAGCAGCTCGAGCAGGGCGAACTCCTTGGCCGTCAGCTCGACACGGTCGCCGGCGCGGGTGACCCGCCGCGAGGCGGGGTCGAGGGTGAGATCGCCGTTGTGCAGCACTGCGGGCCGAGCCGCGGCGCCCCGGCGCAGGAGCGCCCGCAGCCGGGCCGCCAGTTCGCCGTAGTTGAACGGCTTGGCCAGGTAGTCGTCGGCGCCGGCGTCCAGGCCGGCGATGCGGTCGTCGAAACCTGTCCTGGCGGTGAGCAGCAGGACGGGTGTCCAGCGGTCGGCGTCACGCAGCCGACGCACGACGTCGACACCGTCGAGACCGGGCAACATACCGTCGAGTACGACGGCGTCGTAGTCGTGCTCGCTCGCCATCCACAGTGCCTCCTGGCCGTCGCCGGTGCTGTCGACGGCGTAGCCGTCCTCCTCCAGCACGCGCGTCAGCAGCGCGACCATCCGCGGGTCGTCCTCCACGACCAACAACCGCACGCTGTCACTCCCGTCGTCCTGGGCCGACGGCGAGCGTCCCACAGCAGGACGGTCAGCGCGCATGTCCCCGATCGTCGGCGGGCCGGATGAACCTGCGATGTAGTCGCGCGGCCCGAGCCGGCCGGCGTCAGATCACCCGATCGGACGACGACGCAGTGGCACTGGGCGCCCGCCGGAAACCCGACGCAACGGCGCAGGCACGATCGACGATCGCCCACAGCAGGACACCTGCGACAACGTCCAGCAGGTAGTGGTTGGCCGTGGCCATGACGACGAGCGCCATCACCGTCGGGTACAGCAGCGCGAGCACGCGAACGGCACGGCGCCGACTGAGCCGCAAGACCGTCACACCGGACCAGGTCGCCCACGCGACGTGCAACGACGGCATGGCCGCGTAGGAGTTGGCGAGAGCGTGCGCAGCGGTCGGCACGCTCTCGCCCTCGCCCCACCAACCCCAGGCCTGGAACACCTGCATCGTGTCCTGGAAGCCGGAACCCGGTAGCAGCCGAGGCGGGGCCGTGGGAAAGAGCCAGAAACCGATCAGGGCAGCCGCGGTCATGATCGCGAGCACTGCTCTCGCCCTGCCGTAGGACCTCTGGTGACGCACGCACACCCAGACGACGACCGCGGGCGTCAGGATGAAGTGCAGGCTGGCGTAGAGGTAGCACGCGGTCACTGCCAGGGCGGTGACGCGCCCGATGCCGTGGTTCAGGAGGAGTTCGGGGTCGACGTGCAGTACCCGCTCGAGATGGACGATCGAGCGTCCGTTCCGGACAGCCTGCGATCCGCTGCCGGTCACCGAGGCCTGCACGGCGTCATAGGCGACGTAGAGAACCGCAACCAGACCGAGTTCCCGCCACCAGACCCACCGCCGACGCCGGGGCTCGCGAGCCGCAGCGGGCGGCGCCAGTTCGCCGGTGCGCTCGACCTCCTGGAACCGGAGTCGCGCCATCCGCACAGATTACGGTCATCGCCGGTCTGATCGTCTTCCGGTCGGCGGCCGACACGCGTCGCCGGTGGCTATTGCCGTCTCGCCTCAGGGGGAGATGTCCCCGGTGACGGTCGTGAACACGGAACTGTCGGTCGGCGAGACCAGGCAGGCGGACAC
>CAZZVT010000002.1:61556-62721 GCA_964657545.1 uncultured Jatrophihabitantaceae bacterium
ACCCCCTCGATGCCGGACGGCCCGCTCTGACTGATCAGCCCCACGTCGGCAACGGGCACGATGCGCGACCACTTCCGCCGCCAGGAGACGTGTTCATTGACCAGCATCCGCCGGACGTACGACCACGGCTGATCGGTCGTCTCGATCCGATGCCACGAGCGGAACGCCTTCACGAGCGTGTCCTGCACGAGGTCCTCGGCCAACCCTCGATCCCCGGTCAGGGCGACGGCGAAGCGGAGCAGGGTCACCGAGTCCGATCTCACGAACTCCTCGAACGTCACCCTGGATCTCCCCTTCAGCGCTGGCCGTCCACAACTACACGCACGGAGTCGGCAGAATGCTGCTTCCGATCACTGGACGTGCTAGGAATCGCGCTCACTGACCGGTACGTCAAATCCACGACACGGTTGGGTTCAGGCCGTCGTTGGGGGAGTGCGTTCGATCTTGGCGACTTCGGCAGGTCCCGCGCCCCGTAGACCGATCCGGCCAGGGGAGCGCAGATGCGCGTGAGGCTCGGCCGGGTTTTCGAATATGGCAGTCTCGACGCGTGCGGGTGGTGAGTCTGAACGCGTGGTGCGGCGGCATGTTCGAGTCCCTGGCCCGGTGGATACCGACCTGCGGCGCCGACGTGTTGTGTCTGCAGGAGGTGACGTGGACGCCGGGCTATCGCGGCTGGGTCACCTACGCCGATGCGGATCGCACCTCGCGACAGCGTGCCAGCCTGTTCGACGACGTACGCCACGCGTTGCCGGAGCACCAGGCGCTGTTCTTCGCCTGTGACACCGGCCCCGTGCGCTGCGAGGACGGCGTGGTGCGGCGGCAGCAGTTCGGGATCGCCACCTTCGTGGCGCCGCACCTGGCGGTGGTCGGCGGTGAGGCCGCGTTTGTCCACGGCGCCTTCGCCCATCACGACGTGTGGCCGGCTCAGGACCGTGGCCGGCTGGCGCACGCCGTTCGAGTCGTGGAACGGGACGGAAGCTGCGCGACGGTTGCCCATTTCCACGGCGTACGAATGTCCTCGGGCAAGAACGACACCCCGCAACGGCGGACGCAAGCCGAACGAGTGGTCGCCCTGATCGGTCACGTGAGCCGGCAGGGGGACAAGGTGATCGCGGCGGGTGACATGAACATCCTGCCGAACTCCGAGACCTTCGAGATCTTCGGC
>CAZZVT010000003.1:0-24936 GCA_964657545.1 uncultured Jatrophihabitantaceae bacterium
GAGACCAGGATCGAGACCGCGGGCCCAGCCTCGATCTGCACGAGGGTGATGCGCTGCTGCGTCGCCTCGAACTGACCGTCCGCCACAAGCTCGACGGCTTGCTGCAGGGCAACTACCTCGGGCTGGTGCCGGGCCCGGGCAGCGAGGCGGGTGAGTCGCGCCAGTACGTGCCCGGCGACGACGTCCGGCGGATGGACTGGGCGGTCACCGCGCGCACCACCGTGCCGCACATGCGCCAGACCGTCGCCGACCGCGAGCTCGAGACCTGGCTGGTGGTCGACCTGTCACCGAGCATGGACTTCGGCACCGGTCGCGCCGAGAAGCGTGAACTCGTGCTGGCGGCCATCACCGCCGTCGTGCAGCTGACCGTGCGCGGCGGCAATCGCGTCGGCGCGGTCGTCGGCAACGGGTCCCGGTCCTTCGTCATTCCGGCGCTGGGCGGCCACGCCCACGCGCGACACCTGATCCGCCGGATCGCCGACACGCCGCGGGTGGTCGAGGGTGCCGCCGACGCGCCCGCCCAGGACCTCGGCACGCTGCTCGAGCAGCTGCGCCGCCCGCAACGGCGCCGCGGACTGGTCGCCGTGATCTCGGACTTCGTCGACAGCGGGCCGCACGACGCACCGCTGAGCTGGGAACGGCCCCTGCGCGCGCTCGCCGCGCGGCATCAGCTGCTCGGGATCGAGATAGTGGACCCCCGCGAGCTAGAGCTCGCCGCCACCGGCCTGGTGACCTTCGTCGACACCGAGACAGGGCGGCAGCTCGAGGTGCAGACCGACGACCGCGGCGTGCGGGAGCGATACGCGGCTGCCGCCCAGCTACAGCGCACCCGGATCGCCACCGCCCTGCGGCACACCGGCGCCGCCCACCTGCAATTGCGCACCGACCGCGACTGGGTGTCCGACGTCGTGCGCTTCGTGATCACCCGCCGGCATCACGCTGCCGGCGCAACGGCAGTCCGTTAGGACGTTCCCAATGTTTCTCGAACCCGTCTACCTGCTGCTGCTCGTCGTGGTCGCGGCCCTGCTCGCGGTCTACGTCGTGCTGCAACTGCGTCGCAAGACGTTCGTCGCCCGGTTCAGCAACGTCGAATTGCTGGGCAGCGTGGCACCGCGCCGGCCGGGATGGCGACGGCACCTCACCTTCGCGCTGCTGCTGATCGGGCTGTCGGTGCTGTCGATCGGGGTGGCCAAACCGGCGGCCAGCGTGCGGGTGCCGCGCAACGAGGCCACCGTCATGCTCGCGATCGACGTCTCGCTGTCGATGAAGGCCACCGATGTGTCACCGAGTCGGCTCAAGGCAGCGCAGTCCGCGGCCCGCTCGTTTGCCTCACTGCTGCCCTCGGGGATCAACCTGGGAGTGGTCAGCTTCGCGCGGACCGGCAACGTGCTGGTGTCGCCGACGACCAACCGGTCGCAGGTGAACCAGGCGGTCAACAACCTGCAGCTCGCCAGCTACACCGCCATCGGCGACGGCATCGAGGCCTCGCTGAGCGCGATCAAGAGCTTCTCGTCGGCCACCCAGGCCAAGGGCGCGAAGACGCCGCCCGCACGGATCGTGCTGCTCAGCGACGGTGAGCGGACGATCGGCACCACCATCGCCCAGGCGGTCTCCGACGCCAAGGCGGCGAAGGTCAAGGTGTCGACGATCGCCTTCGGCACCGAGACCGGCACGGTGACGCAGGACGGCCAGACGATCCAGGTGCCGGCCAACCGCGGGCAGCTGAAGTCCATCGCCGACGGCACCGGCGGCTCGTTCAACACGGCCGTGTCGGAGTCCGAGCTGCGCAAGGTGTATTCCGACATCGGCTCGCAGATCGGCTACACCACCGAGCACCGCGACATCAGCTACCGGTTCCTGGTGGCCGGTCTGCTCGTGCTGTTCGGCGCGGGCGCGGCGTCGATGTTGTGGTCCGGCCGCCTCGTCTGATTCAGGCCGGTCGCCTGCCGGGGTCGAGCACGAGCTTGCCCACGGAGCTGCGGTCCAGCAGCGCACGGTGCGCGTCGACGACGGTGTCGAGGGAGTAGGTGTCGCCGACGATCGGGCGCAGGTCGCCGCTGCCGATCAGGGCGAACAGATCGGTGAGGGCGGCGGACATCAGGGCCGGTTGGGTGGCCACGTGCACCAACCAGAAGCCGATCACCGCGGTGCTGCGGGCCATCAGCCGGGCCGGGTCGACGGATCGGCCCGGGGTGCGCCCGGCCATGCCGAACACCGCCAGCCGGCCGAGCGGCGCCAGCGCGTCGAGGCTCTGGTCGAACACCGCGCCGCCGGTCATCTCGAGCACGACGTCGACGCCGCGCCCGCCGTTGGCCTCGCGCAGCGCGGCCTTGAGGTCCGGGACACGCGAGTCGACGGCGACGTCCGCGCCGAGCTCGAGGGTCAATGCGCGCTTCGACTCACTCGAGGCCGTGGCGATGACCCGCCCGGCGCCCCACCGCTTGGCCAGTTGGATGGCCAGCGTGCCCACGCCCCCGGCACCGGCGTGCACGACGACCGTCTCACCCGGTTGCAGGTGGGTGCTCGTGCGCAGCAGGTGCCACGCGGTTACGCCCTGGACGAGCGACGCCAGCGCCTGGCCGTCGGACACCGAGTCGGGGATCGGCACCAGCCGGTTCGCGTCCACGGCGATCCGTTGCGCGTAACCGCCCGACCCGACGAGGGCGAGCAGCCGGCGACCGGCGGCGTCGCGCACCACGACCTCGCCGCCCGGAATCAGCGGTAGCTGTTGCGGGGCGAGGTAGGAGTCCTCGACCTGGTGGGTGTCGGCGTAGTTGATGCCCGCAGCCACGACGTCGAACACCTCCTGGTCGTCGCCTGCAGTGGGCTCGGGGAGGTCGGTGGGGACGAGCAGCTCGGGCCCGCCGAAGTCAGCTATCTGGATGCCTCGCACCCCGCCGAAGCTACGCGCCTCGGGCCGTGGCCACCGATCCGCTAGCGTCGGGGCAGTGAGCGAGACGACGGACGAACCAGCACCCGGCCGGACGGTGCTGGTCACCGGTGGCAACCGGGGCATCGGGTTGGCCATCGCCCGTGCGTTCGCGGCCAACGGCGATCGCGTCGCCGTGACGCACCGCGGTAGCGGCGCACCCGAGGGCCTGTTCGGTGTCCGCTGCGACGTCACGTCCAGCGACGACGTCGACGCCGCGTTTACCGCCGTCGAGGCCGAGTTCGGCCCGGTCGAGATCCTCGTTTCCAACGCCGGGACGACCGACGACACCCTGCTGCTGCGGATGAGCGAGGAGTCGTTCACCGGTGTGCTCGACGCCAACCTGACCGGCGCCTACCGCGTCGCGAAGCGAGCGACCCAGGGCATGCTGCGGGCCAAGCGCGGGCGGCTGATCTTCATCTCGTCGGTCGTCGCGCTGCTCGGTGCGCCCGGGCAGGCGAACTACGCGGCGTCCAAGGCCGGGCTCATCGGGCTGGCCCGTTCGATCGCCCGCGAGCTGGGCAGTCGCTCGATCACGGCCAACGTCATCGCGCCGGGATTCATCGAGACCGACATGACCGCCGCGATGACCGACGCCCGCAAGGGCGAGGTGCTCGCCACCGTCCCGCTCAAGCGCTACGGCCAGGTCGGGGACATCGCCGCGGCCGCGTTGTACCTGGCCTCGCCCGGCGCCGGGTACGTCACCGGCGTGGTGCTGCCGGTCGACGGCGGCGTCGGCATGGGTATCTGAGACGTATCCGAGGGAGACGACATGGGACTGCTCGACGGCAAGCGGCTGCTGATCACCGGGGTGATCACCGACGGCTCGATCGCGTTCTCGATCGCGCGTCTCGCGCAGGCCGAGGGCGCCACCGTCGTGCTCACCGGCTTCGGCCGGATGTCGCTGGTCGAGCGGGTTGCACGTCGGCTGCCCGAACCGCCGCCGGTGATCGAGCTCGACGTCTCGAACTCCGAACACCTCGACACCCTCGCCGACCGCGTGCGCGAGCACGTCGACGGCATCGACGGCGTGGTGCATGCGATCGGCTTCGCGCCGGCGTCCTGCCTCGGAGGCGACTTCCTGGCCACCCCGTGGGACGACGTCGCCACCGCGATCCAGGTCTCGACGTTCTCCCTGAAGTCCCTCGCGGTCGCGACGCTGCCGCTGTTCCCCGAGACCGGCGGGTCGATCCTCGGGCTCACCTTCGACGCGACCGTGGCCTGGCCGGCCTACGACTGGATGGGCGTGGCCAAGGCCGGCCTCGAGTCGACGTCGCGCTACCTGTCGCGCGAGCTGGGGCCGCGCAACATCCGGGTGAACCTGATCTCGGCGGGCCCGCTGCGCACCATGGCGGCCAAGAGCATCCCCGGCTTCAGCCAGTTCGAGGACGCCTGGACGAGCCGCGCCCCGCTGGGCTGGGACAACACCGACATCGAGCCGGTCGCGCGCAGCAGCGTCGCCCTGCTCTCGGACTGGTTCCCCTCGACCACCGGCGAGATCGTGCACGTCGACGGCGGCTTCCACGCGATGGGCGTCTGATGGCCGCGCCCGCGCAGGATTCCACACCGTTCGACGCGCTGCTGCTGCTGTCGTTCGGCGGCCCCGAGGGACCCGACGACGTGATGCCGTTCCTGCGCAACGTCACCCGCGGCCGCGGCATCCCCGACGAGCGGCTGGCCACCGTCGCCGAGCACTACCAGCACTTCCACGGCGTCTCGCCGATCAACGAGCAGAACCGCGCGCTGATCGACGCGATCCATGCCGAGCTGACACGTCGTGGGCATGACCTGCCCATCTACTGGGGCAACCGCAACTGGAAGCCCTACGTCGCCGACGCGGTGCGGCAGATGCGCGACGACCACGTGGCCAGGGCGGTCGTCTTCGCCACCAGTGCGACGTCGTCGTACTCGTCGTGCCGGCAGTACCGCGAGGACCTCGCGCAGGCGCGTCGGATGGCCGGCGAGGGATCGCCCGAGCTCGTCAAGATCCGACACTTCTTCGACCACCCGGGCTTCATCGCAGCCAATGTCGACGGTCTGCGTCAGGCGCTGGAATCACTGCCGGCCGAGCACCGCGACACCGCTCGTTTGGTGTTCACCGCCCACTCGATCCCGCAGAGCATGAACGACGGGTCCGGTCCCGAGCGCAACGGTCTGTACTCCGCCGAGCAGCACGAGACCGCACGCCTGAGCGCAGAAGCCGTCCGGGGTGTCGGCGCCGAGTTCGACATGGTGTGGCAGTCGCGCTCGGGCCCGCCGCAGGTGCCGTGGCTCGAGCCCGACGTCAACGACCACCTCGAGACCCTCGCGGCGGACGGCGTCCGGGCGGTTGTCGTGGCGCCCACCGGGTTCGTCTCCGACCACCTCGAGGTGCTCTGGGACCTCGACAACGAGGCCAAGCAGACCGCGGCCCGGCTCGGGATGGCGTTCGCCCGCGCCGCCACGGCCGGGACGCACCCGTCGTTCGTGGCCGCGATCTGCGATCTGGTCGAGGAGCGCACGTCCGGGCGCGAGCCCGAGCACCTGGGCAACCTCGGGCTGTGCGGCATCGACTGCGCCGACGGGTGCTGCCCCGCGCCGCAGCGCCGGCCGGCGAGCCCACCGGCCACCCAGGCGGCCACGTAGCGCTTCGACCGGGTCGAGCCAGCAGGACGCGCCATGCCGCGTCGTCGTTGCGGGGCGGACCGGATGGCCCGCACGAGGCGAGCCACCCGGTCGGGTTCGGGCCCGGCTACGGAGCCCAGGGCGCGGTGGCGTTCCAGCTGGTGTCCTGGGCGTAGAGGCTCGGGCTGTCCCACGCGTTGCTGCCACCGTTGCCGGCGAGGTACAGCTTGTAGTTGTAATGGCGCAACGACTTCGACGGGTAGTTGAACGACGGGAAGGCGTAGGTGTTCGCGCCGTTCTGTCCCGGGGTCGGGCAGAAGGTCGCGTCCTGGGCGAACGTCGACGTGCCGTCGTTCGCATTCAGATAGGCCTCGAAGTTCGAGTGCCGCAAGTAGCTTGCGCTGACGTTGGCCGACTGGAAGGAGATGCATCCGGCATCGGCCAGTCCGGGTTCGACGATCCAGGTGGCGTCGGCCTTGTCGGTGGTCGAACTGGTCGAGGACACCGGGGCGATCACGACCAGGCTGTCCGCGGAGTCGTGCTGGATGTAGTCCGCCGTGCAGCAGGCGGTGGTCGCTTGCAGCGACACCTTCGACCCGACGGTCAGCGCTCGCTGCGAGGACGGCGTCTTCCCGTAGCCGGCCGCGACGATGTTGGCCTGAACCGAGTTCTCGGTGGCGTCGGAGGGGTAGCCGCTGGTCATGACACCTTCGTAGAAGGTGCCCGCGGCGCCGTTGCTGTTGTCGCCGCCGATGCCCAGGATGATGGCGCCCTGCTTGCGCATCGGGTTGTAGCCACCCGAGGTCGGTCGCACGCCGCTGTAGTAGGTCGACACCGATCCGGACTGCGCGTTGCTGCCACGGATGGCCCACTGGTTCGCGGTGCCCTTGACCATCGCGGTCTCGTAGCGGTTGGTGATGCTCGGGTCGGCGGTGTTGGCGCTGTAGCTGGACCCGGCGTACAGGCCGTTCTCGAGGTCGGCCATGATCCACGGTCCCGATGCGGCACCGCGGCCCCAGTCGGTGTTGTTGCCGAAGTAGATCGCCTCCATCGTCCCGTTGCCGTCGTCGTGGCTGTCGGTCTCGGCGTTGCCGTAGTCGAAGCAGCAGGCGTTGTTGTAGTGCGTGCCGTCCATGATCGCGTACATGCCCTCGGGTTGATCGCCCGTGGCGATGCCCTTCGTGGTGTTGTCGCGGTAGCCGGTGCCCGGAGCGATGAACACGCCGTAGACCTTGCTGCCGTTGAGCGTGGTGGGCGCGGCCACGGCGTTGGCGAGGTTGTCGGCACCTGCTGCGGCAGGGCCGTTGAAGCCACCGGCAGGCGCCTGGGTGAGGTTGTTGCCCTTCCCGCTCTGGTCGTAGATCACCGTGATGACGCAGGTCGTGTTCGCGCAGAACGAGTCCTGGGCGGCCGAGTTCGCGATGCCACCGGCAGCGACCACACCGACGTTCAGCGTGGCGGAGTCGGTGCTGCGACGCACCTGATAGAGCGGGCCGTTGTAGGCGGCGTAGAGCGCGCGCGTGGTGCTGTGCGCGGCGACGCACGGCGTGCCCCCCGAGGCGTAGATGTCACAAGGGCCCTGCGTGGCGGCCGATGCGGGTGTCGCCTGGACGAGCGCGAGCGAGGCCGTGGCCAGCGCGAGCACCACGGCGGGTACCGCGATCCTGAGCCGACGCCTGATGTTCTTCGAACGATGCACCACGATGAGCCCTTCTCGGGGGGTGAGCCGACCATTCGGCTCGGGTGGTGCAATTGTTAGCGTTAACATGCAATGTGAGTCAAGTCACAGAGCAATGGCAGGACCGGGGCGACGCGACCGGCAGCGCATCAGCGCTTCTGGTGGTGGGGTGCCTACGATGTGTGCTGTGTCCGTTGTGCAGCACGCCAGGTACTCCCGATGACCGCTGCCCGGCGAGCCCCGGCGATGACCGACGTCGCGGCGGTGGCCGGCGTGTCCCACCAGACGGTGTCACGGGTGATCAACGGGCACCCGAACGTCAGGGAGGCCACCCGGGTACGTGTGCTAGCGGCGATGCACCAGCTCGGCTATCGGCCCAACGGGGCGGCGAAGGCGCTGGCCACCGGCCGCTCCCAGCTCGTAGGGGTGGTGGCCCAGGCCAGCGCCCTGTTCGGCCCGGCCTCGTTGTTGACGGCCGTCGAGCTGGCGATCAGCGACATGGGTCTGGCGGCGAGCGTGGCCAGTGTCCAGAAACTCGACCGCCACTCGATCTCCGGTGCCGTCGACCGCCTCCTGGACCAGCGGGTCGCCGGCATCGTGGTCATCGCGCCCGTGCAGGCCGCGAGCGAGGCTCTGGTCGAGATCCCGGAATCATTGCCCTACATCGCAATAGACGGTGATCCCAGCCGGCCCGAGAGCACGGTCACCGCCGATCAGGCCGCCGGTGCCGCCCAGGCCACCCAGCACCTGCTGGACCTCGGACATGCCACCGTCTGGCACGTCGCCGGACCGGCTGAGTGGTTCGACAGCGTCGACCGTCGTCGCGGCTGGGAGCAGACGCTTGCGGCGGCTGCGGTGGAGGTCCCGCCGGTGATCCAGGCCGACTGGACGATCGAGGCCGGCGTGCGCGCCGGACGCATGCTGGCCCGGATGCCCGACGCCACCGCGGTGTTCGCGGCCAATGATCATCTCGCGCTCGGGATCATGGTGGCCCTGCGCCAGGCCGGGCGCCGTGTGCCGCAGGACGTGAGCATCGTCGGTTTCGACGACATCCCGGAGGCGGCCTATCTCGAGCCGGCACTGACCACCGTCCGTCCGGATTTCCGCTCGCTCGCCCAGTGGGCGGTCGAGACACTGCTCGCGCAGTTGGCGTCGATCGACGCTCCGCGCGGGGACACGCTGGTGCAGCCGCAGCTCGTCGTCCGAGCCAGCTCGGCGCGCCGCGGATAGTTGGTCCACCCCTCTCGGCGCGAACCATTGACACCGCCGTAGTTAGCGCTAACATTCAGCCATCGTGATGCCGGTCACCTCGACCGGCCAGAGGCGGGCTCTCGCCTCGTTCACCTTTCGGGCGCCGGATCTGGCCGGCAGGAGGAGTTCTCAATGACGAGATCGATGTGGCGCTGCGCTTCGGTGTCGGTGGCGGTCGCCGCCGCCCTGACGATGGGTGCCTGCAGCACGAACAGCACGGGGGGCGGCACGAGCGCGACCTCGGGCGGCGGCACCGACACCGGGTCCGGCAGCGCCCCGGCGGTGTCCTTGACCGGGGACATCACCTTCAACGACACCAAGTTGGCGCAACTGCGCGACACGTTGAAAGCGGCGCTGAAGGGCAAGAGCCTGGCAGGCGTCGACCCGGCCGTGGTGGTGAACGTGACGGCTGCGTACTGGACGGCGGCGCAGCAGGGCGTGGCCAACGCGAACAAGGAACTCGGGATCAAGGCCAAGTTCCAGGAGCCGACCCAGATGGACATCAGCCAGCAGGTGTCGATCCTGAACACGCTGCTGTCGCAGGGGACCTCCGGATTCTCGGTGTCGGCCATCCAACCGTCCTCGCTGTCGAGCTTCATCGGGGCCGCCGGCAGCAAGAAGGTGCCGGTCATCGCGATCGACTCGCCGCTGGATACGTACAAGAGCGTCCCGCTGTACCTGGGCACCCCGAACTACGAGGCGGGCCAGCACGCCGGTGAGGCGATGAAGACGCTGCTTCCCGAGGGAGGTGACGTCGCCGTGCTGGTCGGCTCGCTCACCGCGTTGAACGCCGTGCAGCGGATCGCCGGGTTCAAGGCGGCGCTCAAAGGATCGAAGGTGAAGGTCTTCCAGACCTACAACGACGGCGGCGACGCGAACAAGGCGCTGCAGAACGCCTCCGCCGCCTACCAGGCAGACCCCAACCTCAAGGGCTTCTACGGCGTCTACTCCTACGACGGGCCGTCGGCGGGCCAGGCCGTCCAGTCGGCGGGCAAGACCGGCAAGACCATGGTCGTCGCCGACGACGCCGAACCCAAGACGCTGCAGTTCCTGCAGAGCGGTGTCGTGCAGGCGATGGTGCTGCAGCAGCCCTACCAGCAGGGCTACATGAGCGTGTACATCCTGGCCGCGATGAAGGTGCTGGGGGTCAGCCAGACGATGGCGATCCTCAAGCCCTACCTGGGCAGCGACAACCTCACGCTGTCCTCCGGCGTCGGGCTGGTGACGAAGTCCAACCTGTCCGGCTACGACGCCAAGCTCGCCAGCTTCGGCCTCAAGTCCTCCTGAGGGCGGGTCCATGAGCAGCGATCCGGCCGGGACACCGGACGAGAACCCCCGCGGCACCCTCACCCCGGCCGTGCAGCTGACCGGGGTGCAGAAGATCTACGGACCGGTGCGAGTGCTGAACATCGACGACCTCGCACTGCAGTCGGGTCAGGTGGTGGCGCTGGTGGGTGAGAACGGTGCCGGCAAGTCGACCCTGATGGGGTCACTCGCCGGCACCGTGACGCCCGATCTCGGCCGGATCGCGATCAACGGACGCGACATCGAACTGGGGTCGCCGGCCGCGTCCATGGCCGCCGGGATCGCGCTGGTGTCCCAGGAGTTCCCGCTCGTCGGTGAGCTGAGCGTCGGTGAGAACCTGTTCCTCGGTGTGCGGCCGCCGGGTACGCGCGCCGGGGTCATCGACTTCAAGGCCTTGCACGGACACGGTCAGCGGCTGCTCGACAGCCTCGGACTGCAGATCGGCAGCAAGCAGAAGCTCTCGTCGCTCTCGGTCGCGCAGCGCCAGCTGGTCGAGATCGCCAAGGCGTGGCGGCGCGAACCCCTGCTGCTCATCCTGGACGAGCCCACCTCCGCGCTCGGACCGGTCGAGGCCGGACTCGTGCTCGAGCTCGCTCGCAAGCACGCGGCCGCAGGGGGAGTGGTGCTGTTCGTCGGCCACCGCCTCGACGAGGTGCTGGACATCAGCGATCACATCGTCGTGCTGCGCAACGGGGAGAAGGTCGCGGAGCTACCGCGGGCCGCGGCCTCGGAGACGGTGCTGATCAAGCACATGGTCGGCACGGAACTCGCCTCGACCGGTGCGGCCCAGCGGGCGGTGTCCGACACCGTGGTGCTGTCGGCCAGGGGCCTGCGCGCCGACGGTCTGGGACCGGTCGACCTGACCGTGCACCGCGGTGAGGTGGTCGGGGTCGCCGGCCTGATGGGCTCGGGCCGGAGCCGCCTGCTGCACACCGTGTTCGGGGCCCAACCGGCTACCGGCGGGGAGATGACCGTCGCCGGGCACCGCCATCGACCGCGCAGCCCGAAGGACAGCATCGACCGTGGCATCACCCTCGTCGCCGAGGATCGCAAGGAACAGTCCCTGCTGGCAGACGCGCCGATCCGCTGGAACGTCAGCCTCACCCGGCTGCCGGCGATGGCCAGGTGGGGTCGCATCGGCCCACGGCAGGAACGCCGGATGGCCGAGGACATCGTCGCCCGCTTCGGCGTGCGGTGCCGCAGTACCGAGCAGCCGATCCGTGCGCTCTCGGGCGGCAACCAGCAGCGGGCCGTCTTCGGTCGTGCCATGGCCACCGAGCCCACCCTGCTGCTGCTCGACGAACCGACGCGCGGAGTGGACGTCGGCGCCAAGGCCGAGATCTACCAGCTCGTCGACGCGGCGGCGGCCGGCGGCACCGCGGTGCTGGTTGCCTCGTCGGAGCTCGAGGAGCTCATGCAACTGTGCAGCCGGATCGTCGTGCTGTCCCACGGATGCGTCACCGCATCCTTCGACCGCGACCAGTTCAGCAAACAAGCCATCATCAGCGCGGCCGCCTCGGTAGGCGCGCCGGTAGTGACGGAGGGAGTCCTGTGACCAGCGCCAAGATCGTGTCGCGAACCCGCGGACCGCAGATCGTCGACGAACGCCAGCGGGGGATGTCGCGCATCACGCGCGTCGTCGCGCAGTCCCCGGAGATCGGCGTGGTGGCCGCGTGCGTCCTCGTGTTCGTCGCTGTCTGGATCGACAAGTCGACCTTCGTCGACAGCGGGAACCTTCAGGAGATGGGTCGCAACCTCGCCGAGTTCGGCACCCTCGCCGTCGGCGAGAGCTTCGTGATCCTCACCGGCGGCATCGACCTCTCGGTCGGTGCGCTGGCCGCACTGGCCGGCGTCTTCTCGGCGTGGCTGTTCGTCAGCAAGGGCATCGCTCTCGGCCCGGCGTTGCTGCTCACCGTCGCGCTCTGTGCGGTGGTGGGTTTGCTGCACGGCTGGTTCATCACCCGCCTGAACGTGCCACCCTTCGTGATCACGCTCGTCACCTACACCGCGGCCCGCGGCGCGGCCGAGGCGATCACGCAGTCGGTGCCGGTCAGCATCTCCGGAAACGGCTACCTCGACCTCTCGCGTACGAACCTCCTCTCCGTCCCGCTGCCGGCGGTCATCTTTCTCGCCGTCGCGCTCATCGGATGGTTCGTCCTGGAACGCACCTACGTCGGGCGGCAGATCTATGCCGTCGGCGGCAACAAGGAGGCCGCGCGACTCGCGGGCATCAACACCTCCCGGCGCATCGTGACCACCTACGTCGTCAGCGCTGTGCTGGCCGGCGTCGTGGGAATCCTGATCACCGCGCGACTGGGAGTTGGCGACCCGAGTGTCGCCACCGGCTACGAGCTGGATGCGATCGCTGCTGCGGTCATCGGCGGCGTCAGCCTGTTCGGCGGGCAGGGCCGGGTCGTCGGGATCGCTGCCGGTGCGGTGCTGCTCGTGCTGATCAACAACGGACTGATCGTGCTGAACGTGTCGCCGTACTACCAGCAGATCGTGCTCGGCGCGGTGCTGTTCATCGCGATCGTCGCCGACCGCCTGCGCGCGCGCCGGCTGACCCGCGCCCGCAAACCTGTGGATCGGACAGCACCGCCGGATCGGACAGCGCCACCGCTTGATGCGCCGCCGCCGACACCGACGATGACGCCGCCGCCGACCGTGCCGGCTGCGGACGTCCACCGACCGGCCACCACGCGATGACCGCCGTCACCGACCAGGGGGCCAACGGTCGGCTCCCCGATGCCGGCCTAGCCCCGTCGACGTCGGAGAGCGCCGTGTACCGCAACGCATCGGTCTGGTTCCTGACCGGCAGCCAGGGGCTGTACGGACCCGGGGTGCTCGACCAGGTCGCCGCACAGTCCCGGGAGATCGCCCGCGAGCTGGGCGCCAGTGCCCGGGTCCCCGCTGCGGTGCAATGGCAGCCGGTGCTGACCGACTCCGGCGCCATCGCCGCGATGCTCAGTGCCGCCAACGCCGACCCGGACTGCGTCGGCGTCATCGCCTGGATGCACACCTTCTCGCCGGCGAAGATGTGGATCCGGGGACTGAGCGCGCTCGACAAGCCGCTTCTGCACCTGCACACCCAGGCCAACGTCTCGCTGCCGTGGTCCAGCCTGGACATGGACTTCATGAACCTCAACCAGGCAGCCCACGGCGACCGTGAGTTCGGATACATCCAGACCCGGATGTCGATCGCCCGCGAGACGGTCGTCGGGCACGTCAGCGATCCCGCCGTCGCCACCCGCGTCGGCAGCTGGGTCCGGGCCGCGGCCGCCCGGCAGGCGCTGCGCACGATGCGGGTTGCGCGCTTCGGCGACAACATGCGCGACGTCGCGGTCACGGAGGGCGACAAGGTCGAGGCCGAGATCCGGTTCGGGGCGTCGGTCAACACCTACGGGGTCAACGACCTGGTGGCGATCGTCGATGCGGTGCACGATCGCGACATCGACCTGCTGGTGCAGGAGTACCTCGACAGCTACGACGTCGCAGCCGAGCTGCGCCCAGGCGCGGAGCGCCACGATGCGCTGCGCTACGGCGCGCGGATCGAGGCGGGGTTGCGCAGCTTCCTCACCGACGGCGGGTTCACCGCCTTCACGACCAACTTCGAGGACCTCGGGGGGCTGCGGCAGCTGCCGGGCCTGGCCGTGCAGCGGTTGATGGCGCAGGGCTTCGGCTTCGCCGGCGAGGGCGACTGGAAGACGGCGATCCTGCTACGTGCGACGAAGGTTCTCGGCGCCGGGCTGCCCGGCGGTACCTCCTTCATGGAGGACTACACGTATCACCTGGGACCCGGACGGCAACGCATACTCGGGGCCCACATGCTCGAGGTCTGCCCGAGCATCGCGGGCGGCCGCCCCTCGCTCGAGGTGCACCCGTTGGGGATCGGCGCGCGCGAGGACCCCGTGCGGCTGCGGTTCACCGCGGCGACGGGCCCGGGTGTCGTCGTCGGCATGTGCGATCTCGGCAGCCGGTTCCGCCTGGTCGGCAATGTCGTCGACGTCGTCGAGCCGGACGAGCCGCTGCCGAACCTCCCGGTCGCGTGCGCGGTCTGGGAGCCGCAGCCCTCGCTGAGCATCTCGGCCGAGTGCTGGCTCACGGCCGGCGGGCCGCACCACACCGTGCTGTCCACCGCGGTCGACGCCGAGATGGTGGAGATGCTGGCGAGCGCCGTCGGGGTGGAACTGGCCCTGATCGACGCCGCCACCACCCGCCGCTCGTTCGCCAACCAGCTGCGCAGCGACGACGTCTACTACGCACTGCGACCGGGTCGATGAGCCGCGGCGGCGGGCGGTACACCGTCGGTGTGGACTTCGGCACGCTGTCCGGACGTGCGGTGGTCGTCCGGGTCGACGACGGCCTCGAGCTGGGCTGCGCCGTCCACGAATACGCCCACGGCGTCATCGACACCGTGCTGCCCGACGGCGGCAAGTCCCTGCCGGCGGACTGGGCGCTGCAGGACCCGAAGGACTGGATCGACGTACTGCGCCACGCCGTGCCGGCCGCGGTCCGGGCGAGCGGGGTCGACCCCGTCGACATCATCGGGATCGGGACCGACTTCACCGCCTGCACGGTGTTGCCGACCGACGCCGAGGGCGTACCCCTCTGCGAACGGCCCGAGCACCGCCCCCACCCGCACGCCTGGCCCAAGCTGTGGCGCCACCATGCCGCCCAGCACCAAGCCGACCGCATCAACGCCGTGGCGCACGAACGCAAGGAGCCGTGGATCGGTCGCTACGGCGGCAAGATCTCCTCCGAGTGGGAGTTCGCGAAGGCCCTCCAGGTGCTCGAGGAGGACCCGGTCCGCTGGGCCGCGACTGCGCGGTGGATCGAGGCCGCCGACTGGATCGTCTGGCAGCTGACCGGCTCGGAGTCCCGCAACGCCTGCACCGCCGGCTACAAGGGCATCTACCAGGACGGTGAGTACCCGAGCCGCGACTACCTCGAGGCGCTGCATCCCGGCTTCGGCGACTTCCCCGAGACCCGCTTGGCGTTCCCGCTGTCCGCACTTGGCAGCGCCGCCGGCACGCTGAGCGCTGCGGCGGCGGCCTGGACCGGCCTGCCGGCCGAGACGGTGGTGTGCGTCGGCAACGTCGACGCGCACGTCAGCGCACCGGCCGCGCAGGCCGTCCACCCGGGCGACATGCTCGCCGTGATGGGCACCTCCACCTGCCACGTCATGACCTCCGACGTGCTGGCCGAGGTACCCGGCATGTGCGGTGTCGTCGACGGCGGCATCCTCGCCGGATCGTGGGGCTACGAGGCCGGCCAGAGCGGGGTCGGGGACATCTTCGCCTGGTGGGTCGAGCACCACGTCCCCGACGGCTACGCCTCTGCCGCCCGCGAACGTGGCCTGTCCGTGCACGAGTACCTCACGGCGCTCGGCGCGGACGAAGCGATCGGCGCCCACGGGTTGCTGGCGCTCGACTGGCACAGCGGCAACCGCAGCACGCTCGTCGATCACCGGCTGTCCGGCCTGATCGTCGGGCTGACGCTCGCCAGCAGGCCCGAGGACGTCTATCGGGCGCTGCTGGAATCCACCGCCTACGGCGCCCGCCGCATCGTCGACGCGTTCACCGACTCCGGGGTACCCGTCACCCGGTTCATCGCCACCGGCGGGCTGCTGAGGAACCCGACGCTGATGCAGATCTATGCCGACGTCCTCGGCCGGTCCATCTCGATCGCACCGAGCGCGCAGGGTCCCGCGCTCGGCTCGGCCATCCACGCCGCGGTGGCCGCCGGCGCCTACCCGGACGTCCGCGTCGCCGCCGAGCAGATGGGTCGCATCGATGCGGACGTGTACCGCCCCGACCCGGCGGCCCACGCCGTCTACGACGAGCTGTACCGCGACTACTGCCGCCTGCACGACTGGTTCGGCCACGGGGAGGACGACGGCGGCAACGAGGTCATGCACCGACTGCGCGACCTGCGCGACCGCGTGCGCCAGGAGTCGCCGTGACCGCGCTGCCGACCGTCGACCACGCGCGGACGCAGCTCGTCGCGCTGCACCAGCAACTGGTCCGCTACCAGCTGGTGGCCTGGACGGCGGGCAACGTGTCGGCCCGCGCGGTGGCCGCGGACGGCCGCGAGGTCATGGTCATCAAGGCCTCCGGTGTCGACTACGACGAGCTCAGCGCCGCGGCGATGGTCGTCTGCGATCTCGACGGCGCCGTGCTCGAGGGCACGCTGACGCCGTCCAGCGACACCGCGGCCCACGCCTACGTCTACCGGCACCTGCCCGAGATCGGCGGTGTCGTGCACACCCACTCGACCTTCGCCTGCGCCTGGGCCGCGCGCCACGAGCCGATCCCGTGCGTGCTGACCGCGATGGCCGACGAGTTCGGCGGCCCCATCCCGGTCGGACCGTTCGCGGCGATCGGCGACGATTCCATCGGCCGCGGCATCGTGGCCACGCTGGCCGGGTCACGGTCGCCCGCGGTGCTGATGGCCAACCACGGCGTGTTCACCATCGGCAGCACGGCTCGCAACGCGGTCAAGGCCGCGGTCATGTGCGAGGACGTCGCGCGCAGCGTCCACTTCGCGCGCCAGCTCGGCGATCCGGTGCCCATCGACCCCGCGGCGATCGATCGGCTCCACGATCGATACCAGAACGTGTACGGGCAGCAGCCGGCCGTCGCCACGGCGCCGTGAGCCGCGCGGATAGCGGCACCCTCATCGAGCTGCGGTCCGGTCACTACACGGCGGCGGTGTCGACGACCGGGGCCGCGCTGGCGCAGTTGGACTACGACGCCCGACCTCTGGTCCTGGACACGACGGGGGAGGTGCGCGCCGGACGCCTGCCGATGCCGATGTTCAGCGGCGCGGTCCTGGCGCCGTGGCCCAACCGCATCCGAGACGGCCGCTACACCTTCGCCGGCACCGCCCACCAGCTGCCGATCACCGAGGTCGAGCGCTCCTGCGCCCTGCACGGGTTGCTGCTGTGGCACGACTGGGCGGTGCTCGAGCAGGCGACCGACTCCGTCCGGCTGGCCTCGACGGTCCGGCCACAGCCCGGGTACCCGTTCACGGTGGGCATCGAGGTCGACTACCGACTCGGTGCCGACGGCCTGCACGTGCGCATCACGGCCCGCAACGACGGCCCCACCGATGCGCCGTTCGGGGCGTCGGTCCACCCGTACCTGGTGCCCGGTGTCGTCGATGGCGACATGGACGACTGGACGCTTCGCCTTCCGATGAGCACGGTCCTCGAGGTCGAGCCGCAGCGCCTGCTGCCGCTCGGGATCGAGCCGGTCGAGGGAACGGTGTTCGACTTCCGCGCGCCGCGCCGGCTGGCCGGCGTCGCGCTCGATCACGCCTTCGGTTCGGCACTCGGCAGCACGGCCACCCTGACCGGACCGGACGGCTTCGGCGCGGCCGTCACGTGGGACGACCGCTGCCCCTGGCTGCAGGTCTGCACCATCGACACCGCGCCAGGGCGGTGGGCGCGCAGCGGGCTCGCGGTCGAACCGATGACCTGCGCGCCGGACGCCTTCAACTCGGGTACGGATCTCTGGACCCTCGCGCCGGGCGAGCGGCGGAACTGCGCGTCCGCGATCTCGGCCACGACCGCGGACCACCGGTCGGGCACTGGGGGTGCACCAGCGGCGGTGCACGCCGGCTAGGTGGCGCTGCGCTCGCTGGCCGATCGCAGCTCGTCCTGGTAGCCGCGCGACTCGGTGCCCCGGACGGCGGCCGGCCGCCCGGCCCGCAGCAGGTCGCGCCAGTCGTCGACCCCCCACTGCGACGGTTCGGTCGAGGCCAGGAAGTTCTCGACGACGTCGACGAAATGCGTCGGGTCGGTGTGGAACGGGAAGTGCCCGGCCTCGTCGAAGATCTCGAGCCGGCTGCCCGGCATCGCCGCGTGGGCCTGATAGGCGTGCCCGATCGGGACGACGGTGTCGAGCGCGCCCCAGACCAGCAGCGTGGGCAGCGCCCGCACCAGGTAGGCGCGGTCGAGCATGGTGACGACCTGCCCGCGCCAGTCCACGACCGCGCGCAGGGTGCGGATGAATGCTGCGCGGGAGATGGCGTCGGGCAGGGACTCGACGATCCGCGTCATGTCCGGGGCATCGACCCGCAGCCCCGGGTCGAGGCGACCGAGCAGCGAGACGGCGGTGTGAACCGCGAACCGGGCGCCGGGCAGTTGCAGCGCGGCCAGCAGCGACTGTGCGCCGGGCAGGCTCGCAGCCCGCAGCAGCGGCGACACGTGCTTGCCCGCACCGCCGGACGACACGAGAACCATCCGCTCGGTGCGTTCGGGGAACTGGTAGGCGAACTGCATCGCGACCCCACCACCGAGCGAGTGGCCGATCAGCGTCACCCGGTCGATGTCGAGCACGCTCAGCAGGTCGCGCATGCCGTTGGCGTAGGCCGCGACGGAGTAGTCGGCGCGCGGCTTGGCCGAGCTGCCGTGCCCGAGCAGGTCGGGGGCGATCACGAGATGGTGGCGGGCCAGCGCCGGGAGCACGGAGCGCCACGTCGCCGAGCTGTCGCCGATGCCGTGGATCAGCAACAGCGGTGGCCCGCTGCCGGCGACGCGGAACACCCGGCGGTACCCGTGCACGATGCGCGACTCGATGCGTACGACCGGTTCCGGGGCTGGTCCCGGCACGGACCGCAGGCTCATGACCGAAATGGTCGTCGCGTCGTGAGTCGGGGCTGTTGCCGTGACGTTGCCGCCGCTGCCGCTGCGTTGCCGTCGAGCGATTCCACAGGTCAGGACGGGTCGGCGTTGTACGCGGCCAGTCGCGCGCGGCGAACCGCGGTGGCCAGCGGCCGCAGGGCGTCGGTGCGCGCCGCCGCACCGTAGGTGTCGACGGCCCCGCCCAGCGGGTCGACCAGCGCGAGGTCGAGGACCGCCTGCAACCGCTCGGCCTGGGACAGCAGCGCCACGGCGGCGGGCGGGTGGTCCGGCGGCACACTGAGTTGCTCGCCGGCGCGACGCGCACCGGACAGCAGCGCGGGGACGTCGGCGTTCGAGCCGCTGACGCGGGCGCTGACCAGCGCCGAGGCCGACTCGCGGATCGCGGTCGTGAGGTCGTACTGCGCCTCGCGGACGGTGATCGGGTCGTGCGGCACCGGGTCGGCCACGTGCACCGACCACACGACGCCGGGCGGGGCACTGCTCGGGGCGTAGTCGGTGAACTCGGGAACGAGACCGAGGCCGTCGGCGACCACGGCCTCGCCCGCGTCGAGCGCCTCGGCGCGCAGGGCAGCCGGGCCGGGGAGTCCGCGGACATCGCCCGGCACCGGCAGGACCAGGCGCGGCGGCACCCCGCGGCGGCGCCAGGCCACCAGCACGTCGTGCAGGACCACGGCGCCGGGCAGGCCGACGACGGCGTGCGGTGCGTCATCACCGGTCGCGGCGTCGACGACCTCGTCGAGGCTGATCCGTCCGGCCAGCCAGGCACGCGCCCACACGGCGAGAGCTCCGGAACGCACGAACGACACGCTGTCCGAGGGTAGGAGCTGTTGCTGGGCGGCCGGGGGTCGGGGCCCGCTCGGGGCGTGGCGCCACTGATCGGCCCGTCGGCGCCCGTACCGTCGCCGCTGTGCGTGACTACGGCGACGTCCTCTCGGCCGGACCGAGCCGACGCAGGCAGGTGCCCCAGGTACCGGCCGAGCACGACCTCGTCGTCGAGACCGCCGACGGCGGCTTCTGCGGTGCGGTCGTGGCGCTCGGGCGGGCCGTCGACGCCGGCGAGAAGCGTGACACCGTCGTCCTCGAGGACCGGCACGGCAAGCGACGCGAGTTCGCGATGCTGCCCGCCGCGTTCCTGCTCGACGGGCAGCCGGTGACGCTCGTCCGGCCCGCCCCGGTCACCGGGCCGGCCGGACCCCGCGCGAAGACGGCCTCCGGGTCCTACGCGGTGGCCGGCGCGACGGCACGGGTTGCACGGGGCAGCCGGCTGTGGGTCGAGGGCGTCCACGACGCGGCGCTGCTCGAACGCATCTGGGGCGACGACCTGCGGATCGAGGGCGTGGTGGTCGAGCCCCTCGACGGCATCGACGACCTGGTGTCCCACGTCCGCGCGTTCGCGCCCACGCCGAAGCGGCGCATCGGCGTGCTCGTCGACCACCTGGTCCCCGGCAGCAAGGAGACCCGCATCGTCGCCCAGGTGCGCAACCCGCACGTGCTGATCAACGGACACCCCTACGTCGACATCTGGCAGGCGGTGAAGCCGACCGCGCTCGGCATCGACGCCTGGCCCGTGGTGCCCCGCGGCATCAGCTGGAAGGACGGTATCTGCGCGGCGTTGCACGTCAGCGACCCCCGCGAGATGTGGCGACGCGTGCTGGGCAGCGTCGACAGCTACGCCGACGTCGAGGTGCCGCTGCTGCGTGCCGTCGAGGAACTGATCGACTTCGTGACGGCTCCCGACGGCGCTTGATCCGGCCACGAGCGCCGGGCGCGGCGCGGTGACACTATGGGCATATGCCCGATTGGTTGCTGTGGTTGATCGCGGCCGGCGTCTTCGCCGCCGCCGAGGCAGCCACGCTCACGCTCGTGCTGCTCATGGTGGCCGGGGGAGCAGCCGCGGCGGCAGTCACGGCCGCACTCGGCGGGCCGGTGCTGCTGCAGTTCGTGGTGGCCGTGCTCGCCACCTTCGCGCTGCTCGGTGTCGTGCGGCCGGTGGCTCGGCGGCACATGCTGCCCGGCAGCGGAACGGTCACCGGGGCCGACGCGCTCGTCGGGCGCACGGCCGTGGTGCTTGCCGCCGTCGACGCCACCGACGGACGGGTCCGTCTCAACGGTGCCGAGTGGTCGGCCCGCTCGCTCGACGAACGGCAGGTCCTGCCGGTGGGCCGAGAGGTGCGGGTCGTGCAGATCAGCGGAGCGACAGCCGTCGTCTTCGACGAGACCGACGAGGAGTCGGTCGTGCGTACGAAGGAAATGCCATGACCGCAGGTCTGATCGCCGCGCTCGTCATCCTGGTGATCGTCGTCTTCGTGCTGTCGCGCAGCGTGCGCATCGTGCCGCAGGCGCGGGCCGCCGTGATCGAGCGGCTCGGCCGCTACACCCGCACCGCCACCCCCGGGCTCACCGTGCTGGTGCCCTTCATCGACCGGATGCGGCCGATGATCGATCTGCGCGAGCAGGTCGTCAGCTTCCCGCCGCAGCCGGTGATCACCTCCGACAACCTCACCGTCGGCGTCGACTCCGTCATCTACTTCCAGGTCATGGAACCGCGGGCGGCGACGTACGAGATCGCCAACTACATCCAGGCCGTCGAGCAGTTGACGATCACAACGCTGCGTAACGTCATCGGTTCGCTCAACCTCGAGCAGGCCCTGACCAGCCGCGACGAGATCAACGGCAAGCTGCGCGGTGTCCTCGACGAGGCCACCGGACCCTGGGGTATCCGCGTCGCGCGCGTCGAGATCAAGGCCATCGACCCGCCGCCGTCGATCCAGGACGCGATGGAGCAGCAGATGCGCGCCGACCGCAACAAGCGCGCGCTCATCCTCACCGCCGAGGGCCAGCGGGAGAGCGCGATCAAGACCGCCGAGGGCAACAAGGCGGCGCAGATCCTCGGTGCCGAGGGCCAGAAGCAGGCCGCGATCCTGTCGGCCGAGGCCGACCGGCAGTCACGGATCCTCAAGGCCGAGGGCGAGCGGGCGGCGCTGTACCTGGCCGCCCAGGGTGAGGCGAAGGCCATCGAGACGAAGTTCGGTGCCATCCACGCGGCCAAGCCCGACCCGGCACTGCTCGCCTACCAGTACCTGCAGACGCTGCCGCAGATCGCCAAGGGCGACGCCAACAAGATGTGGATCGTGCCGTCGGAGTTCAGCAAAGCCTTGGAGGGACTGGCGGGGCTGTCCGGTGACGGCAATGCCGCAACGCCGAGCTGGCTGGCCCAGACCGGCACAGACACCGGCACCGCCGGCGGCGAACCGATCGACACGAGCAACTGGTTCGACTCCAACCTGCCGCCCGCCGCCGAGCAGCCCGAGGCCGTCGGCATACGGTCCTCGGACGACGACGCGGACTCACAGCAGGCGCGGACGGGGTTGGACGACCCGACCGTCGACGTCGCCGAGATCCTGCGGCGCCGGGTGCCGACGAGCGACGACCCGCCGCGCACCCCTGCGCCGGACTACCCGCGGTCGTCGGGGTACGAGTACCCGCAGCAACCGCCTTACCAGACCCCCGGAACCTAGCCGCCGGCGTCAGAAGCCGGTCTGATTGACCGGGAGAAGTGCGGTGGCGAACATCGCTGACACGCGGTCGATCGCGCCCGGCGTCAGTTCCTCGACCCGCCCGGCGACGGCTACCTCGCGCAGCCGGTGGCCGCCGAGGTAGATCGAGGCGATGTCGCGCTGGTCCAGGCGCAGGTCGGCCGGCGCCGTGCTCCGTACACATCGCGCGCCGGAGGAGTCGGACGTGAGCTCGTAGCGACCCGCGGCGAAGCCGGGCCCGACGTCGTCGACGACGTCGAGCACTACCGACCCCTCGACGCCGTACACCCGGGCCGACAGCGCGGCCGGCACGTCGAGCAGCCGCAGCCAGACGTAGTCGAAGACCGTCCTGGTCTCCAGGGCGCGGGCGTCGGCGAGCAGGAAACGGACCTGTTCGTCGAGGGCGCGTTCGCCGATCGTCATCTCCTCGACGACGTCCATGCCGGCGAGGTAACCCCACAGGTCGCGGTAGGCCTCGTCGGTGGCGGCGAAGAAGTCGGTGACCTCGACCGTGGCCAGCGGCCCGACGAGGTCGAAGTCCCGCGTGGTGCGCCACGAGAGCATGCCGTCAGGACCGTCCGGCCCCTCGTGGACGAACCAACTGGTGCGTGCCGAGGCCACCGGCGACCTGCCGTCGACTCCGATGAACCAGCTCCACCACTGGGTCCGCCGCTCGACCTGGCCGGCGCGCTGCCGTCGCGCCCGGTCGAAGATGCCGGGCGCCAGGTCCGCGGCCTCGAGCAGGTCGACGGGCCGCACGGTCCGCGGGTCGGCGCCGGCGACACCACCCGAGCGCCGCGGCCGGAAGGTGTAGGACGCACCGTTGACGGCGGGGGCGTAACCGAAGCGTCCGTAGATCGGCCACTCGGCGGCGACCAGCATGCTCAGCGCGTCGCCCCGGTCCGCGGCGGCCTGCAGTGACTCGCCGATCATCGTGCGCAGCAGCCCACGCCGTCGATGCGTGGCGGCGACGCTGACGCCGGTGAGCGCATCGGCCGCCAGCTCGACGTTGCTGCCGCCCGGCCCGGGCACGGTGATGGTGCGCGCGAAGGTGGCCAGCGTGCCGACCCAGTGCCCACGCTCGCGGGCACCCCACATCCGCTCGGGGCTCAGCATCGCCCGACGGCGCGCGACGTGGGCGGGGAACTCGTCGCCGTGGACGTCACCCATGAGGGTCAGGGCGAGCTGCCGGGACCAGCCCTCCAGGTCGTCGGGGGAGACGGGGTGGACGAGCTCGAGGGCCATGCCCCGACCCTGCCAGCCGCCGTCAACTCAAATCCAGCTGACCCGGTCGTGCAGGTAGACGTAGCCGATGAAGCTGACCGCGTCGATCACCGCATGCGCGATGATCAACGGCCACACCCGCTTCGTGCGCTGGAACCACCAGCCGAAGATCACGCCCATCACGGCGTTGCCGACGAAACCGCCGAAGCCCTGGTAGAGGTGGTACGAGCCGCGCAGCACCGACTCCACAGCCAGCGCCCGCGGGTTCGACCAGCCGAGCTGCGCGAGCCGGGTGAGCACGAACGCGCACACCACGACCTCCTCGCCGATGCCCTGCTGGAAGGCCTCGAGCAGCAGCGTGGGAATCCGGTACCAGACGTCCGGGAAGCTCGTCACGACGATCTCGGCGTTGAGCCCCAGTTGACGTGCGACGTAGACGAGCCCGAGACCGGGGATGCCGATCGCGCCCGCGAAGCCGAGCCCGACCCCGACCTCGCGCAGTCCGAGCCGGCGCAGCCCGATGCCCAGGTCGCGCCCGGCCGGTGAGCGCATGAGCAGCACGACGGCCAGGAACGCCGGCGCCAGCCCCGACAGGATCGACGCGGCCTGATCGAGGATGTCGAGGTACTGGTAGTGGACGGTGTTCGAGCCGCTCTTGATCGGGGCGGTGGCGACCTTGCTGAAGCCGAAACCCTGCTGGATGACGATCTGCGAGCGCAGGAAGCTCAGGAATGCCGTGATTCCCGACAGCCCGTAGCTGACGCCCAGGACCGCGACCAGTTCGAGCCCGTAGCGAGGGCTCGCCTCAACCTGTTCCTCGGGTTCGACACGCGCAGTCACGCCCTCAGTGTGCCAATCAGCTAGACGGATGCCCGCAGGCCGACGTTCGCGCAGGCCTCGCAGGTCTCCTCGGGGATCGCGCCGAGGCGGATCAGCACGGCGAACGCCTTGCACCCCAGGCACAGCCCGAACACCGACTCGAGCCCGGCGGCCACGGCAAGAGCGACGAGCAGGCCGATCGTGACGCCCGGCAGACCGAGCGCCAGGAACACCACCGCAGCGACCGTGAGGGTGGCGCCGATGGCCTGCGCGAAGCGCTTGGGCGGCCCGGCGACCAGCTTCTCGTGCCCGAACCGGGGTGCGACGACCCGGGTGGCGAGCTGACCCAGCGGGCTGAGTCGCGGCCCGGTCAGCACGCGGGCCAGGAAGCCGTAGGCGAGCAGCAGGCTCAGCCACAACCAACCATCGGCGACCAGGCTGCCCAGCAGCAGGGTCACGACGGTCAGTGCGACCACACCGCCTGCCACGCAGCGCGCGGCGACCTCGTTGACGGGGTTCGGGAAGCCGATCAGGGACACCCGGTAAATCCTACTCAACCGGTAGGGTTCGCGGGTCGAACGGGCGCCACCACGAGGGTCTGCAGGCCGGCGCCGACCACGCCGTGCCGGTCGGAGATCGTCGAGCGGGCCAGCGCCGACCCGTGCGCACCGAGCTGGGTGACCGCGTCGAGCAGGACCCACTCGCCGAGCAGCGGCCGCGCCAGGTGCACGTCGAGGTCGACGTTGAGGAACGACCACTGCGCCCAGTCGAGCTCGGACGACAGCCCGTTGCCGCTGTCGGCGATCAGCACGGCGCGGGCCAGGCCGCTCCACCGGTAGCCGTCGAACAGCTCGGTCGCTGCCCGGGCCCAGGCCGACCCCGGGCCGCGCTCGAGCAGACCGCCGGTGATCCGCCGCCATTCGAGGCTCGCGCCGTAGCCGAA
>CAZZVT010000003.1:25036-51957 GCA_964657545.1 uncultured Jatrophihabitantaceae bacterium
GCTCGAGCAGACCGCCGGTGATCCGCCGCCATTCGAGGCTCGCGCCGTAGCCGAATTCCGAGTCGAGTCCGGGCCGGCCGGTCGGCAGCTCGAGCTCGGCATCGAGCGATGGGGCCTGCGCCGAGGTGTCCGCGTCGCGGACGAACCAGACCCGCGAGTGCAGGCAGTCGCGCCCGCCCGCGGCGACGGTGACCGCCGCCAGTACGGCGCTGCGCGCGGACCGCACGACAGTCGCCCGCACTTCCAGGTCAGCCACCGGCACCGGGCCGACGAAATCCGACGCGAGCCGCAGCGCGACGAGATCGGAGCGCCCGGTGACGTGTGCCGCCACCTGCTCGGCCGCGGCCACCGCGAGGGCGTTCGGGGGGCCGCCGTGCTGCAGGTGCGGGGCCCAAGGCCCGGTGGTCGAGGGGTTCGAGCGGTACCCGGCGATCAGGGCGTCGTCGACGAATTGCTGCTGCGTGACGTCGAAGTAAGTGTGTGACACGGAGTCCAATCTAAATGCCTTGCTCGGATGATCGATGGCTTAGGATGGCGGTGAAAGGGCGTGCGGCACATCCCTCCCGTGCCGCCGCCCTTTCGCCCTACCCGGAACCGGCGTCCCGCCCGCCCACGAACTCCTGGTGTAGCCCCGCGCATCCGGCGCAGGACTCACGAGCAGAACGATCAGAGGGACGACGCGTGACCCGACGCAGGATTGCAGTCATCGGCAGTGGGGTGGCCGGGCTGACCACCGCCTACGTGCTGCAGCGCGAGGCCGACGTCACGCTGTACGAGGCGGCCGACCGGCTGGG
Organism: uncultured Jatrophihabitantaceae bacterium; assembly: GCA_964657545.1. Classification (GTDB taxonomy): domain Bacteria; phylum Actinomycetota; class Actinomycetes; order Mycobacteriales; family Jatrophihabitantaceae; genus Jatrophihabitans. The sequence goes on from CAZZVT010000003.1 coordinate 25,831, forward strand.
CGGGCACGCCGACACCCACGACGTCGTCGGCACCGACGGGGCGCTGCGCCACATCGACACCGGTTTCATCGTGCACAACCTGCGCACCTATCCGAACCTGCTGCGGCTGTTCCGCGAACTCGGCGTCGCTACCCAGGAGTCCGACATGAGCATGTCGATCTCCTGCGCCGGCTGCGGTCTCGAGTACGCGGGCGGCCGAGGGGTGTCGGGCCTGCTGCCCAGCGCCCGGGTGGTCGCCAATCGCCGCTACGTCAGGCTGCTCGGCGAGGTCGTGCGTTTCCACCGCCGCGCCCACGAGGTGCTGGCCGGTGACGAGCAGGAGCTGACGATCCGCGAGTTCCTGCATCGCTTCCGCTTCTCGGCCTACTTCGAGACCCACTTCATGACCCCGTTGATCGCCGCTGTCTGGTCGACGGCTCCGACCGGCACCGGCGACTACCCGGCCCGCTACCTGTTCACGTTCCTCGACAACCACGGCATGCTCAGCGTCACCGGCGCGCCCACCTGGTACACCGTCGCCGGCGGTTCGGCGCGCTACGTCGAGAAGGCGGCCAAGAGCCTCACCTCGGTGCAGACGTCGACGCCGGTGCGCGGCGTCACCCGGGTCGGCTCCGGCGTCGAGGTCCGCGACGACGCCGATCAGGTCGAGACCTACGACGCGGCCGTGATCGCGAGTCATCCGCACCAGGCGCTGGCCGTGCTCACCGCGCCGACTCGCGCGGAGACCGAGGTGTTGGGCGCGATCGGCTACACGAGCAACCCCACGGTGCTGCACACCGACACCTCGTTGCTGCCCCGATCACCGCGTGCGCAGGCGTCGTGGAACTACGCTCTGCCGGCCTGCGACACGGTGCCGGGCGCGGTGCAGGTCAGCTACAACATGAACCGCCTGCAGCGCCTGGACGCCCCGCAGACCTACGTCGTCACGCTGAACGCCGAGGACCGCGTCGACCCCTCGACGGTCGTCGACCGGATGTCCTACGAGCACCCGGTGTACACGACGTCCTCGGTCGCCGCCCGCGAGCGGCTGCCCGAACTCAACGACGGCGTGGTCGCCTTCGCCGGCGCCTACCACGGGTGGGGTTTCCATGAGGACGGCTGCCGGTCGGGGGTCGACGCGGCCAAGAGCCTGGGCGTTCGCTGGTGAGCACCGCTCTCGCAACATCGGCGTTGTACGAGGTGTCGATCACGCATGTCCGCGCCGCACCCGTGCGCCACGACGTGCGGCACGACAGCTACCTGTGGTTCGTCGACCTCGACGACCTGCCCTCGCACGGACTGCTCGCCCGCTTCCGCTCGCGCGACCACGTCGGCGATCCCGAACGCAGCCTGCGCCAGAACGTCGAGGACTACCTTGCCGAGCACGGCATTGAGCTGCACGGCGGTCGCATCACCATGCTCACCAGCGCACGCAGCCTGGGCTACGTCTTCAACCCGCTGACGCTGTACTGGTGCCACGATCCGCAGGGCACCGTCGTGGCGGTCGTGGCCGAGGTACACAACACCTACCAACAGCGGCACCGTTACCTGCTGCGCACCGATGACGCCGGCCGGGTCGACACGGAGAAGGAATTCTTCGTCTCGCCGTTCTACCCGGTCGACGGCAGCTACCGCATGAGCCTGCCCGAGCCGGGTGAGCGGCTGGCCGTCACGATCACCCTGCACCGCCCTGACGACACGCCGTTCACCGCCTCGGTGCGGGGCGTCCGTCGGCCCGCCACCCGCCGCGCGGTGCTGTCCACCGCGGCGCGCCATCCGTTCGAGACCTGGCTCGTCCGAGGCCTCATCACCGCCCACGGCCTGCGGCTGTGGCGCAAGGGCCTGCCCATCCAACCCCGCACGAAGGATCCCGACATGACGATCGCCGACCGCCTGGCCACCCTCGTCCGCGAGACGGCAGGCATCGAGCTGCCCGTCCGCATCCGCGCCTGGGACGGCAGTGAGGCCGGTCCCGTCGACGGCGGACCGGTCCTGGTCATCCGCTCGCGCCGTGCGCTGCGTCGGCTGCTGTGGGCGCCGGGCGAGCTGGGGCTGGCCCGCGCGTACGTCACCGGTGACCTCGACGTCGACGGAGACCTGGCCGACGGGTTCCGCCGCGCCTGGCAGCTCGCACGCTCCCGGCCGAGTACCGGTGTCTCGTTGAGCGTCGGCGCCAAGGCCAAGGCTGCGGTGGCCGCCGCCCGGCTCGGCGCGATCGGCACACCGCCGGCACCGCCGGCGTCCGAGGCGCGGCTGCAGGGGCGACTGCACACCAAGCTGCGCGACCGGGCCGCGATCTCGCACCACTACGACCTGTCGAACGACTTCTACGAACTGCTGCTGGACGAGCACATGGCGTACTCCTCGGCGTACTTCACCCACGAGGGTCAGTCGCTGCACGATGCCCAGACGGCGAAGCTCGACCTCGTCTGCCGCAAGCTCGACCTAGAGCCCGGTAAACGGCTGCTCGACATCGGCTGCGGCTGGGGCTCGATGATCCTGCACGCCGCCGAGCACTACGGCGTGCACGCCACCGGCATCACGCTGTCGGCGCAGCAGCGCGACTTCATCACCAAGCGCATCGCCGACCGCGGCCTGGCCGACCGCGTCGAGGTGCGCCTGCAGGACTACCGCGAGTTCGCCGAGACGGGGGAGTCGTTCGACGCCGTCAGCTCCATCGAGATGGGCGAGCACGTCGGCGAGGGAAACTACCCCGAGTACGTCAAGATCATGTACGACGCCCTCAGGCCCACCGGACGACTGTTGCTGCAGCAGATGTCGCGCGCGGAGAACACCGCGCCCGGCGGTGGGGCGTTCATCGAGTCCTACATCGCGCCCGACATGCACATGCGCCCGATCTGGCAGACGACGCGTCACCTGGTCAACGGCGGCTTCGAGGTCCGCGACGTCGAGGCGATGCGCGAGCACTACGTCACCACCGTCCAGCACTGGATCGACACCTTCGAGTCGCGGTGGGACGAGTTCGTCGCACTGCAGAGCGAGGAGGTCGCGCGGGTGTGGCGGCTCTACCTCGTCGGCGGCATGCTGACCTTCGAGGAGAACCGGATGGGCGTCGACCAGTTCCTCGCCGTCAAGCCCACCGCCGACGGCGTCAGCGCGATGCCGGCCACCCGCCCGTGGACGGTCGGCTAGTTTGCGAGTATGAGTTCGTTCGACACCTCGGCCTGGGCCGGCACGCTGGCCTGGACCGCCGCCGCGATGGCGGTCGTACTGCTGGCCACCTTCGTCGTCTCCAAGATCGTCGGCAAGCACGCGGTCATCGACACCACCTGGGGCCTGCTGTTCGTGACCGCCGCGGTGGTCATGGCGGTGCGCTCGACCGGTGACGACACCCGCCGCTGGCTGCTGCTGGTGCTCCCCGTGATCTGGGGCCTGCGCCTGGCGTACTACACGGGTAAGCGCTCGATCGGAAAACCCGAGGACCCCCGCTACAAGGAGATGCTCGACAAGCAGCCGGGCGCGGGTGACGTCTACGCACTGACCCACATCTACCTGCTGCAGGGCGTGCTCGCGTTCATCATCAGCGCACCGATCCTCGTCGGCGGCTTCGAGCGTTCGTCGGTCGGTGTGCTGGCGTGGGCCGGCGTCGTGGTGTGGGCGATCGGACTGTTCTTCGAGAGCGTCGGCGACGCGCAGATGTCGCGCTTCCGCGCCGACCCGGGCAACAAGGGCAAGCTGATCGACTCGGGATTGTGGCGCTACACCCGGCACCCGAACTACTTCGGCGACGCCTGCATCTGGTGGGGGATCTTCCTCGTCACCGCCGACGCCCTGCCCGGCGTGGCGACGATCTTCTCGCCGATCATCATGACGCTGCTTCTCACCATCGGCTCCGGCGCGCGGATCCTGGAGAAGTCGATGAGCAAGCGCGACGGCTGGGACACCTACGCCGCGCGCACCAGCATGTTCTTCCCCCTGCCGCCCCGCGTGAAGAAAGCGGTCACCAGCTAGCGTCGAGGCAGTAGCCCACACCGCCCGACGAGAGGATCACCGTGCCCGACCAGTCCGAGGTCACCGACCTGGAGAACGAGATCGCCGAGCTGCGAAGCACCACCGACGAGCTGCGCAAGCAGGTGGGCGGGCAGAGCTTCGGCGTCGGTGATCCCGAGGACACCGCAGCCGCGCTGACCAACGTCGCCGAGAACGAGGCCGTGCTCGCCACCCTCGAGCAGCGCCTCGCCGGCCTCAAGGGCGAGACGCAGTAGCCCCTCGCCGCTCTTGTCAGCGCGTCAGGCGTCCACCCCGAAGCGCACGGCCTCGCCGGCATCGGCGGCCACCTCGACCGAGGCGCCGGTGGTCACCTCGGCCGCCGGCCAGACACGATGCAGGGCTCGCACTGCGCCGCTGCGCGGGTGGCTCTCGCCGGTGAAGCGCAGCCGTAGGGCTACGGTGCCGTGGGTCAGGGTGACGACGTCGTCATGCACGAGCGGGTCGACGGCACTGCGGCGGTAGCTCCAGCGCCCGGACTCGCCGGGCAACACCCCGGCCAGGACCCGTACGGCACAGTCGAACTCGTCGGGATGCCGGGCACGCCTGGCCAGGAACCGGCCGATCAGGCTCGTCGACGACGGCGCGGCCCAACTGCCGGGCGTCGACCACGGCCGAGGTGACGTCAGCTCTTGTACTGCCCGCGCAGCACGCTGATGTTGCTGTACTGCGTCTGATTGGTGCGCTGGACGCTGACCTCGAAGTTGTCGTAGTGGTTCAGCGACTTCGGCGACACCGTGAAGTTGGCCGTGTTGTCGTTGCCCAGCAGCCCGACGCTCTGCATGTTCGTGCGGGTGGCGTCGGTGAGCCACAGTTCGTAGACGTGGCTCGAGTCCAGCTTCGGCAACTTGGTCGCGTTGATGCTGACCTTGCGCTCGCCGACGATCGTGGCCTCGGCCGGGTTGTGGCCGCGGTCGAACGCGGTCAGTGCGACCGACTGCTGGGTCGGCGACGACGACGAAGAGCTCGCGACCTCGGCCACGGTGACGCCGCCGCCGACGAGGATGACGGCCGCAGCAGCCACGCCGATCAGACGCCGGCGCCTGGGCGCACGCTGCCGCCGGTGCACGTCCTGCTGGGCTTCCTCGCGGACCTTGTCGAACAGGCTGGTCATCGGTGGCAGCGCCACCACCGGGTTGTCGACGGCGTCGTGATCGTGACCGGATCCGATCCGCTTACCGTCGTCGTCCACGCTCGGCGGGGCCACGACGTCGGGTGCGAAGCGGTACGCGGAGGTCATCGACGCATGAGCGACGACTGCGGACACGAGTTCCTGCTGGCAGTCGGGGCACGACCGCAGGTGCTCGGCCGCGCTCAGGACCGCGTCACGGTTCGCCTCGCCGGTCAGCAGGCGAGGGACGTCCTCGGTGATGTGATTGCTCATCGGATGCCTCGGGGATTCTCCAGCAAGCCGGCCAGACGTTGCAGTCCGCGCGACGTGCGAGTCTTGACGGTGCCGAGCGGGATGTCGAGCGCCAGCGCGATCTCGGTCTGGGTGTAACCGTCGAAGTACGCCAGCTCGATGACCTCACGCTGCAACTGCGGCAGCAGATCGAGTGCACCGCGTACTTCGTCGGCCCAGACCAACCGGTCGGCGACCTCACGGCCGTCGTCACCGGTGATCTCGCGCATCGAATCGAGCGGGACCACGACGTCGCGTCTCTTACGAAGATGATCGATTGCGCGCTTGCGGGCGATACTGAGTACCCAGCCCCGCAGGGACTGGTTGGGATCGTAGCGTTCGTGCACCCGCCACAGCTCGTAGAAGACCCGCTGCATGACGTCCTCGACGTCGGGCTGCGGTACGTACCGGCCGAGATAGGACATGACGAGCGGCCCGAGCGATCGGTAGGCGTCTTCCAACGCCACCGGGTCGCCCTGGTTCAGGCGTTCGCCGATATCGCCCAGGGCTGCCTCCACACTGACCTCTTCGTCGGCCGGTGCCTGTTCGGTTCCGCCGGTTCCTGCTGCCCCGCCCGCACCCGCGTGTGTCACGCCGTGACGATACGTCCGCGGACGTCACCGAGAGTGATCGAACCGGCCCCGGCGGACAACACGATCTCGTCACGGTCGTGCAGCCAGGCCCGAGTGGAGCCGTCGTCGAGGGTCACCGCGACCTCCCCGTTGCGGGTGAGTTCGAGCAGACAGCCGAGGGAGTCGGGCGTCGGGCCGCTGAGCGTTCCCGAGCCCAGCAGATCGCCCGTACGCAGCCAGGCGCCGTTCGAGGTCAGGTGCGCGACGAACTGCGCGTAGGACCAGTAGAGGTGCGCGGTGTCGGAGCGGCACAGCACGGTGCCGTTCACGGCGATCGTGACCTCGATCCGCAGGCCGTGCGCTCGGGTGACGTCGATCAATGTCGAGGACGGTGCGGGGTCCTGCGCCACGGCGAACCTGTGCTCGGCCAGCGCCGCCAGCGGCGTGATCCATGGTGACACCGACGTCGCGAACGACTTGCCCAGGAACGGTCCGAGCGGTGTCATCTCGAAGGCCTGCACGTCGCGGGCCGACCAGTCGTTGAGCAGGCAGACACCGAAGACGTGCTCGTCGGCGTCGTCGACCGCCACCGGACCGGCCGAGGGCCTGCCGACCACGAACCCCAGTTCGGCCTCGTAGTCCAGGGCACGGGACGGCCCGAACGTCGTCGGGTCGAGCTGGCCCGACGGCCGCATGACGGGCGTGCCGGACGCGACCACGGTGCCCGCCCGCCCGTGATAGCCGACCGGCACGGCCTTCCAGTTCGCCGGCAGGCCCGCCGCGTCCGGCCGGAACAGCTTCCCGGCGTTCGTCGCGTGATAGGGCGAGGCATTGAAGTCGACGTAGTCGGCGACGGCGAAGCCCAGGACGGGCCGGACGTCGGCGAGCGGCGTCAGAACGGCCGTGCCCGCTTCCAGCTGGGCCTGTGCGGCCGCGCGGACATCGGCCCAGGCCTGCGGCCCGGCGGCCAGGAACGCATCGAGTGTGCCGTCGTCGAACAGCTCGGCCTCGACGCTCGTCAGATCGAGCACGTCGTCGCCGAACCGGACGGCCGCGAGACGTCGCCCGTCGGCGTCGACAACCGAGGCGTAGGGCAGGTTGTCCAGCCCGTAAGCCACGCCTCAGCGCTTCTCGATGTCCACGAACGAGCGCTCGGGCGAACCGGTGTAGAGCTGCCGCGGCCGGCCGATGCGACCCTCCGGGTCGTCGATCATCTCCTGCCACTGGGCGATCCAGCCCGGCAGCCGGCCGATGGCGAACAACACCGTGAACATCTTGGTCGGAAAGCCCATGGCGCGGTAGATCAGGCCGGTGTAGAAGTCGACGTTCGGGTAGAGCTTGCGCTCGACGAAGTAGTCGTCCTCGAGTGCGTGTCCCTCGAGCTCGATGGCCAGATCGAGCAGGTCGTCGCGCTTGCCCATGGCCGAGAGCACCTGGTCGGCGGACTTCTTGACGATCGCCGCGCGCGGGTCGTAGTTCTTGTAGACGCGGTGCCCGAAGCCCATCAGCTTCACGCCGTCCTGCTTGTTCTTGACCTTGTCGACGAAGCCCGCGACATCGCCACCGTCGGCGCGGATCTTCTCGAGCATCTCGAGGACTTCCTGGTTCGCCCCGCCGTGGCGCGGGCCCGACAGCGCATGGATGCCCGCCGACACCGACGCGAACAGGTTGGCCTGCGACGAACCGACCAGGCGGACCGTCGAGGTCGAGCAGTTCTGCTCGTGATCGGCGTGCAGGATGAACAGCGTGTCCAGCGCCTTCGCCACGGCCGGGTCGACCTCGTACGGCTCGGCCGGGAAGCCGAACGTCATGGCCAGGAAGTTCTCGACGTAGCTGCGCGCGTTGTCCGGGTACAGGTACGGCTGCCCGACGGAACGCTTGTAGGCGTAGGCGGCGATGGTGGGCAGCTTGGCCAGCAGCCGGATCGTCGACAGCTGGGCATTGGCCTCGACCTGGGGGTTGAGCGCGTCCTGGTAGTACGTCGACAGCGCCGAGACGGCCGAGGACAGCACCGGCATCGGGTGCGCGTCGCGGGGGAAGGCGTCGAAGAGCCGCTTCAGCTCCTCGTGCAGCAACGTGTGGTGCTGGATCTGGTCCGCGAACTCGGCCAACTGCTCGGACGTCGGCAGCTCACCGTTGATCAGCAGGTAGCTGACCTCGAGGAACGACGAGTTCTCGGCCAGCTGATCGATCGGGTAGCCCCGGTAGCGAAGGATGCCGGCATCGCCGTCGATGTAGGTGATCTGCGAGGAACAGGCCGCGGTGTTGGCGAAGCCCGGGTCGTAGGTGACCATGCCGGTCCTCGCCAGCAGCTTGCCGATGTCGGCGGCCGGTGCGCCCTCGACGGGCTGGTGGACGGCAAGCTCGAGCGGGTCCTGGCCGGGTACGTCCAGGGTGGCGGTCTCGGTGGTGGTGGCTGCGTGGGACATGGTTTCCTCTCGGCAGTTGCCGATCCGATCACGGTGGTGACGGATCAGCTGGTCAGGTTCTGCAGGCGGACCTCGCCGCGGGCGATGGTCCGCTGCTGGTCGTCGGTGATGTCGACGAGCCAGAGCTGTTGGCTGCGGCCGCGATGGAGCGGCGTCGCAGTGGCCGTGAGCACGCCCTCGCGGGCCGAGCGCAGGAAGTTGGTGTGGTTGGCGACGCCGACGACCTTGCCGCGGTCGCCGAACCACGTGGCCGCCCCGATGCTGGCGCTGCTCTCGACCACCGAGCAGTAGACACCGCCGTGCACGATCCCGTAGGGCTGCAGATGCTGCTCGCCCACGGTCCAGCTCATGACGACGCGATCGGGACCCACCTCGTCGAGCCGGAGTCCGAGGGCCTTGGTGAGCCCCTGGTCGACGACGCCGTGCACGCCTTCGGTCATAGCTCCGACCGTAGCCCAGCGTCCTGTCGGCGCGCCCCCGGTATGCCGCGCAGTGGCCCGTGGAACGTGCTCAGGACACCGCGGGCGCCGGACGCGGGCGGCGTTGTGGTTCAGCGGGCACGTGCGTGCCGAACTCGAGCACACCGTCGTCGATGACGCCGTGCCGCAGGGTGGCGGCGTCGCGCAGGAAGTCGTTCGTGACGCGCCACGGGCCGCGCGAGCCCTGGCGGGGCAGGTGCGGGTCGCCGCGTCGGACGTAGCCCGAGTTCAGTGCGCCGAGCACCGACCTCTCGCCGTGGTCGTCGGCGTCGCCGCGCGCGACGAACGTCGTGTAGCCGCGGCTGTCCATGTGCCCCAGCACCCGGCAGAGGTACTCGGCCGCGAGGTCGGCCTTCAGCGTCCACGAGGCGTTGATGTAACCGAAGACCAGCGCGAAGTTCGGGACACCCTCGATGAGGGTGGCCTTGTAGGTCAGCCGCTCGTTGATCGCCACCGGCTCACCGTCGACCTCGAGGGTGGCGCCGCCCAGGATCTGGACGTCCAGACCGGTGGCCGCGACGACAATGTCGGCGTCGAGGTGCCTGCCGGACTCGAGCTCGATGCCCGTGTCGGTGAAGGTCCTGATCCGGTCGGTGACGACGTCGGCGCGACCGCTGCGGATCGCCGCGAACAGGTCGCCGTCGGGCACGACGCACAATCGCTGGTCCCACGGGTCGTAGGCCGGGGTGAAGTTGGCGATGTCGGAGGCTCCGGCGAGCTCCTTCTCGGCGCTCTTGACGACGAACCTGCGGATCGCATCCGGACGGACTCGGGCCAGTGCGTAGGTGGCGCGCTGGACGCCGATGTTGCGCGCGCGGGCGAGCTTCCACACGACGCCGTCGGGCAGGACCCGGCGCAGGTTGGCCGAGACCTTGTCGACCGCGGGCAGCGACACGATGTAGGTGGGGGAGCGCTGCAGCATCGTGACGTGCGCGGCCTCGGGTGCGAGGGCCGGCACGAGCGTGACGGCGGTGGCGCCCGAGCCGATGATCACGACCCGTTTGCCGGCGTGGTCGAGGTCTGCCGGCCAGTGCTGCGGGTGCACGATCGTGCCGCCGAAGTCCTGCTCGCCGGGGAACTCGGGGCGGTAGCCGGCGTCGTAGTTGTAGTAGCCGGTGCCGGCGACCAGGACGCCGGCGGTGAAGGTGTCGGTGGTCTCCGTGGCGGCGTTGCGGGTCTCGACCGTCCACCGGTTCTCGCTGCTGGACCACGAGGCCGACACCACCTGGCGGTCGAACTCGATCAGTTTCTCGATGCCGTACTCGACGGCGGTGTCGTGCAGGTAGGAGCGGATCGAGGCGCCGTCGGCGAGCACCTTCGTGTCGTTCCACGGCCGGAAGTTGTAACCGAAGGTGAACATGTCGGAGTCGCTGCGCACGCCCGGATAGCGGAACAGATCCCAGGTGCCGCCGATGGCAGTGCGCCGCTCGAGGATGCGCACGCTCGTGTCGGGGCAGTCACGGGCCAGGTGACAGGCGGTACCGACACCGGAGATCCCGGCGCCGATGATCAGGACGTCGGTGTGCTGATCATCCGTCATTCCGATACTCCTACGGCTCGGGAGGTGTGTGTGACACACCGTAGCGGGCTGCACCGTCGAGGTGGTGCAGCAGCCGGTCGACGAAGGCGGACTGCGCGGTGACCAGCTTGCTCTGCGCGAGGTCGGGCGGGAACCAGGCGGCCCGGTCGACCTCGGGGAAACGCCGGACGCGCCCGGACCGCGGCGGCCACTCGAGCTCGACGTCGTTGCTGTGCACCGTGGTGACGTCGAGGTCGCCGGGCAGTGCCCAGGCGGTGACGACCTTGCCCCCGGCCTGGCGCACCTCGCCGAGCGGCAGCGGCGTGCCCTCGGGCGGTTGGCTGCCCAGTTCCTCGGCGAACTCGCGGCGGGCGGCTTCGTAAGGGTCCTCGGGCTCGAGGTACTCACCCTTCGGCAGGCTCCACGCCCGCTCGTCCTTCGACGCCCAGAACGGCCCGCCCGGGTGGGCGAGCAGCACCTCGATCCCGGTAGCGGCCTTGCGGTACAGCAGCAATCCGGCGCTGCGACGCATCGTCAGCGCTGCGAGCGACTGGGCTCGGCGATGCCCAGGTGGCGCAGCAGGTTCGCCGAGAACCTGTCGCCGGTGCGGGCCATCGTGGTCCTCATGACCTGTCGCACGGCCGGGCCGGCAGTGCGCGGCAGCGGCAGCTCGACGTGCAGGGTCAGCGAGATCTCGAGCTTGGTGCCGCCCTCGACGTCGCTCAGCCGGTACCACCCCTCGGCGCCGGTGCGCTCGACGGCGCCGGCCGGGACCTCGTGCTCGTAGACGATCTCGGACTTCTCGGTGAAGTGCATCCGCTCGGTGAAGGCCGGGCTGATGCTCACGCCGAGCGCCGAGATGCTCATCAGGTGCCAGCGCCACAGGTCGCCGTCGGCGTCGATCTTCTTCAGCAGCGGGGTCAGTTCCGGCAGCAGCACCGGGTCGGTGAGGGCCGCCCAGATCTTCGCGCGGTCGGCGGCGACGACCGCGGTGGATTCGGTCGTGGAGCTGAACTGGTTCATGCGGTGCAGGTTTCCCATCCGCTCGTCGTCCTACCGGGTGGACGGGTGGTAGGCACGACACATGACCAGCTCGATCGGCACCGCCTGGGCCGACGCGGTCGTCGCACTTGGCGGGCGGGCCGAGGCGGCCGCCGACAGCGCCGCCGAACTCGTGCGTCGCTACGCCGAGCCGCACCGCCGCTACCACACCGCCACCCACATCGAGGCCGTGCTGCGTGACGGGGACTGGCTCGCCGACGCACTGGGCCTCGATGAGCAGCAGCGTGCCGTCGTCGCGCTCGCGGCCTGCGCGCACGATGTCGTCTACGACGCGCGACCGGGCGACGACGAGCGGCTCAGTTCGCGGTGGGCACGCGAGGCGCTCCACGAGGCCGGGGTGGCGCCGGGTCCCGCGGAGCTCTCGGTCCAGCTGATCCTGGCGACCCTGATCCACGATGCTCGCAAGGACGACGCCGCGGCCGCCGCCCTGCTCGACGCAGACCTCGCGATCCTGGCGAGCCCGGCCGAGGCGTACGCGGCGTACGTCAGCGCCGTCCGCGCGGAGTACGCGCACGTCGACGACGTCGGTTGGCGCGCGGGACGCGCGGCCGTGCTGTCCGGGCTGCTCGACCGGCCGCAGCTGTACCTGTCGGCACCCGGGCGGGCGCGGTGGGAATCGGCGGCGCGGGCGAACGTCGGTGCCGAGCTGGCTCAGCTGACCGCCGCGTCCTGACGTTCGACCGGAACCAGAGGTTGCACGAGGTCGTAGTCGGTGGCGTCGAGGGTGCGGGTCGCAGCGGCGTACTCGCGCATGTAGCCGGGCCAGTTGGTGACGATCCGACCGGCCTCGTTGCGGTACCAGGAGTTGCACTGCAACCAGGCCGTGCCGTGGAAACGCCGCTGAGTCTCGACGTCGCCGGCCTGCTGCACCTCGGCCCGCACGTCGACGGCCGCGGCACCGCGATCCCGGGCGAGCTGGAGGGCCTGCCGCAGGTAGCGGGCCTGCCCCTCGTGGAAGAAGATCACCGAGCCGCCCGAGGTGTTGGTGTTCGGGCCGAACATGATGAACAGCGACGGGTAACCGGCCACCGTGATGCCCAGGTGCGCGCGGGCCCCCTGCGCCCAGTCGTCGCGCAGGTCGCGGCCGCCACGGCCGGTGACCCGCATCGGGAACATGAAGTCGGTGGTACGGAACCCGGTGCCGTAAATGACGCAGTCGACCTCGTGCACCCGACCGTCGGCGGTGCGCGGGCCGTCGGGGGTCATGGCGGTGATGGCGTCGGTGACCAGCTCGACGTCGGCGCGCTGCAGGGCGGGCAGGAACGCCGAGCTGAACAGCACCCGCTTGCAGCCGAACGCGTAGTCGGGCCACGCCTTGCGGCGGACGCCCGGATCGGTGAGCTGCCCCCGCATGAACAGCGTCGACCACAACCGCCCGAGCCACCCCAGCGACCGCGGATGCCGGATCATCGCCGTCAGGAACTCCATGTAGAGGTAGAGCGCCAGACGGAACAGCCGGTGCGCCGCCGGCAGCCGCCGGAACAGGGTGTGCACGCCGGTCGAGTAGTCCTTGTGCCGGCGCGGAAGGAACCAGTTGCCGGTGCGCTGGAAGACGGTCAGCGACGCGACCTCGGGCGCGATCTCGGGGACGAACTGCACGGCGCTCGCGCCGGTGCCGATCACCGCCACCCGCTTGCCGCGCAGGTCGTAGTCGTGGTCCCAGCGCGCCGAGTGGAACGCGTGCCCGGCGAAGTCCTCGAGACCGGGGATCGACGGGTAGGCAGGCTGGTTGAGCTGACCCGTCGCCATCACCACCGCCCGGGCGGTGTGGACGACCGGCCCGTCGGGACCGTCTGCCTCGACCGTCCAGGTGGCCGACGTATCGTCCCACCGGCACGCGGTGACGGTGGTGTTCGGCACCACCCGGTCGGCCACGCCGAGGGCCCTCGCGGTGTCCTGCAGGTAGTCGAGGATCTCGGCCTGCGGCGAGCAGAACCGCGACCAGTCCGCACGCTGGGCGTAGGAATACGAGTAGAAGTGGCTCGGCACGTCGCACGCGGCGCCCGGGTAGGTGTTGTGGTGCCAGGTGCCGCCAATCGCACTCGCGGTGTCGAGCAGGGTGATGTCGGTGAAGCCGTGCTCGAGCAGCTCCTTCGCCGCGGCCACCCCGCCGAAGCCCGCACCCACGATGATCACATCGGACGCCGTCGTCATGGGAGCAAGCTACGCGCCGCGCGACGACGGGTCGTCGCAGCTAGCCTCAGGCGATGACTACTCTGCCGGCACCCGTCCGTCGACGCATCGACCGCGACGCCAAGCCGCGCATCCGCTGGGCCTTCGGGCACCTGTTGCCGCGCACCGTGTTGCAGCGCGCCGCCGGGAAGGGCGATCTGCAGGGCAAGCTGCTGCAGGCCAGCCGCGGCGGCGACCCGTTCCCGGTGTTCGAGGAGATCCGCGCACTCGGGCCGGTGTACTCCGGGCGGTTCGCATCGGTGACGACCTCGCTGCCGGTCGTGCGGGAGGTGCTGTCCAGCAACGACTTCCGTGCCGGTTTCGACGCCTCCCAGCTGTCCGGACCCGTCGGCCGGATATTCGGGTGGGCCATGGACCGCACCCTGCTCGGGCCGCTGGAGCCGCCGTCGCTGCTGGTGACCGAGCCCCCGGACCACACCCGCTACCGCAAGCTGGTCACTCGCGTGTTCAGCGTCAAGGCCGTCGCCAAGCTCCGCGAGCGCACCGAGCTGATCGCCACCGACCTGCTCGACACGCTCGAGGGCAGGGACAGCGTCGAGCTCGTCGAGTCGTACTGCACGCTGCTGCCGCTCACCGTCATCGCCGAGGTGCTCGGGGTGCCGCCGGGCGAGCGTGAGCGGGTGCTGGGCTTCGGCGCTGCCGCGGCACCGAGCCTGGACCTCGGCCTGAGCTGGCAGCAGTTCCAGTCGGTCGAGAAGGCGCTCGCCGAGTTCAGCACCTGGCTGGGCGAGCACCTCGAGCGGTTGCGCGCCGAACCCGGCGAGGACCTGCTCAGCCAGCTGGTGGCCGCCCGCGACGACGGCGTCGGCCTCGACGAACGCGAACTCAAGGCCACCGCCGGGCTCGTGCTCGCGGCCGGATTCGAGACCACGGTCAACCTGCTCGGCAACGGCGTCGCGCTGCTGCACGAGCACCCGGAGCAGTTGCAGAGGCTCGTCGACGACCCGAGCCTGTGGCCCAACGCCGTCGACGAGGTTCTGCGCATCGACCCGCCGGTGTTGCTGACCGGCCGCAGTGCCATCCGCGACACCGTCGTCGCCGGGCACGCCATCCCGCGCGGTCGCGTCGTCACCACCGTGCTGGCCGCGGCCAACCGCGACCCGGAGGTCTTCACCGACCCCGACCGCTTCGACGTCGCGCGCGAGAACGCCAGGGAGCATGTCGCGTTCTCGGCCGGCCGGCACTACTGCCTCGGCGCAGCCCTGGCGCGGATGGAGGGCGAGGTCGGTCTGCGGGCGCTGTTCGACCGCTACCCCGAGCTCGAGACGTTGCCCGGCGCCCGACGGCGGCCCACCCGGATCCTGCGCGGTTACGACGCCTTGCCCGTGCGGTTGGGCCCGCGGGCGCGAGCGACGGTCTAGAGGTTCGGTCAGACGTCGGGGACCGGCGCGGCCGGCAGCACCACCGCGTCGACCGGGTGCTCGACGACCGTCCCGGGCCCGGGCAGGGACTGCTCCACGAGGGCCGCACGCACCGCCCGCTGCAGCGACGGGGACAACCGGGCCTGCACGGTGAAGTCGAGCAGCCGCCGGTCGGTGTCGGCGTCGCCGGTCTCGGAGAGATCGAGGCGGCTGTCGAGCCGCGTGACCTCGGGCCGCGAGCCCATCCTCGTCAGCGTGGCCGACACCTCCTCGCTGAACTCCTGCCGACGCCCGGGGGCGAGCAGCCGGACCAGCCGGTTCAGGCGCCCGAACGGTGCGTGCAGCACCACGAGCACGCCGCCCGGGGCGAGCAGCGCACGAGCCCGGCGCAACGCAGCGCCCAGGTCGTCGACGTAGTAGAGCGAGTGCACCGCCAGGACGATGTCGTACGCGTCCCCGAGATCGGCGTCGGTCAGGGTGCACCGCAGCACGGACGCGTCGACCCCGGCAACCGAGGCGAGGCGATCAGCGCAGGCCCGGGCGCTCGGCGGGTGCGGCTCGATGCCCGTGTAGTCGACGCGTCGGCCGCCTGCGGCCAGCGCCTCGGCGACCCGGACGTCGACGGAACCGTCGCCGCAGCCGATGGACAGCACCCGGGTCGGGTTCAACGAGCGATGTCCGAGGAGCCCGACCAGCCAGGCCGTGAGGTGGGCGCGCTGGTCGGACCGGGCCTCGAACAGCGCGTGCCCGGCGGCGTACTCGGCCGGATCAAGCGGCAGCAGTGGGCTGCTGTCGCGGACCGCTGCCTGCAGCTCGTGGAAGGCGCTCGACGCACGCAGATCGGTTGGTTCGGCAGTGCGGGTCACACGTCCCCCTGGTGGGGCCCCGAGGGTCGGCGCCTACAGCCGACAGTAGGCCCCCGGGTCCGAGGCCTAGTGTCGAGTGCGCACGGGCGCACCCGCTGCGTGCGCGACCGCATCGAAAGGCGACCATGAGCACGGACATCACCGACGGCGACGCCGACACCGCGGCCCGCAGCCTCGCGCACTGGAGCGAGGCCGGTCGGGCCGAGATGGAGGCGTTCTACGCGCTGGCCACCGAGGACTACCACCAACTCGCGCTCGCGGCGGACTGGCTTGCGCTGCTCGGCGGGGTGGCCCGCCCGGGATGGCGGGTGCTCGACGTCGCGTGTGGATCGGGCAAGTTCCCGTCCGCACTCGATCGCTACTGCGACCTGAGCACGCTGCCGGAGGCCGGCTACGACCTGCTCGACCCGTCGACGTTCAGCATCGCCGAGGCCCGCGCCCAGCTGCGCCCGCCGTTCCGGGCCGCGCGCGAGCTGCCGGTCACCCTGCAGGACCTGCCGAGCGATGCCGCCGGTTATGACGTGGTGTGGGCGACGCACGCGCTCTACGCCCTGCCGCCGGCCGAGCTGGCGCAGGCCGCCGAGCAGTTCGTGCGTGCGCTGCGTCCCGGTGGGCTCGGATTCGTGGCCCAGGCGACCGCACGCTCGCACTACCTCGCGTTCTACGACGCGTTCCGGGCCGGGGTGAGCGAGCGCACGCCCTACACGAGCGCCGAGCAGGTCGCCGACGCGTTGGCGGCGGCCCGCGGCGAGGTGCGGACCCAGCTCGTGCACTACACGAGCGGCACCGCCGACCGGGCGGTCGCCGAGGGCTTCCTGCAACGCTGCGCGTTCGACGACGCGGTCTCGCTGGAGCAGATGGAGGCGGCACCGGTGCTCGGCGACTACCTCGCCGACTGCCGCGACGACACCGGCCGCTACACCTTCGAGCACGAAGTGATGTTGATCTGGCTGTGAACGAGCCGACGAACGCATTCCTGCCGGAGGCCAACCGCAGCGGCACCCTCGAGCAGGACTGGGCCGGCGACGACCAGCAGTGGTGGGACTGGTACGTGACGCTCGCCGCGAACGACGCCGGTGCCCCGCTAGTACCGGGCCCCGGATTGCCCGACGTCGCGCCGGCGTCGGACGACGAGCTCGCCCACGCGCTGGCAGAGCCCTACGACCTGCACCCGGACGACGTGCGACGCTTCGCCGAGCAGTCCTTCGTCAAGCTGCCCGATGTCCTGGCCCCCGGCGTGGTCCGGCGCCTGGCCGAGCGCCTCGACGGGCTGCTGCGCGTCGAGCACGGCGACGACACCGCGGGCCGGTTCACCGCGCTCGAGCAGATGTGGCGCCACGACCCGCTGATGCGCGAGGTGGCGTTGTCACCGCGCCTCGGCGGTATCGCTGCCGCGCTGCTCGGCACGGATGTACGGATCTATCACGACAACGCGCTGTCCAAGGAACCCGGTTGCGGCCGCACGCCGTGGCACCACGACGCCGAGCACTTCCCGCTGGCCACGCTGTCGGCGCTGACGGCCTGGATGCCGGTGTCGGCGATCCCAGCCGAGATGGGCCCGCTGTCCTTCGCGTACGGCGCGGACCTGCGTCCGATGCTCGAGGGTCTCGAGTTCGACCGCGTCGGTACCAGCTACGACGAGGCCGTCTCGGCCCGCTTCGCGTCGGCGCGGGTGCGCATCGAGGACGGTTCGTACGCCGTCGGTGACGTCAGCTTCCACGGCGCCACCTGCTTCCACACCGCCGGCCGCAACGGCACGACGCAGCCGCGGCGCGCGCTGGCCACGACGTATTTCGCCGACGGTGCCCGGGTGATCGACGCGCCCACGATGATCAGCGGCACCTGGCAGGAGTTCCTGCCCGGCGCGGTACCGGGCGGCCCTGCCGCGACCGAGCTGAACCCGGTCGTCGGTTGGTCGCGCTCGGCGTGATCGCTGTCCGACCTCGCCTGTCAGCCGGCTCGGAGCCACTGTCGGTCTGAAGTGACGCGCCGGAAGACCGGATTGGGCAGGTGCGCTGTTCCCAGCACGATGTCTTGTCCGGCGACCTCGGCGAAGATGTCGTCGCGAGTCGTGGTGGCGTGGGCTGGGTCGGCGTCGGTGAGGAAGCCGACCCCCGGGCGAGTGAGCTGTTGCGGGTGTTCGATCACATCGCCGGTGAGGTAGAGCTGCTGACCCTCCGAGGCGACGCTGACGATGTAGCTGCCCGGAGTGTGCCCGGGAGCGTGCACCGCAGTGATGCCGTCGGCGACAGCGACGCTCGAATCCTTGAGCGGGCGAAGGACGCCGGCGTCCCGTGCAGCCTCCATCACGACCCGATCCGGATCGTCGGTCTTCGTGGGCGAGATGAGCGCGTCCCAGTCCGCCTCGCCGTAGTAGACGACGGCGTTGGGGAAGAAGATCTTGCCGTGCGGCGCCACCCAGCCGATGTGGTCCGAATGCAGGTGAGTGAGCACAATGACGGTCACGTCGTCCGGCTTGACCCCGGCTGCGGCGAGCGAGTCCGGCAGCTGGCCCACCTCGGTGAGGAAATCCGGGGACGTGTCGAGGCCGGCAGCGGTCGCCATCTCGGGCGGGAAAGGGATGTTGTCGGGACCGGCGCCGGCATCGACCAGCATGGTGGTCCCGGCACCCTGGATCAGGTAGGCGCCGGCGCGAATGTGGTATGTCCCGTCGGAACTGAGCAACTCCGGTTCCGCGGCGAAGTCGGCCCCCGGGTAGAACAGCGGCGGCAGATGGCACTCCCCGTCGTCCAACGCGGTCACGGTGAATGTTCCTACGGTGATTGACTCCGTCATGACGTCCCCTTTGCATAGAGTGACTCTCTGGCACTCAGTGTCAGGCTAGCACTGGGCGCCGTTGGGCTACCGTCGACACATGACTTCCGCAGACCCCGCCGACCTCGGCGTTCGGGGGCGGGTTCGAGCGGCCATCAAAGGTGAGTTGGCCGAGTCCGCGGTGCGCGCCTTCGAGAAGAACGGCTTCGACGCCACGACCATCGATCACATCGTCGACCAGGTCGGGATCTCGCGGCGCACTTTCTTCCGCTACTTCGAGTCCAAAGAGGATGCCGTCCTGCAGCCGCTGGAGGATCTCGGCCGCTCGGTTGCAGCGGCCTTGGCGGCACGGCCGGCGAAGGAGTCGGTTCGGCTGTCGCTGCGTCGCGCCTTGGATGTGCTGGTCGAGCACTACGCGGCCAACGAGGCCCAGTGGAGCACGGTCATGAAGCTGGTGCTGTCCACACCGTCGCTGAGGGCGCGCCATCTCGTGAAGCAGGACGAGTGGCTCGCCGAGATGGGACCCGTGCTCGCCAAGCGCATGGGGGCCGACGCGACCGACCTGCGACCTCGGCTCTACTGCGCCACATTCCTCGGGGCATCGGACGCCGGCCTTCGTGCCTGGTTCTCCGGACAGGCCGCGGGTTCTCTGGGTGACGCGATTGACGAGGCGATCAGGAGTCTCGACGATCTGTTCGAGTGACTCACCGCGTTCTACCCGCGTCCGACCGCCAGGTCCGAACTGCGCGTTCGCTGGTCGTCGTGTCCGAGGGGGGACTTGAACCCCCACGCCCCGTAAAGGGCACTAGCACCTCAAGCTAGCGCGTCTGCCATTCCGCCACCCGGACGAGTGCGGCGCCAACTGTAACCGACACCGGGCCGGGTGTTGGACACCGCCCGGTACGCCGACTGGCGCGAAAGCTCACAAAGAACTAACGTCGCAACCACACCGAGCGGGCGGGACCGAACGGTTTCATCGGTTGTCGTCACCCGCATCGCCATCAACTCGGAGGGCCAGCGTGTCCGTGCGTTCACGCCTCGTCGGGGTCGTCGCGGCAGGTGCTGTCAGCGCAATGATCGGCGCCGGATTCCTGCTGCTCGACGCGTCCTCGGCAGCTGCCGCGCCTGCACCCACACCGTCGGCGCCGACACAGTCGGCAGCGCCGGGAATCAACCTCTTGCCCGGAGTTCTGCCGCCGATCGTTCTACCGTCCGTCGCGCTGCCCTCGATCACGCTGCCCACGACCGTTCCGGTGCTCAGCGGGGTGCTGTCCACAGTCAGGGGCGTCCTGACACCGGCCAGTTCGGTCGCGACCCCGTCACCGCCGCCGAGCGCCCCCGCCGCCCCCTCGACCGGCAAACATGTCGAGACGACCGAGCCCGCTAGGGCGACCGAGCCCGCCGGGACGACCGAGCCCGCCAAAACGATCCAGCCGGCAGCGACGAAGCCCCAGCCTTCCGCGTCTGCCGCCGTCGTGAGCCGGCAGCGCGGGAGCGTGCGCCACACCTCGTCGATCGCAGGTGGCGCGGGCGCGACTCGCACGGGCGTCGCGATCGCCGCACCCCACCCGGCGCACAACCCGGTCTCGATCGTCCAACAGGCCGCCGACGTCGTGCTGCACCCGGGCCTTACGTTGCTGGCGCTGATCGCGATCACGGCGCTCACCGCTCTGGGAATGCTCACGCTCGTCGCCTCGCTCGGCCGTCGCACGCAACAGTCCGGCTGATCCCCGGTTGGGCAGGCGGCGCGCCTGGTAGGACTGAGGTCATGAGTGCCGAAGCGCAGCACCCCACCGCCCAGGACGAGGTCACCTCACTGCTCGTCGATCTGATCAGGATCAACACGTCCAATCCGACGCATCCCGAACGGCCGGCCGCGGAGTGGGTCGCCGAGAAGCTGGACGAGGTCGGCGTCGAGTCGCAGATCATCGAGGCCGCGCCGGGTCGGGCGTCGACCATCGCCCGGATCGAGGGCGCCGACCGCAGCCGCCCACCGCTGCTCGTCCACGGCCATCTCGATGTCGTCCCCGCCGATGCGAGCGAGTGGTCCGTCGACCCGTTCGGGGGGGAGGTCAAGGAAGGCTACGTCTGGGGCCGCGGCGCCATAGACATGAAGGACATGGACGCGATGGTGCTCGCGCTCGTGCGGGAATGGCAGCGCACCGGGGCCAGGCCGGCACGCGACATCGTGCTGGCCTTCGTCTCCGACGAGGAGGCCGGCGGCAGGCAGGGCGCGCACCCGCTCGTCGAGAACCACGCCGACCTGTTCGCCGACTGCACCGAGGCGATCAGCGAGGTCGGCGGCTACAGCATCTCGCTGAACGAGCAGGCCCGGGTCTACGCCGTGCAGACGGCCGAGAAGGGCATCAACTGGCTGCGGCTGCGGGCCAGGGCACGCCCGGGTCACGGCTCGTTCGTCCATCCCGACAACGCGGTCACCTACCTGGCCGAGGCGGTCTCGCGCATCGGCACCTACGAGTGGCCGATCGTCATCACCGACAGCGTCCGCGGCCTGGTCAAGGGCATCGGCGAGGTCCTGCAGCGTGACCTCGACCCGGAGAACCCCGACGAGTGGTTGCCGCTGCTCGGCGGTGCGGCCCGCATGATCGGCGCGACCGTGCGCAACACCGCGAACCCGACGATGCTGAACGCCGGCTACAAGACCAACGTCATCCCCTCCAGCGCCGAGGCCACCATCGACACCCACTTCCTGCCCGGGCAGGAGGACGCGCTGCTCGCCACCATCGACGAATTGCTCGGCGAGCACGTCGAGCGCACGACCGAGGTCAGCGACATCGCGGTCGAGACGTCCTTCGACGGCGCGCTGGTCGACGCCATGAGCACCGCCCTGCGTGGCGAGGACCCGAACGGCGTGTTGGTGCCGTACCTGATGAGCGGGGGCACCGACGCCAAGTCGTTCTCGACCCTGGGTATGCGCTGCTTCGGTTTCTCGCCGCTGCTGCTGCCGCCGGATCTGGACTTCATGTCGCTGTTCCACGGCATCGACGAGCGGGTGCCGATCGAGGGTCTGCAGTTCGGCGTGCGGGTGCTCGACCGGCTGCTCAAGAATTGCTGATCCACGACGTCGCGACCGCGTCGGCCGAGGTCGGGTCGACGTCGTCACGGCTTGCCAAGACCGCGCGCATCGCCGAGGTGCTGCGCAGCGCGGGGCCCGACGAGGCGGCGATCGTCGTGTCGTGGCTGTCGGGCGAGCTGCCGCAAAGGCAGATCGGGGTCGGGTGGGCGGCGTTGCGTTCGACGCCGGCACCGTCCGCCGAACCGTCACTCACCGTCACCGACGTTGACTCTGCGTTCACGGCTATCGGCTCAACGGCAGGGTCGGGGTCGAAGGCGCGCCGGGCCGAGCAGCTCGACGCGATCTTCGGCGCGGCGACCGAGGTCGAGCAGCGCTTCCTGCGCCGGTTGCTCGGCGGCGAGCTGCGCCAGGGTGCCGCGGTGGGCGTGATGGCCGATGCGGTGGCCGTTGCCGCCGACGTCCCGAAGGCCGCCGTCCGCCGGGCGGCCATGCTCGGCGGCGACCTGCCGACCGTGGCCCGGGCCGTGCTCGCCGAGGGGGAGTCCGCGCTCGTGGGTTTCCGGCTCGAGGTCGGCCGACCCGTCGGCCCGATGCTCGCCCAGACCGCGACGGGCGTTGACGACGCGCTGGCCCGTCTGGGTGGACGGGCCGTGTTCGAGGCCAAGCTCGACGGCGCCCGGGTGCAGATCCACCGCCGCGGCGACGACGTGCGGATCTTCACCCGCAGCCTCGACGACGTGACGGGTCGGCTGCCCGAGGTCGTCGAGGCCACCCTGGCGCTGCCTGTCGAGTTGTTCGTCGCCGACGGCGAGGCCATCGCGCTGCGTCCCGACGGGCGACCGCACCGCTTCCAGGTCACCGCCTCGCGCTTCGGCCGCAGCGCAGACATCGCTGCTGCGCGGGAAAGCCAGCCGCTGTCGGTCTTCTACTTTGACGTCCTGCACCGCGACGGCGTCGACCTGCTCGACGCACCGGGGGAGCAGCGCGCCGCTGCGCTGGCCGAGGTCGTGCCCGAGCAGTTCCGCGTCGACCGAGTGGTCACGTCCGACGCCGACGAGGCGCAGGCGTTCCTCGACCGCACGCTGGCCGCCGGGCACGAGGGCGTCATGGCGAAGTCGCTCGACGCGCCCTACGAGGCCGGCCGTCGCGGAGCGGGCTGGCTCAAGATCAAGCCGGTGCACACGCTCGACCTCGTCGTGCTCGCGGTCGAGTGGGGTTCCGGTCGGCGCACCGGCTCGCTGTCGAACATCCACCTCGGCGCCCGAGACCCCGACACCGGCGGGTTCGTCATGCTTGGGAAGACGTTCAAGGGCATGACCGACGAGACGTTGGCCTGGCAGACCCAGCGCTTCCTCGAGCTCGCCGACGGCCCGACCGACGGCTACGTGGTGCGCGTTCGACCCGAGCAGGTCGTCGAGATCGCCTTCGACGGTGTGCAGACGTCGACCCGTTACCCGGGCGGGATGGCCCTGCGTTTCGCCCGGGTGCTGCGCTACCGAGACGACAAGCGTCCGGCCGAGGCCGACACCCTCGACACGGTCCGCGCCTTCCACGACTCCGAGTGAGCACAATGCTGCAGGGGTTCGACGATTGTTCAGAGTCGCCGGACGGCCGAGATCCATTCGGCGAGCTCGGCTCGTCGCTGGCGAAGCTCAGGGCCGAGCTCGGAGTGCCAGCCGGCGCGGATGAGCCGCATGTCGGTGGCCTCGTTGACCCAGACCACGGCGAACAGGAACCCGCCCAGCCCGGCGACGACGGCCGTGAGCACCCGAACGTGCAGGGGTCCGGGCAGGAACACGATCACCGCGGTGACGGGTAGGGCGGCGACCGTCAACAATCGGCTGACGTGGCGAAACACCCAGGTCGAGCACGTGCCGTCGTAGAGCACCCACGTCCGGAAGCGCTCGGGCAGCGGACCCCAGAACGCGTACTGCAGCCAGCGCAGCGGGTTCGGTCGGTTGCGAGGAAACGGCTCGAGATGCAGCGAGCGGGCGGCCTCGGTCCAGGCGCGCTCCCGGGCTTCCTTGCGCACCGAACCCACCTCTCATGTGCGTTGATCGCCCCCGACGGGTTGGCGGGCCAGTCCATTGAACACCGGTTCCAATCGGCTCCTGCGCCACCGGACGACGACCACGGCGAACGCCGCCACCACCGCGAGAACGTAGGCGTTTTCCAGCACGAGCCGAGTCGGCGTCCACGCCTCGACCGCGCGTTGCGGGACCACGTTGATACCGACGATGTAGACCATGAACACGGCCGTGGCGACGCGCACGATCGTCGTGCGCCGCCCGGCTGACGCCGCGACACCAGCCACCCACGGCACGAACCACACCCAGTGATGTGACCACGACACCGGCGAGATCAGGCAACCGGTGATGCCGACGACGGCGACGGCCATGCTCTCCCGCTGCTCGGCATGAATCCGAACAGCCAGGCCCAGCCCGATCACTGCGGTCGGAACGATCAGCACCGCCCAGACCGGGCCGGCGGGCCCGGGGCCGAGCAGCCGACGGGCGACACCGAGGATCGACTGGTTGCTGTCTCGCGAGATGTCGCCGATGCCGGCGCCGTTGAACAGATTGCGCGTCCAGTAGTGGCGGGAGTCGCCTGGTAGCGCCATCCAGGTGCCGACGGAAACGACGACGAACGTGGCCCCGGCGACGACCGCTGCGCGCCCACGCCGGACCAGCAGCAGGTAGCCGATGAAGATCAACGGGGTCAACTTGATAGCGGCGGCAATCCCGACCAGCACGCCCTGCCCGCGTCGTCCGCGCATCGGCAGCAGATCGACCATGACCATGGCGGCGAGCAGCAACTCGACCTGTCCGTTCCACAGCGTCGTGCGCACCGGTTGGCTGGCCACCATCGCAACGACGGTCAGCAAGGCCACGGTCGAGCCTTCCGTGCCGAGCCGACGAACCAGGTCGGCTGCCGAGAGCTGGACCATCGTCGCCAGCGAGATCAGCGAGACGATCGTCATCAGCAGGATCGCCAGGCCCAGGGGCAGCAGCGACGGCAGCGCGAACAACGCCGCCGCGAACGGTGGATAGGTGAACCCGTACTGGCGGATTCCGACGCCGGGTCCGTACAGATCGAGACCGTGCAGCACGGCGTGACCGCCGGACAGGTACACCCCGAGATCCAGCACCTGAGTGCCCGCGAACAACCGGACGAACGACGAGAGCATGGCGAGAGTCAGGACCGCACCAGCGATCACGATCGATCGACGGGTGCGTTGCAGATCGGCCGGGCGGGCGGTGGTGTCGGAGGCGGGCGACCCGCCGAGATTGTTCGCTCCACGAGCGGCGCTCAGCCGAACCATGAGGACAAGCTAGCCGTCTGCGAGGTCGGGCACGGCGATTTCGGGTACTCGCGCGGCGTCGATGTCGATGATCATCGGCAGGTGCTATACCTACGTCGTGCGATGGGTCGGACGGGTCGCAGCCGCGATCGGGGTCGCCGGGATCGTCGCTGCCGTCGTGATCGGGTTCTGGCCGTTGCACGCGAACGGGGTGTCGGGCAGCGCGCTGCGTCCGCATTACGGGGGAATGTTCTACTTCGGCTTCTACTCGTCCGCGCCGCTGCCCGACGACCCGACGCCGGCCGACCTGCGCCGCGCCGGCGTCCGGTTGCCCGTCGACGTGGTCCACGACCGCCGGCAGATCATGTACGACGTCCTCGGTGGCGCCGTGCTCGTCACCGTCGGGGGTGCCGCCGTACTCACCGCGCGGAGCAGACGGATGTCACCCGGCTACTGAACGTCTCGGGCATGAACCCGATGACGTCACGCATACGATCTCCGCATGGCGCTGGGCACGGGAAAACCGAACACTCCGGTGCGCGCGACATGAGTCGGAAGTGCGGTCACTGGGGATTGACCGAGGAAGCGAAGGAGTGGGCGAGCCGTGCTCGGCGACGTGACGAGGCCGTCGCGCTGCGCCACGAAGAGTCCGAGCATGCCGGTCAGAGCGATGCGGTGGACGGCCTCACCGAGCTCTGGCTGAAGCGCTGGCCTGGCTCTCGCCCGATCGGTCACGAGCTACACCAACGTTTCCCCGAACGCTGGGTTCGGTTCCACAGCCTCCCTGAGTCAAAGCGCTACGCAGACACCGAGGACGAATACGCCGAGCTGCTGCACCGCCACCACGTCGTCATCGATGAGTTGCAGGCGACCCGCCGCCGCGGCGACGAACTCCTCGTCGTTACGGTCGAGTGGTCCATCAATGACCAGCTCGAACCCCGGCCGGCGGAACTTGAAGAGGCCTTCCCCTCCGAGCCCTGGACCAACGTCCTGCGTGAGCGTGACGGCGACGACGAGTACTGGACCCATCTCTTCATTGGCCACACGGCGTCAGACGCTCCGGCGTTCGACCGGTTGCTGCGCTCGGTCGCAGACCACGACACGTCGGACGTCATCATCGCCGACCTCGCACTGAACTGGCTCT
>CAZZVT010000004.1:0-45634 GCA_964657545.1 uncultured Jatrophihabitantaceae bacterium
GGTGCGCGTTCCCCGGCTGCACCGCCCCACCAGGCTGGACCCAAGCCCACCACATTCGAGAGTGGCAGGACGACGGACCCACCACCGTCAGCAACGGCTGCCTGCTGTGCGGGATGCACCACCGCGAGTTCGAACGCATGGGCTGGCGCCTGCGCCTGTCCGACGGCCGACCAGAGTGGACGCCGCCCCGGATCATCGACCCAGACCAACGACCCATCCGCGTCTGAGAGCGCGTCAGCGCTGGGCACGCCACTGATCCGCGACGAGGTGTGCCCAGAGGTGATGCGTGGCGTAGCTGCGGTAGGGGGCCCAGTCGGGGCGGCCGTCGGCCAGGTCGATGCCGAGGTCGACGGCGGCGCGTTTCACGACAAGGTCCGACGCCAGCAGCACGTCGCGGTCGCCGGCGACCCGCATGGCGAGGTAATCGGCCGTCCACGGCCCGATGCCGGGTAGGGCAAGCAGGGTGGACCGCAGCGTAAGGAGATCCGGATCGTCGAGTTGCAGCGAGCCGTCGGCCGTCGCGACGGCCAGAGCCTGCACCGATCGCCCACGGGCCCTCGGCATGGGCAGCGTCGTCGGATCCAGCGCAGACAGCGTCTCGGGTGCCGGGAACAGCAGCCATCCCGGCTCGTCGTCGAATGCCGGGCGTCCGTGCTCAGCCACGATGCGGCCGAGGACCGTCCGGGCGCCGGCGAGCGAGATCTGCTGCCCGACCACGACGCGCACGGCCGTCTCGAAGCCGTCGATCGACCCCGGGGCGCAGAGTCCTGGCCGGCGGGCGACGAGGGGCGCCAGCGCGGGGTCGGCGGCGAGCACGGAGTCGACGTCGGCCGGACGCGAGTCGAGATCCAACAGCGCGCGGAACCGCGCAGTGAGGTCGTGGGCGTCGCGAAGGTCTCCGGCGAGAAGACGAATCCGGACGTCGCCGATCAAGGGTGTCACCTCGACCAGCGCCGGCCCGCGACGAGCGGACACGACCCGGGTGAACACGCCGCCGGCATAGCGCTCGAGACCGGACACGGCGTGTGCGCCGAGGAAGTCGAGCGTCGCCTCGACGTCGACGTGCGGTGTGCGCCCGGTCAGTCCGAGACCTCGTCGAGACCGCGCGGGGTGTCGTGCAGGGGCTCGTCGATCGACGCTCCCACCTGTGCATGGAAGATCGGCTCGGCCGGCCCGTCGAAATCCCCGAGGACGTAGTGCCTCACGACCGGACGCTGCTCGCGGTAGCTGTCGGCCCCGAGCGCGTCGTCGATGATCTCGTCGAGGTTGGCGGCATCGGAGCGCAGCACCCACGCCGCGCGCGAGGTGGGGTAGCTCTCGTGGAACTGCTGCTCACCGAGGTCGTCGACGTCGGTGACGACCAGGGCCTTCTCCGAGCGCAGGAAGTCGGCCATGACGCTCGAGACGTCCGCGATCATGATCGTGCACAGGTTGAAGCAGTCGACGAGGCTGAGGTCGCCGTCGACCGACGACCAGACATGATCACCGCCGGCCCGCTCCACCAGTTCCCGCATCTCGTGCACCGGGCGCAGCAGCCGCCGATCGGCGAGCCCGGTGGTCGGGTGCGGCCGGACGATGACGCGTACGTCGCCGCGCTCGAGCAACCGCCGCACGATCGCCACGCCGGACAGGCCGACCGACGTCTCGGTGGTGGTGCTGTTCCAGCCCTCCCACGTCGGCGCGTACAGCACGGTGGGGCGACCCTCGGGGAGTGCACGCGACACGCCGTCGGCCTGCGGGCGGCCGACGATGCGGATCGCCGCGGGGTCGACGTGCACGCCGAACAGTTCGTAGCGATCGACGGCGGCCTGCCCGGCCACGTAGAGCTGGTCGTAGGCGCGGGCGAACTTGTTGACGCTCGGCGCCTTGTCGCTCTCGCCGTGCAGCATCTGCACGTGACGCAGGTGCGTGTGGCGCAGCATGTGCGTGTTCCGCATGCCGTTGTTGACGTAGAGCACCGCGCGGATGCTGTCGACCACGAGCGCGTCCAGCGTCACCAGCCGGGGCGAGGCGATCACCGGAACGCCCGGCACCAGAGCCGCGATCGGCGCGACGAGTGCGTTCTCGCGGGTCAGCACCACGAAACGTCGCGGCATGGCGATGAGGTGCGGCAGCCATTGGCGCACCTGATAGACACCGGCCGCGCTCGCGCTGAAGTACAGGACGTACTCGGGCGCATAGTCGCTCAGCGCCGTCTGCACGCGCCGGTGGAACCGCGAGTTGCTGTGCCGGGCGAGACTCAGCAGCAGGGTGGCGGACTCCAGCGCGAGGTCGAGAGCGGCCAGCACCGCCAGCGCGGTCACGATCCAGAACGCGAGGTCGACGTCGAGGCCGAGGACCGCAGCGCTCACGGCGATGGCGGTGACGATCTCGAGACGCTCGGTGGCGCTGGTGAGCCGCCCGCGCAGCGCGCCGGCGGGCCGGCTGACCGCGTCGAACAGCGAGAACCGGTCCTGCAGCTCCTGGGCCCCGGGCAGTGCGGCGATCAGCAGGCGCGCGGCGACCAGGCGTTCGGCCACGCGCGGCACCAACTCGACGGCCGCCATGAGCGCCACACCGAAGGCCGCGGTCGCGATCGTCAGCCGGCGGTCGAGATCGGCGGCGGCCACGACGAGCAGGCCCACCCGGATCGCCTGCGCGGCAGGCAGGTGCATGAGCAGCTCGGCGCGGATCCGGGTGACCAGCGGGCCCGCGGACCTGGGGCCTGCGACGATCGCCGTGCAGGCCAGCAGCACCACGAGGACGATCGGCGCGAACGCGCGGGGGGCGAACACCAGGACGGCGACGGCGGCGGCGAGCGGTACCACCGCAGCGAGCGCCAGCAGCCCCGGCAGGGACCGACGAGGCACGAGGTCAGTCGCCTCGCACCATGATCGGCTGCCCCTTGAGCACGTCACCCTGGGGTGAGACGAGGAACTGCACGATGCGGGCCACCGAGTTCGGGCCCATGATCGTGGCCGGGTCCTCGTCGGGCGCGAGCACGGCCCGCAGCTCGGTGGCGGTGCGTCCGGGGGCCACGCAGTGCACCCGGATGCCGTACGGCTTGAGCTCGTCGGCCATCGTCTGCGAGAAGTTGACCAGCGCCGCCTTGGCCGAGGCGTACGCGCTCCAGCCGGGCCGCGGCGAGAGGCCCGCGGTCGAGGCGATGTTGACGATGCTCGCGCGGTTGTTGCGCTTGAGCAGCGGCAGCGCATCGCGCGTCATGAGGAAGGTCGAGAGCATATTGGCCTCGTAGACCTCCATCCACGTGGCGGACGAGATCTCCTCCACCGCGGTCGCCGGGATGGCGTAGCCGGCGCAGTTGATCAACGTCTGCAGGTCGCCGTCGTCGGCGCGCACCCGCGCCATCAGCTCGCCGACCGCGTCCTCCTTGGTGACGTCCGCCGGGCACACCACGACCCGGGTGAACGGGTGAGCGGCGCGGATCTCGTCGCTGACACTCTCGAGCCGGTCCGCGGACCGCGCGACGAGATAGATCTTGGGGAACTCGCGGGCCAAGGTGAGGGCGATGGCCCGGCCGATGCCGCGCGAGGCGCCGGTGATGACGACGTTGTTCATCGCAGACCGTCACCGAAGATCAAGGCGTGCACGACGTAGGCGTCGACGGGATACGTCACCTTGAGGTTGTCCGCGGAGCCCTCGACGAAGTGCACGGTCCGACCGGTGCGGAACACCATCATGCTGTCCTCGGTGGCGTCCTGGCCCTTCTCGACCGCCTGCCGGTGCGCCTCGCGCAGCACCTCGGTGTCGAAGACCTGCGGCAGTTGTACGTTGCGCAGGGTGGAGCGGTCGATCTCGTCGCGCATGACTGTGTCACCCACTGCGACGGTGAACGGGACCTCCCACGTCGGTACGACCGCATCGCCGTCGACGGCCACCAAGCGGTCTATCAGCTCGTGCGTGATCATCGGACGTGCCGCCTCGTGCACCATGACCCGCGGCGTCGTGACGTGCTCAAGAGCGAGAGCAACGCTCTCGCGGCGGCTGCTGCCTCCGGCCACGAGCAGGACGTTCGAGACGGCGAAGTCGTCGACCACCTTCTGGATACCGGTCAGCTGATCGGGCGGGCAGGTGATCACGATGAGTTCGACGTCGGGGTGGCTGCGGAGCCGCTCGAGCGAGAAGATGATCATCGGTCGTCCGCCGATGCGCATCAGTTGCTTGCCCTGACCGCCGCCCATACGCACGGATCGCCCCGCGGCGAGAAGGATCGTGTCCATTCCGAGCACCCTACTGAAACGGCCGCTACCGTGTGGCCGGTGAAGGTGTCGGTGGTGGTCGCGGTCTACAACCCGGGCGCCAACATGGACGATCTCGTGCGTTCGGTGCTGGCCCAGTCGTTGCCCGGCGACGAGTACGAAGCGATCTTCGTCGACGACTCGTCGACCGACGGGACCGCCGAGCGTCTCGACGCCCTTGCCGAGCAACATCCGGTGATCTCGGTCATCCACAACAGCCCGAACTCCGGCTGGCCCGGGCGGCCCCGCAACCTCGGCCTGGACGCCGCCCGCGGAACATACGTCTACTTCGTCGACAACGACGACTGGCTCGAGCCGGAGGCTCTCGAGCGCCTGTACGACTACGCCGAGGACAACGAATCGGACATCGTGTGGGGCCGGATCGTCGGCAACAACCGCCGCGTTCCGCGCGACGCCTTCCGGACGAACGTCCCGGACGCCAGGCTCGGCGAGCACCCGCTGCTGAGTCTGCTCACGCCGCACAAGCTGTTTCGCACCTCGTTCCTGCGCGCGCACGACATTCGTTTCCCCGAGGGCCGCCGCCGCCTCGAGGACCATGTCTTCGTGATGAAGGCGTACTTCGCGGCGAGCAAGATCTCGATCCTCGCGGACTACCCCTGCTACCACTGGGTGAGTCGCGGGACGAACGCCTCATTCCAGCGGCTCGATCCAGCCGGCTACTTCGGCAACGTCCGTGAGGTGCTCGACATCGTCGAGGCGAACACCGAGCCGGGGCCGTTTCGCGACCGCATGCTGGCGCACTGGTACGGCGGCAAGTCGCTGGCCTGGCTCGAGGGCACGGCAATGACCCGGTACCCCGACGACTACCGCCGCGAGCTGTTCGACACCGTCCGGACTCTCGCGCACGACCGCTTCGCGCCCCAGGTCGACCGGTACCTCGTGCCCCGGCGTCGCCTTGCGTCGAACCTGCTGCGCGACGGGGACCTCGACGGCCTGCTGCAGTGGGCCGTCTGGTGCTCGGGCGTCCGGGTCGACGCCCGGGTCACCGGTATGTCGTGGCACGCCGATCGGCTGCGGGTGGGGCTGAGCGCGGCCCTGGTCGATTCGGCCGACCGCACGCTGGCGATCCGCCGCTCGGGCGAGCACGAGTACCTCGAGTTGCCGGCCGACCTCGGCATCGCCGACCTGGCGTCCCACGTTGTCGATGTCCCCGCAAGCGTGGGCCAGGCACGGGCTGCGGTCTTCCTGCGCGACCGCGCGAGCTGGATCGTCGAGTTCGGCAGTGCGCAGGACGTCCGCGGCCCCCGGTTCGGGCCGGACGGGCGGGCGGAGCTGCGAGCCACCCTCGATGCCGTCATCGATCCGGCGGCCGTCGGGGTGGGCGCCGTCCTCGACGTCGTCGTCCGCTTCGTCGCTGCGGGTTTCACGCCCGAGGCCAGGGTCCAGCTGCCCGACCCGGCGGTGGCGGCCGCTACGGCGCGCACCTTCGGCGACCGGCGCTTCGAGGGCTACGGCACGGAGGGCTACGGCAATCTGAGCTTTCGGTGGGTCAAGCCCACGCCGGCCCGCGGCTGGCGTCGGTATGCGCGCCGCCTACGGCCGTCATGACCCGAGCCTGCGCATCCGGCCCAGTCCGGCGCGGACGACTTTCTGCGCGAGGCCACCCGTCGAGGGACGAGCGGCCGGCGGGCGCACGGTCCTGCGGACGCTGAGGTTATCGGTGTCCTGCGTTGCGTAGGCGGACACGTCTGCGCCGTCGACGAACCGGTGGAGGGGGCCGGCTGCGCCGCCGAACGGCAGCCGTCGCTCCGACTCCCATCCGGCGACGCCCAGCCGTAGCCAGACGTCGCTGATCCGCGGCAGAGCATTGCCGAGGAACGCGGTTCTCGGGTCGATGGCGGCGCGCACCGTCGCGGCCAACCGGAGCCCGTCCTCGTGATCCACGACGGTCACCTGCCCCTGTGACGCCACGTCGGCCACGTCGCGTGTCGTCCGATCACGCAGCACGATGTTGATCTTCGCGTGGTCAACGGCGTCGGTGATGTCCAGCGTGTCCGGGGGAAGCTCGTCGGCCACCGGACCGGGCACCACCCGCAACACCCGACCCCCGTCGCGGCGCAACGGGACGGGGGAACCGCTGCGGTCGACGAGCACCGCGCTCGCGGTCAGCATCAGGACGTCTCCGGACCAGTGCAGGTCCGTGGTGGCGACCGAAGCGGTGGTCGCGACGTCGTGCTGCGCGAGCAGTCGCAGCAGATCCAGGCGGCCGACCCGCACGAGGTGTGCCCGCGCGCGGTCGCGTGAGGCCAGCGCATCGTCCATCGACGGCGCGAAGCGGGCCAGCGTGATCCGGCGGACCTCGTCGAACAGACGCTGCTGGTGCTCGGCCGAGGAGTCGACGAAGGTCGCGGAGCCGACCCGCCGCAGCATGTTCACGACGTACCACTGCCGGTAGAGCCGGTCGCGGAGCTCGCCGGGTTCGGTGTTCGCCGCGACGACGTCGAGCACACCGTCGAGGTCGCGGAAGTAGGAGCGCGGGTCGACCTGCTGCAGCGAGGCGTTGTTGTCGTCGCGGTGCACCCAGTGGTAGCAGACGTGATCGCTGTACGTGGACACGACGTCGGCCGCGAAGTAGGCCTTGGTGATCACCAGGTGGTCTTCGAGCCGGACCTTGCCCTCGGGGAAGCGGATGCCGTGCTCGACCAGGAAGCTGCGCCGGAACAGCTTGTGCGGGGTCGGCGGGACCCATAGCGGGTCGGTGCCGATCTCGGCCCGCGGCTTCGTGCTGGCGAAGGCCTCCCACCCCCAGCTGTGGCCGTGCCCCGTCTCCTTGGGCACGACGACGTCCGAACCGTGCTCGTCCGCGAAATCGACCAGGCGCTCGAGGGCGTCGGCAGGGAGCCAGTCGTCGTGGTCGGCGAAGAAGACATAGGTGCCTCGGGCGACGTCCACACCGAGGTTGCGGGGGCGCCCGGGCCAGCCGGAGTTCGGGGTGTTGTGCAGGACGGTGACGTTGGGCCGGCCGGCGGCGAAGGCCTGCAGCCGCTGACGCGAGCCGTCGGTGGAGTCGTCGTCGACGAAGACGACCTCCCACTCGTCGCGCGGCAGCGACTGCGCCAGCAGACTGTCGATCAACTGGTCGATGTGTGCGCCCGGGTTGAACACCGCGGTGATCACGCTGACTCTGATCAACTATTGCCCCTTCTCGCACGGATCGACATCGACGCCCGCGGGCAACCATTACACTTCCGCGAGTGAAAGGCATCGTTCTGGCAGGGGGCAGCGGCACGCGCCTTCATCCGCTGACCCGCAGCGTCAGCAAGCAGCTGTTGCCTGTCTACGACAAGCCGATGATCTACTACCCGATCTCGGTGCTCATGCTGGCGGGCATCCGCGACATCCTGATCATCACCACGCCGCACGACCAGGAGCAATTCCAGCGACTGCTGGGCGACGGCAGCCAGTGGGGTATCTCGCTGTCGTACGCGGTGCAGCCGTCGCCCGACGGTCTGGCGCAGGCGTTCCTGATCGGTGAGCAACACCTCGCCGGCGAGCCCGCAGCACTGGTGCTCGGCGACAACATCTTCTACGGCAACGGCATGGGCAGCCGCCTGGCCGACACGGTGCAGCGGGTGTCGAGCAACGGTGGCTGCGCGCTGTTCGGCTACCGGGTCCGCGATCCCGAGCGCTACGGCGTCGCCGTCGTCGACGCCGACGGCAAGGTCCTCGACATCGAGGAGAAACCCGACAAGCCGCGCTCGAACCTCGCCGTCACCGGCCTGTACTTCTACGACGCGCACGTCGTCGAGTACGCCCGCGGCCTGCGACCGAGCCCGCGCGGCGAACTCGAGATCACCGACCTGAACCGGGTCTACCTCGAGCGGGGGACGGCCGAGCTGATCGACCTCGGTCGGGGTGCGGCCTGGCTCGACACCGGCACCCAGGACTCCCTGCTCGAGGCCGCGCAGTACGTGCAGGTGCTGCAGCACCGCCAGGGCATCACCATCGCCTGCCTCGAGGAGGTCGCGATGCGCCGGGGGTTCATCACGGCCGCTCGGGCGCTCGAGATCGGCGAGGACATGGGCAAGTCCAACTACGCGCAGTACCTGCGACGCACGGCCCAGGAGTACATCGATGGCCACTGAGATCCTGCCGATGTCGCTCGAGCAGACCAACATCGACGGGCTGGTGAAGATCACCACTAAGGCCGTCACCGACGAGCGCGGGACGGTGCGTGAGTTCTTCCGTACCTCAGGGTTTGCCGAGGCCGGCGTCGAGGTGCCCGAGCGGTGGGCGCAGATCAACCTGACCTTCACCCGACAGGGCGCGTTGCGGGGGCTGCACGGCGAGGCCGCCGACAAGCTCATCGGCATCGCGGCCGGCGAGGCGTTCGGGGCCTGGCTCGACGCGCGCCCGGCGTCGCCGACCTTTGGCGAGGTGCACACCGAGCAGCTGACGGTCGGCACCCAGATCTTCGTCCCGGCCGGGGTGTGCAACGGCTTCCAGGCCGTCTCCCCCGACGGGTGCCAGTACCTGTACTGCTTCGGGGTCGAGTGGGCGCCCGGCATGGCCGGCGTCGCCGTCACCCCGCTCGATCCCGACCTGGGTATCTCCTGGCCGATCGCCCCGGACACCACCGACCCTGCGATGGTGTCGGTCAAGGACGCGAACGCGCCGCTGTTCCACGAGCTGTGAAGGACTGCTGAACGTCATGCGGGTACTCGTCACCGGCGGCGCCGGCTTCATCGGCGCCAACTTCGTGCACCACACGGTCCGGCACCGTCCCGACGTCGTGGTCACCGTGCTCGACAAGCTGACCTACGCCGCCAACGCCGCCAGCCTCGACGGCACCGGGGCGACATTGGTGCACGGCGACATCACCGACGTCCAGCTCGTCGACCGACTGGTCGGTGTGAGCGACCTCGTGGTGCACTTCGCGGCCGAGTCGCACAACGACAACTCGCTGCGCGACCCGTCGCCGTTCGTCCAGACCAATCTCGTCGGTACGTTCGCGATCCTCGAGGCCGTCCGCACGCACGGTGTTCGCCTGCACCACATCTCCACCGACGAGGTCTACGGCGACCTCCAGCTCGACGACCCGGCGAGGTTCACACCCGAGACCCCGTACAACCCGTCGAGCCCCTACAGCTCGACGAAGGCCGGCTCCGACCTGCTCGTGCGCGCGTGGGTGCGCAGCTTCGGCATCGTCGCCACCATCTCGAACTGCTCGAACAACTACGGGCCCTACCAGCACATCGAGAAGTTCATCCCGCGCCAGATCACCAACGTGCTGTCAGAGCTCACGCCGAAGCTCTACGGCGCGGGCGAGAACGTGCGCGACTGGATCCACGTCGACGATCACAACGCCGCCGTGTGGACGATCATCGACAAGGGCCGGTCGGGTGAGACGTACCTGATCGGCGCCGACGGCGAGCAGAACAACAAGGACGTCCTCGAGACGATCCTCGAGCTGATGGGCAAGCCGCGCGACGCCTACGAGCACGTCACAGACCGGGCCGGGCACGACCTGCGCTACGCCATCGACGCGAGCAAGCTGCGCACCGAGCTCGGCTGGGCGCCGCAGTACCCCGACCTGCGCGCCGGGCTCGAGCAGACCGTCGCCTGGTACGCCGACAACCGCCGCTGGTGGGAGCCGGTCAAGGCGGCCACCGAGGCCAGGTACGCCGAAGTCGGTCAGTGACGTGCGCTGGCTGATCACGGGAGCCGGCGGCCAGCTGGCGACGCACGCGCTCGAGCAGCTGACCGCGTCCGGTGACGACGTCGTCGCGCTGTCCAGCGGCGCCCTCGACATCACCGACGCCGCCGCCGTGCGCGCCGCGGTCGCCGAGCACCGCCCCGACGTCCTGCTCAACGCCGCCGCCTACACCGCGGTCGACGCCGCCGAGGAGCACGAGGACATCGCCGAGCGGGTGAACGTCGTGGGCCCCCGGCTGCTGGCCGAGGCGCTGGCCGAGCTGGGCAACGGTCGGTTGCTGCACGTCTCGACCGACTACGTCTTCGACGGCACCGCCGGGCATCCCTACGAGCCCGACGATCCGACCGGTCCGCAGAGCGCCTACGGCCGCACCAAGCTCGCCGGCGAGCACGCTGTCCGCGCCGCCCTGCCCGACCGGTCGCACGTCGTGCGGACGGCCTGGATCTACGGCGGTCCGGGGGCCAACTTCGTCGACACCATGCTGAAGTTCGAGCGTGAACGCGACACCGTCGACGTCGTCGCCGACCAGATCGGCTGCCCCACCTACGTCGGCGACCTCGCCGCCGGGCTCATCGCGCTGGGTCGCTTGGACCTACCCGGCGGTACGTTGCACTTCGTCAACGGCGGGCAGGCGTCCTGGTTCGACCTCGCACGCGAGGTCTTCCGCCTGTCCGGTGCCGATCCCGAGCGGGTCCGCCCCACCGACAGCGCAGCGTTCGTCCGGCCCGCCAAGCGCCCGGCCTGGTCGGTGCTGTCGACCGCGGCGTGGGTCGCGGCGGGCCTGCCCGAACCGCGGCCCTGGCAGGACGCGCTGGCCGACAAGCTCTCGCGCGGCTGAGCCTCAGCCGGTGTTACGCAGCCCGGCCGCCACGCCGTTGACGGTCAGCAGCAGCGCCCGACGCAGTTCCGGCGAGACGTCGTCCTCGTCGGTGGCGCGAACTCGCGCGAGCAAATCGACCTGCAGGTAGGAGATCGGGTCGAGGTAGGCGTCGCGGACGTCGAAGGTGCGCTGCAGTACCGGCGAGTCGTCGAGCAGCCGATCCTCGCCGGTCACATGCAACACCTCGGCCACCGTGCGCTCGTGCTCCTCGCGCACGACGTCGAACAGGTGACGCAACGGTTCGGGCACCAGCGTGTCCACGTAGTGCGCGGCGATGTCGAGGTCGGTCTTGGCCAGCGTCATCTCGACGTTGGACATGAACGTCCGGAAGAAATGCCACTCGGCGAACATCTCGCTGACGACGTCGTCGAGGCCCTCCTTGCGCGCAGCGGCGAGGCCGGTACCGACGCCGAACCAGCCCGGGACGATCTGGCGGGACTGCGTCCAGCCGAACACCCACGGGATCGCGCGCAGACCCTCGATGCCGCCGCCCCCCGAGGGTCGCTTCGACGGGCGCGAGCCGATGTTCAGTGAGCCCAGCTGCTCGACCGGGGTCGACGTCATGAAGTACTCGGGCAGGTCCTTGTCGTCGATGAAGGCGCGGTACGCCGCGTAGGCGGTGTCGCTGACGAGCGTCATGCACTCGTCCCAGCGCTCGAGCTGCGCGCCCGACTGGCGCGGCGAGCGGTGCAGCGTGGACGCCCGCAGGGTGGCCGCCAGCGTCAGCTGCAGGTTCTCGCGGGCGAGCTCGGGCAGGGCGTACTTGTCGCTGATCACCTCGCCCTGCTCGGTGACCTTGATCTCGCCGTCGAGCACGCCCCACGGCTGGGCCAGGATCGAGTCGTAGGTGGGGCCGCCGCCGCGTCCGACCGTGCCGCCGCGGCCGTGGAACAGCCGCAGCCGGACGTCGTGCCGTGCGGCGACGTCACGCATCGTGCGTTGTGCCCGGTGGATCTCCCACTGCGACGTCGCGATGCCTGCCGACTTGTTCGAGTCCGAGTAGCCGAGCATGACCTCCTGCACGTCGCCGCGCAGCCGCACGATCAACCGGTAGGTGGGGTCGGACAGCAGCTCGTCGAGGATCTCGCCGGCGCCGCGCAGCTCGTCGACCTCCTCGAGCAGCGGCACGAAGCCGATGCGAGCGAACGGCTCGCGCGCGCCGTCGGCACCGGCGCCGTGGACGTCGACCAGCCCGGCCTCACGGGCGAGCACCACCGCGGCCAGCACGTCGTCGGCGCCGTGCGTCATGGAGATGATGTAGCTCTCGATCACCTCAGGCCCGTAGGTGTCGAGGGCGTCGCTGATCTCGTTGAAGACGGCGAACGTCTTGGCCGCGGCCTCGTCCAGCGGCGGTGGGGAGC
The DNA here is from genome assembly GCA_964657545.1 of uncultured Jatrophihabitantaceae bacterium. GTDB lineage: Bacteria > Actinomycetota > Actinomycetes > Mycobacteriales > Jatrophihabitantaceae > Jatrophihabitans. The sequence goes on from CAZZVT010000004.1 coordinate 12,157, forward strand.
CGGCGAGCGGGCGGCGCGAGCGCAGCTCCTTGCTGAGCAGGCGCATGCGGTAGTCGCGGGGGACGTCGGCGTACAGCCAGGTCTCCTCGACGAGCCGGTCGACGAGCTGCCCGACGACGTGGTGATGGGCATCGGAGTGCTCGCGGACGTCCATGGTGGCCAGGTGCAGTCCGAACACGGCGACGGTGCGCTGCACCCGGGCCAGCACGCCGTCGGCGATCAGGCTGCCGGCATGCGCACGCAGGGACGCGCTCAGCAGGTCGAGCTCGGCCAGCAGCTGCGTCGAGCCGAGGTAGTCGCGCTCGGGCTCGTGCACCGTGCCGTCGTCGACGCGGCGGCGGGTGTTCGCGATCTTCGCCTTGATGCACGTCAGCTTGAGCCGGTAGGGCTCGGTGGTGTTGAGCGTGACGAGGCGGGGGTCGATGTCGAGCACCTCGAGGTCGGCCTGCAGCGACGCGATCAGCTCCTCGGACGCCGCCACCACGGCGGTCGAGGACGACAGCTCGGCGATCAACGTGTCGAGCTGGCGGTCGACGGCGCGGGCCGCGACGTGGTGGTGCATGCGCAGGACGTCGCGGGTGATCGCGGGCGTCACGTTCGGGTTGCCGTCGCGGTCGCCGCCGATCCAGGTGCCGAAGGTCAGCGGGTGCGCGTCGGTGGGCAGCTCGACGCCGTGCCGGGCTGCCTCGATCGCGAGGTCGGTGGCGAGGTCGGGCAGCGTCTCGGCCACGAGGTCCTGGAGGTAGTAGACGACGTTGCGCGCCTCGTCGACCGGCGACGGCTTGTTCTGCCGCAGCTCGTCGGTCTGCCAGACGAGGTCGACGAGCTCGGCGAGGTCACGGTCCTGCCGGGCGCGGGCGGCGCTGCCGTGCTCGGTGGCCGTGCCCAGGATGTCGGCGATGCGGCGCAGCTTGGTCAGCACCGAGCGGCGGCTGGCCTCTGTGGGGTGCGCGGTGAAGACGGGCCGCACGGCCAACCCCTCGAGCGAGGTCCGCAGCCCCGACGCGCCGAGCTCAGCGGCGACGTCGGCCACCGCGCGGGTCAGCCAGCCCTCGTCGTCGGGGCGGGCGCGCAACGCGCGGACCCGGTGCACCTGCTCGGCGACGTTGGCCAGGTGGAAATAGGCCGAGAACGCCCGGACCAGCACCGTCGCGGTCTCGATCGGTTGATCGGCCAGCAGGCCGCGGACCTGCAGCGAGGCGTCCGGGTCACCGGACTTGCTGCTCTTGGTCAGCGCGCGCACCTGCTCGACGAGTTCCAGCGCCGGCCCGCCCTGCTGTCGCACGAGTGATTCGCCGAGCAGGCCGCCGACCCGGCGTACGTCGGCACGCAGCTGCGCGTCGTCGATCTCGTCGCCCAGAGATTCCGGCAGGGGCTCGGGCGTCGGCTCGGGGGCGTCGAGGTCGTGGCTCATGTCCTTGATTCTGGCGTAGCCCGTTGTGCTGTGCGCGGGCACCGTGAGATCACGGCAGCTCACGCGAAAGCTCGGGTACCGTCCGGCGCATGCGGGTACTGGTCACCGGCGGCGCCGGCTACATCGGCAGTGTGGTCGCGGCCCGGCTGCTGGCCGAGGGCCATCAGGTCGTGGTCGTCGACGACCTGTCCACCGGGCACGCCGATGCCGTTCCCGCGGCCGCCGAGTTCCATCAGCTGTCGGTCGCCGCCCTCGACCCCGTGCTCGGTGACTGGGCGATCGATGCGGTGATCCACTTCGCCGCCAAGTCGCTCGTTGGGGAGTCGATGAGCGAGCCGGCGCTCTACTGGCGCAACAACGTCGTCGGCACGGTGGCCCTGCTCGACTCGATGCGCGCCCACGGGGTGCCGCGCATCGTGTTCTCCTCCTCCGCCGCGACGTACGGCCAGAGCGAGCAGCAGCCCATCCGCGAGGACGCACCGGCCCGCCCCGGCAACCCGTACGGTGCGTCGAAGCTGGCCGTCGACCTCGTTCTGGCCGACTACGCCCATGCCTACGGCCTGGCCGCGACGAGCCTGCGCTACTTCAACGTGGCCGGGGCGCTGCTCGCCGATGCCCCGAACGGCGTCTCCTACGGCGAACGGCACACTGTCGAGACGCACCTGATCCCCAACGCGCTGCGGGCCGCGGCCGGTCACGGTCCGGCGCTGTCGCTGTTCGGCACCGATTACCCCACCCCCGACGGCACCTGCGTCCGCGACTACATCCACGTGGTCGATCTCGCCGAGGCGCACCTGCTGGCGCTACGGGCCGGAGTGTCGGGGCAGCACCAGATCGTCAATCTGGGCAGCGGCGCGGGGTCGTCGGTGCGCGAGGTGCTGGCCGCAGTGGGCGCGGTCACCGGGCGTCAGGTTCCCGTGAACGAGGTTGCTCGGCGTGCCGGCGACCCCGCGGTGCTCGTCGCCTCCAACGCTCACGCAGCGTCGCTGCTGGGTTGGCGGCCGGCGCTCGATCTGCACTCGATGGTCGCCGATGCCTGGCGCTTCGAGCAGCACCGCTAACGACGCGATCGCGTCGTGCGTATAGCGCCGTGCGCCGGCTCCCGGCGTAGTCGCCACGATCGTCTGCCCCGCTGAGCCGGGATCGAGAGGTCCTCGGCTGGTCGGGCGGTGGCGGAGCGCTCGAGGCGGAAAAGCAATTCGCCAAGGTCGTTTTGCCAATCGAAGTGCATTATCGAATGGCGTGAGCCGGATGCAATAAGGTCATTACCCGCGGTAATGGCATGATCACAGCGGTCCACTACGCAGCGTGATAGCAAGATCCCGACGATACCGACATCGCGGGCATTCGGGTCGGCAAAGCGGACATAAACAGCAACGCCCGCGGGTCTTGTAATTCGCGGTGCCGGCGCGCGTTTTCCTGCCGGGCCCTACCCAACGTGTGTATCTCACGCTATACAGAACTCGAATCGTCGGTCGCTCGGGGGACGGCCGACGATTCGCTATTTCCTCGCTCCGTCCGCCCCGGATCCTGCCCTGCGACGAGCCCTGCCGCGCGACGACCACGCGCAGCGGCGCAGTTGCTTCAGCAGCACCCGATCTCGGGTAGCGGGCCTTGACCTAACACGGTATACATGTCGAGTCATCTGCTCCGCCGAGCACTCACGGCGAGCGGAAGCACACGGGGGACGCATTTGGCGCGCGCTGCGCGTCGGTGCACAACGGGGGATCATGTTCTGCGACGAGCAGTCAGGCTCGACGGTGCTGCCAGCCGCCGGTGTCGGCCGGCCGGCATCGCCGGTGCACGGGTCGCCGTCGCTGGTCGTCAGGGCCGCGCTCGATCGCGGCGTTGCGCTGCTGGCCCTGGTGCTGCTCGTGCCGTTGCTGCTGGCCATTGCCTTGGTCATCCGGTGCACCAGCCACGGCCCGGCACTGGTGCGGCAGGCCCGCGTCGGTCTCGACGGCCGCACCTTCGCAATGCTGAAGTTCCGCAGCATGTACTACGGCACCGAGCGTCGCCTCGTCGAACTTCTCGCCGCCGACAAGTCGGCGGGCGGCCTGCTGTTCACGATGCGCGACGACCCGCGCGTCACGCCGATCGGGCGCGTGCTGCGCCGGTTCTCACTCGATGAGTTGCCGCAGCTGCTGAACGTGCTCACCGGCTCTATGTCGCTCCTCGGCCCCCGGCCGCAGCTGCGCAGTGACCTGTCGTGGGCGGACTCACTCGAACCTGACCAGCTGTGTTGTTGAGAACTGTTCCGGCGGTTCCTCGCGCGGTGGGCGCGTACTGACCTCAACTAGACGAATAATAGGTAACGAGCGTGCGGCGCGGGGGCGTGCAGCACGCGACATGTAAATAGTTCGAGAATCGGGGGGGATTCGAGAATGCGCATAGCACTGGTAGGTACACGAGGGGTTCCGGCACGGTACGGCGGCTTTGAGACCTGCGTCGAAGAGGTCGGACGTCGTCTCGTCAAGGCCGGGCACGAGGTTGTCGTCTACTGCCGCAAAGGTAATAGCGGCGACGGCACTGCGGACGAGCTCTCGGAGTACGAGGGCATGGAGCTCGTGCACCTGCCTGCGGTCAGCAGGAAGTCGCTCGAGACGCTGAGCCACACGGCGCTGTCGGTCAAGCACCTGCGCAAGCACCCGGTGGATGTCGCGATCGTGTTCAACTCCGCGAACGCCCCTTTCGTCCCGTTCCTGCGCTCGCAGGGCATCCCGGTCGCGACGCATGTCGACGGCCTGGAGTGGATGCGCAGCAAGTGGCAGGGCGTCGGCCGCCGCTACTACCGGATCGCCGAGTCGCTGGCCGTGCGCTGGTCCGACGCGTTGATCGCCGACGCGCAGGGGATCTCGGACTACTACCGCATGGAGTTCGACGCCGACACCGAGCTCATCGCCTACGGAGCGCCCATCGTCAGCGAGGAGAACACCGACCGGCTGGATCGCGTCGGCGTACTTCCCGGCCGGTTCCACCTGGCCGTTGCCCGCTTCGAACCCGAGAACCATGTCGACGTCATCGTCGACGGTTACCGCCGGAGTTCGGCGAACCTGCCGCTGGTGGTCGTCGGCTCTGCGCCCTACGCCGACGAGCACACCGCCCGCATCCACTCGCTGGCCGACGATCGGGTGATCTTCACCGGCGGAATCTGGGACCAGGAACTCCTTGATCAGCTGTACGCGAACTGCGCCACGTACCTGCACGGCCACTCGGTGGGCGGCACCAACCCGTCGCTGCTGCGCGCCATCGGTGCCGGCGCGGCAACCATCGCCTACGACGTGAACTTCAACCGCGAGGTCGCCAGGCACACCGGGGTCTACTTCCGCACGGCGGCCGACGTCGCCGCCCAACTCGAGTTCGCCGAGGAGTTCCCGCAGGCCACCGCGGCCCGCGGTGCCGAGGCCCGCGATCTCGCCTACCTCTACGACTGGGACGACGTCGCCGGCAGTTACGAGGCCCTGTGCGAGTCGCTCGTGACGACCGGCGTTCGCCCGCGGCGTGGGGGCCGGCGTCGCCCGTCGGGTCGGCGCACGGGAATGACCTCCGCCCTGCCCACGTCGGTCTCCCCGGGTGCGGCGAGCTGCATTCATCCGGTGCGCACCAGCGTCTGAACCGACGTCGTGCTTCCCTACGTTCGGACCTGAGGTCCCGTGCCATCCATTCTGGTCGTCCATCCCTCGGCAGAGCTCTACGGCTCGGACCGCCAGATGGCTGAGTCCGTGGCCGGTTTCGTCGAAGCCGGTTGGTCCTGCACCGTCTGCCTTCCGGAACACGGGGCGCTCGAACATCTGCTGCCCGGCGCCCGGGTCGAGATCGCCCCGTTCACGGTGCTGCGTAAGGCGTTGATCTCGCCGCGCGGGCTGGCCGGCCTCCTGGCGCGACTGCCTGGTGATCTCACCCGTGCGGTGCGGCTGATCCGGTCGCTGCGCCCGGACGTCGTGTATGTCAGCACGGTCACGATCCCCTGCTGGGTGCTCGCGGCACGTCTGGCCGGGGTCCGAACGGTCGTACACGTGCATGAGGCCGAGTCCGAGGCGCCCGTGGTTCATCGAGTTGCCCTGAATGGGCCGCTCCTGCTCGCAGGCACGGTGATCGCGAACAGCGCGGCCTCGCGCGACGTCGTAGTGGCCACGGTGGGGCGCCTCGCCGGTCGGACCGTGGTCGTCCCGAACGGCATCGCCGACCCTGGAGTGGCCGCGCATTCGGCGCCGGCGAACGGGCGGCTGGTGCTGGTGGCGAGGCTCTCGCCGCGCAAAGGGATCGACGTTGCCCTGGAGGCGGTGGCCCGGGTCCGCGCAAATGGTGTCCCGGTCACGCTTGAGGTCTGTGGCACGGCCTTCGCCGGATACGAGTGGTTCGAGCGCCAGGTGCGCTCTCGGGCGCAGCAACCGGATCTTGCCGGTGCCGTGACCTTCCGGGGGTACGTGAGCCCTACGGCCCCGTCGCTCGCAGCGGCAGACATCGTGCTTGTCCCGTCGCGCGTCGAGCCGTTCGGCAACACCGCGGTGGAGGGGTTGCTCGCGGCGCGCCCGGTCATCGCCTCCGACGTCCAAGGCTTGGCCGAGATCATCACCGACGGTGTGACCGGCCTGCTCGTCCCGCCCGGCGACGTGTCGGCGCTCGCCGAAGCAATTCTGCGACTCCGTCGGGATCCGGAGCTGGCAGACCGGGTGGCGCGAGCCGGACGCTCGGATGCGCAAGACCGGTTCTCGGTCTCGCGGTACCGGCGGGAGATCGTGGCGACGATCAGCGGGCCTGTCGAGGCGGCCGTCGCTTGAAACATTCCAACTCGCGTAAATACCGTGTGAGTGTTAGCGTTTGGCGGACCGATCCGGGGGGACGGTCCGTGGGATCAACGGGGGATTGTCGATGCGGCTGCACGCCGTGGTGCCCAGGCGGCACGACGTTCGTTGGGCGCGCTGCCTGCGGGCGGTGCCCATATACGCGATCGCGACGTTCACGATCCTCTGTGGCCTTTTAACCGCCTGCTCGGGCGGCTCCTCCGGTCATGCGGTGGCCTCGTCGCGGGGTGCGACCTCCGCACCGGCACCGGTCACGTCGGCTGCCTCGGTCGTTGCGTCCGCGACGGCCACGCCGAGCGCAGCGCCCACCACGCCTGTCGCGCCGCCGACAAGCGGCGGGATCCACAGCACGGTGGCGAGTCGAGCAGTAACGACCCAGGCCGCGGTCGCGCTCACCGCGACCGCGCACTTCTCCTCATCGGTCTCGGTGGCGTTGGGGTCGATCACGCCGGTTAATGGGAAAGCGCACCTGCCCGGTGAGGTGTCCGGCCCCGCCCTGTCGCTTCGCATCCGGGTGGCAAACCGATCGGGCGCTGCGCTCGACCTGTCGAACGCAGCGGTAGCGGTCGTGGGTGCCGGTAACAAGCCGGAGGGGCAGCTCGCCTACAACGGCAGCTCCCGGTTCCCAGCATCGCTCGCCGCCGGCAAGACTGCGACCGGGGTCTACGTCTTTACGGTTCCGGTCGCGGACCGCTCTCATCTGCAGGTGTCCATCAGCTACACCGCTGGCGTGCCAGTCGTGTTCTTTGTCGGAAGTGTTCGGTGAATCGGGGGATTCAGATGTCGGGGAACGAAGTTGCACGCGCCAAGCGCACACGCTGGTTGGGTTTGACCACGTCGGCATTGACGATCGTCGGTCTGGCTGTCGTTGGCGTCGGCACAGCCCTTCCGGCTTCTGCGGATACCCCTTCGACGGTGAGTCCGGTGGTCCAGCGTTCGGCGTCGAATGTCACTGCCGACGCACTGCCGACGGTGCAACTCGACAACGGTGTCGTGTGGTCGGAGACAACCGTCGGAAACACCGTCTATGCCGGTGGTCAGTTCTCCAACGTCCGGCCTGCGGGAGCGGCGGCTGGGACGAATCTGACGGCCCGTGGCAACCTCCTAGCCTTCGACATCACGACCGGCAACCTGGTGACCTCCTTCGCGCCCAACCTGAACGGCATGGTCAAGGTCGTGGCCGCTTCGCCCGACGGCAAGACGCTGTACGTCGGCGGTTCCTTCACCACCGCTAACGGCGCGACCCGCAACAAGGTGGTCGCATACAACACCGTGACCGGCGCCGTGGTCGGCACCTTCGCGCCCTCGGTCAACCTCACCGTCAATTCCATCGTCGCGACCGCCACCACCGTGTATCTGGGCGGTGACTTCACCCAGGTCAACGGTCAGAACCGTTCGCACCTGGCCGCGGTCAATGCCTCCGACGGTTCTCTGACCGCCTGGGCCCCGACTGCCGACGCCACGGTCCAGACAATGGTGCTGTCGCCGGACGGAACCCGCCTCATCGTGGGCGGCGCATTCCAGAATCTGAACGGCGCGCCTGCTTACGGGCTCGGTTCACTCGACCCGACGAGCGCGGTGCTCTATCCCTTTGCGGCCAACCAGGTCGTACGCGACGCGGGGGCCAACGCCCAGATCCTGAGCCTGACCACCGACGGCACCTACGTGTACAGCTCGGCCTACGTCTACGGCAGCAGCGGCAACTTCGAGGGAGTGCTGTCCGCGGATCCGGACACCGGCGCCATCCACTGGCTCGCCGACTGCCATGGCGACACCTACGCGACCTTCGGGGTCAACAACATCGTCTACGTCGTGAGCCACCAGCACTTCTGCAGCAACATCGGCGGCTTCCCGGACACCAACCCGCGCAATATCTGGCACCGCACGACGGCGTTCACCCAGGCGGCGACCGGTACGGTCCAGCCGAACTCCGAGGGTGGGTACAGCGACTTCTCCGGCAATCCGAGCCCGTCGCTGATCGATTGGATGCCGGACCTCGCGGCCGGTACGTACACCCAGACCGACCAGGCTGCCTGGGCAATGACCGGCAACAGCAAGTACCTCGTCGAAGGCGGCGAGTTCCCGTCGGTCAATGGCACGGCCCAGTACGGGCTGGTGCGGTTCGCCACCCCGGCCGTGACGACCGATCAGCAGGGCCCGATGCTCTACGGCTCGGCGATCACGCCCATCGTCATCGCCCGATCCTCGACCTCGGCCCGCATCACGTGGCCGTCGAACTGGGACCGAGACGACCTGAACCTGACGTACACGATCCGCCGCTCGGACAAGGGCTCGACCCCGATCTACTCGGTCGTCGCGCCGTCGGAATCGTGGAACCTGCCGACCCAGGGCTTCACGGACACTGGTTTGACACCCGGAGCGACGTACAGCTACACCGTGAGGGCAACAGACCCGAGCAGCGGCAAGTATCAGGGCAGCGCCAGCGTCTCGGTGACTCTGCCGCTGACCGCGGCGACGGACAGCCAGTACACCAAGGACGTCCTCGGGGCGGGGGCGACCGACTACTGGAAGCTCGACCAGGCCGCCGGGGCCACGTCGAACATCGACTACGCCGGCTACCACGACCTGACGCTCGGCTCCGGTGTGACCGGCGGCGGCGCCGGCGCGATCTCCGGCGACAGTGACACCGCGTCGTCCTTCGACGGCTCCGCGAGCGGTTTCGGAGCCTCCAACGGGTCGGTCCCCGGACCGAACACGTTCACCGAGGAGGCATGGTTCAAGACCACGTCAACTGCGGGCGGAAAGATCGTCGGTTTCGGTGACCAGAACACCGGCACCAGCTCGAACTACGACCGCCACGTCTACATGGACACCGGCGGCCACATCAACTTCGGCGTTTACAACAACACCAGCTACGTGATCACCTCTCCCGGTGTCTACAACGACGGTGCGTACCACCAGGTGGTGGCCTCGTTGTCGGGTTCAGGGATGGCTTTGTACGTCGACGGCCGTCTCGTCGGGACGAACACGGGCACCACGGTCGGGCAGCCGTACAACGGCTACTGGCGCGTCGGTGGCGACTCCAGCTGGTCCGGTGCGAACTTCTTCACCGGCACCATTGACGAGGTCGCCATCTATCCGACGGCGTTGACTGCCGCCCAGATACGCCAGCAGTACGCCGATAGCGGCCGCGCCATCGCCGGCACGAGGGTGCCCTCGGACTCCTACGGCGCCGCGGTGTGGAATCTTTCGCCGAGCGCGTACTACCGACTCGACGAGACGACCGGCAACACCGCGACCGACCTGTCCGGAAACAGCGCCAACGCGACGTACTCAGGAAACGTCACTCGCGCCGCCGCCAGCACAGTCTCGGGGGGAGACACCGCGGCCGGGTTCGACGGGTCGTCGGCCACGGTCGGATCCAACGACCTCGTCGCCAGCCCACAGACGTATTCCGAGCAGGCCTGGTTCAAGACCACGTCGACCGCGGGCGGCAAGATCATCGGTTTCGGGAACAGCCAGAGCGGCAACAGCGGGAGCTACGACCGGCACGTGTACATGCTCGCCGACGGACAGCTCGTGTTCGGCACCTATACCGGTCAGCTGAATCTCGCAACCTCGCCGCACAGCTACAACGACGGAACCTGGCATTCGGTGACGGCAACGCAGGGCGTTGACGGTATGACGCTCTACGTCGACGGCCAGGCCGTGGCCACCAACGCGCAGACGTCGGCCCAGTCCTACAACGGGTACTGGCGCATCGGTGGCGACAACCTCAACGGTTGGAACGCCGACAACGCTTACTTCTCCGGCTCCATCGACGAGGCCGCCTTCTGGAACACGACAGAGCTGACCGCGGCCCAGATCCTGTCCGAATACAGCGCGTCGCCAGCGGCGGTCCGCGTCGGCCCGACCGCGGCGTTCGTCGCGACACCGACCAACCTGTCAGTGGCATTTGACGCCTCCGGATCCAGCGGACAGGCCGGTACCTCGATCATGGGCTACAGGTGGGACTTCGGTGACGGTACGAGCGGAACCGGTGTCTCGCCGTCGCACTCCTACGCGTCTGCAAGCTCGTACACCGTCACTCTGACCGTCACGGACAGCAATGCACAGACCGGAACGATCAGTCATTCGGTCACTACGACGGCACCGAACGTGGCGCCGAGCGCCGCGTTCACCGCGGTACCGACGAATCTGTCCGTTGCGTTCGACGGGTCCGCGTCCTCGGCCCAGACCGGGGCGACTATCACCAGTTACAGCTGGGACTTCGGTGACGGGTCTTTCGACACCGGTGCGAAGCCGGTGCACGTCTACGGTGCCGCCGGGACGTTCCAGGTGAGGCTGACCGTCACTGACAGCAACGGCCTCACGTCTTCTGTGACCCACTCGGTGACAACGATCGCAGCGAACAAGGCGCCGGTGGCTGCATTCACGTCGTCGGTGACAAACCTGTCGGTCGCATTCGATGCCTCCACCTCCAGCGACCCGGACGGCTCTGTGTCCAGCTATGCCTGGGACTTCGGTGACGGCACGTCGGGGACCGGCGTCAATCCGACCCACGTCTTCACCAAGGCCGGGTCGTACACGGTGGTGCTGACGGTCACCGACAACGCAGGTGCGACCACCTCGATCTCGCACGTCGTGACACCGAACGTGGCGGCCAACCAGCCGCCGGTCGCGGCCTTCGCCTCGGCAGTGTCGAACCTGTCGGTGACCTTCGACGGATCTGGCTCCTCGGATCCGGACGGCACAGTGGCCTCCTACGCCTGGACATTCGGCGACGGGACCACCGGTTCGGGCGCAACCCCCACCCACCAATACGCCGCGGCCGCGACCTACAACGTCACGCTCATGGTGACGGACAATCAGGGTGCGACCAACTCGATCATCAAGGCGATCACGACGACCGCGGCAGCGGCCTCGATCGCTGCCGACGCCTTCGGCCGCACGGCGGCCGGTCAGTGGGGTACCGCCGATACCGGCGGAGCCTGGACGACCACGGGGTCGGCGTCCTTGTTCGCGGTGGACGGCAGCTCCGGCACCATGAATCTGTCCGTGCCCGGTACCGCGCTCGTCGCATCCCTGAATTCTGTCTCGACGGCGAACCTCAACGCGGTTGCCGACATCTCCGTCAACGCCACAGCGGTCGGTAACGGGGTGGCTTTGACGATGATCGGTCGGCAGGTCGGCAAGTCGAACTACGAGCTGAAGATTCGGCTGCTGCCGGGCGGGGTCGTACACCTGACCCTGTCCAAGGTGATCAGCGGAACGGAGACGATCTTCAAGGAGGTCAACATCTCGGGCCTGACCTACAACGTCGGCGATGTGCTGCGCTTTCGGTTCCAGATCGTGGGAACCGGCACTGCGACCCTGTCCGGGAAGGTGTGGAAGCTCGGCACGACGGAGCCCACGGCAGCCCAGATCACGCAGACCGACTCGACGGCAGCTCTGCAGAGCGCGGGCAGCTTCGCTCTGCAAGCCTTCCTCTCGGGTTCGTCGACCAACCCGATGATCGTCAAGTGGGACAATCTGCAGGTCACGAGCAGCTGACAAATTCATCCATCGTCGCCGTCAGGTCGGGAGGGACATGACGCCGGACATCGCTGTCGTCGACCCGGCGGTTGGCGACGCATCCGCGGCGGACGTCATGGGGATCGTCGTCGTCAACTTCGCCTCGACCGATCTCGTCGAGCGCAACCTCGGCTCGATCGAGCTCGATGGCGTACCGGTGCGGGTCGTGGTCGTCGACAACTGGTCCACGTCTCAGGAGCGCGAACGAGCACGCGCGGCCTGCTCTGCGCGGGGTTGGACCGTCGTCGAGCAGCCGGACAACCGAGGTTTCGGCGGCGGCGTGAACGCCGGTGTGAGGGTGGCCCGCGAACAGGGTTGCACCACCGTTCTCCTGCTGAACCCCGACGCCTCAGCCGGCGTCGAGGTCATTCTCGCGCTGCGCGAGCACTGCCTGCGTGATCATCTCTCGCTGGTGGCGCCGGTAATCGAGTCGTCGTCCGGGCGCGTCGTGTCCGGTGGGTCGCAGGTCCAGCTGTCCACCGGGCGGATCCGCGGGCTTGGCGACCAGGCGGTGGTCGTCGACGGTGCAGTGCGCCTGGACGGTGACGTCCCGGGGCGCCTGCACGGCCCGACGCAAGGCTGGCTGTCCGGCGCGTGCCTCGCGGCGCACCTTGACCTGCTCGACCTCGTCGGTGAGATGTACGAGCCATACTTCCTCTACTGGGAGGACGTCGATCTGAGCGCTCGGGTCGAGGCGGCCGGGGGATCGCTCGTGGTCCGGCACGACCTGCGAGCCGTGCACGACGAAGGCGGCACGCAGGTGATCCGCGGACGCGCCGCCCGCCCGAGCACCTACTACTACTGGAACTGCCGCAACCGGTTGCTCTACGCCGCGCGCAATCTTCCCCGACGCACCCTGTTGCGCTGGATCCTGCACAGCCCGGGCGAGAGCTGGCAGATACTTCTGCGCGGCGGCAAGAAACAGTTGCTGCTCTCGCCACGGCCGCTCTGGGCGGCGGTCAGCGGCACGCTCGGCGGAGTGGCGGTTGCCGTGCGGGCCTCACGCGCGCGACGCGGCGACACCAGGACTTCCTCCCTCCTGCACCGGGAGGCGGCTTGACTGCCGAACCGGCGCCGACGGCCGTGACCGTTGCGGTCGTCACCTACCGCCGGCCTGACGACCTGGCTGAGCTCTTGCCCCTGCTGATCCGGCAAAGCGTTCGGGCACCTTCGGGCTACGACGTCTGTGTCCTCGTCGTCGACAACGACCCCGAGGGCAGCGCTGCAGCGGTCGTCGGTTCCCACGAGCACCCGGCTTTGCGCTGCGTACTCGAGCCGACGCCGGGGATCGCCGCTGCTCGGAACCGCGCCCTCGCCGAGGCGAGCCGCGCGGACCTGCTGGTGTTCATAGACGACGACGAGCGCCCGACCCCGCACTGGCTGGAGCACCTGCTCGTCACCATGACGCGTACCTCGGCGGTTGCCGTCACCGGGCCCGTCCGTACGATCTTCGACCGGGACACCGTCGATCCCTGGCTGCTCGAGGGTGGGTTCCTCGAACGTCGTCACCGCGCCGGCACGGTGACCGGGACGGTGCTGACCAACGCGGCCACGAACAATCTATTGCTCGACCTCGCCGCGCTGCGCCGCCTCGACCTGGGTTTCGACGTCGCTTTCGGATTGAGTGGCGGCGAGGACACGCTGTTCACGCGTTCGCTCGCCCGCCGTGGTGGCCACATCATCTGGTGCCGAGAAGCCGAGGTCACCGAGCGGATCGACCCCAGCCGGCTGACCCGGCAGTGGATGCTCACACGCGCGTTCAGTTATGGCAGCACCGATGCGCGGGTGGACGTGGCACTGGCCGCCGGGAGCCCGATCACGCAGGCCGCCTCCCGCGTTCGGTCTGCCGCGGACGGCCTGGCCCGGATCGTCGTCGGGTCGTTACTGACCCTTTCGGGCGTCGCGTGCCGTTCGCTGGCGCGCCAGGCATACGGCCAACAGATGGCCTACCGCGGAGCCGGGCTGGTTCTCGGCTCGATGGGGGTCACCCACGAGCGGTACCGTCGACCCATTCCGGTCGCGGCTGGTCGATCATGACCGGCGCGCAGCGTCAGGACGGTCGTGGTCGCGTCGGCGACCAACCTGTGTCGTCCGCTGCCCCGGCCGAGGGCATCGGCGCACCGGTGAACGTCGAGGTAGCCGCTTCGGACCCCGGTGCCGCGCTGGCCGAGGACACAGCCGGTCTCGGCGGCCGGGCCGCGCGAGGCGCGGCCATCACTCTGGTCGGCCAGGCCACCCGCATCCTGCTGCAGACCGTCACGGTGGTCGTCCTGGCCCGGCTGCTCAGTCCGCGTGACTACGGCCTGTTCGCGATCGTGTTGGTCATCGTCGGGGTGGGCGAGATCTTCCGTGACTTCGGGCTGTCGAATGCTGCCGTCCAGGCCAAGGTGCTCACCCGGGAACAGCGTGACAACCTCTTCTGGGTCAACACCGGCTTCGGCGTCGTACTCAGCGTGGTCGTCTTCGCCGCCGCCCCGCTGGCCGCCTGGGCCTTCCATCAGCCGGCGCTCGAGCCGATCACCCGGGCACTGGCCCTCACTTTCACCATCAACGGCGTGGCGACGCAATTTCGTGCGGATCTCAACCGCAGGATGCGTTTCGGTTATCTGTCCCTGTGCGACATCCTGGGGCAGCTCGGCAGCTTGATCATCGCGGTTACCTGCGCAGCCCTGGGCGCCGGCTACTGGTCTCTGGTGGCCCAGCAGCTCAGCCAGCTCGGCCTCGCCGCGATGATGATGGTGATTTTCGCCCGATGGGTGCCGCGGCTGCCGAGCCGGGACGGTGACATCCGCTCATTCGTCCTCCTCGGACGCCAGCTCGCGGCAACCCAACTGCTGTTCTACCTCAGCAACAACCTGGACACGATCACCGTCGGTGCTCGCTTCGGATCGGTGTCGCTGGGCATCTACAACCGCGGATTCTCGCTGCTCATGTCCCCGCTCAACAGCTTGCGTGCCCCGGCGACGACGGTGGCTCTGCCCGTGTTGTCCCGGCTCCAGGGCGACGTGGACCGAGCGGGTGATTACATCCGGCGGGGCCAATTGACTCTGGGTTACACGATCGTGGCCGGGCTGGCCGTCACAGCTGGCGCCTCGCACCCGATCGTTGCGTTACTCCTCGGTCACAAGTGGCGGGACGTCTCACCGGTCGTCAGCTTTCTCGCGATCGCCGGGGCCTGCTCGACGCTTGCCTACGTGGGCCTGTGGGTCTACCTCTCCCGAGGGCTCGGACGCGACCTGATGCACTGGACGCTGATCACGCTGGGCCTGCAGGCGGTATGCATTCTGGTCGGAAGCCGCTGGGGCGTTGATGGGGTCGCCGCGGGCTACGCGGCCGCCTCCGCCATCGAGTGGCCCCTGTCGTTGTACCGGCTCTCACGGCGCACACCGATCCCGCTACGGATCATGCTGCTCGCTGCGACCCGAGTGACCTGCTGCGGAATGGCTGCGGGCGGCGTCTCCCGACTAGTGTCCTGGTTGACACTCGAGCAGGCGCCGATTCTAGGAGTCGCGCTGTCCGTTGCGAGCGGTTTTGCCGTCTATACCGTGCTCGGGGTGCTGTCCTCCCAGGTGCGCGAAGACCTGGTGACCGTCCGACTGTTCGCCACGCGCATGATCACGAAGTAGCCGGGACCTCGGCAACGGCGGCTTGGTACCACTCGTCAATGAGCGTCTCGAGGCGGCCGGCTGACCACCGCTCGTGCTGGCGCCCCCCGATCCCGCCGACGCTGACGAGCTCGCTGGCCAGGGCGGCGATGACCGCCTTACGGGATTTTTTCGCGACCCTAACCGGGTAGCCGTTGACGTCGGCCAGAACCGGGGGACCACCGACGTCGAGGCAGATCACCGGCAAACCCATGGAGCTCGCCTCGCCGACGGCCCACGGCGCCGAGTCGTGCATCGAGGGAAACAGCATCGCGTCGACCTCGCCGTAGACCTCCAGGATGCGCGAGCGCGGCACGTGCCCGTGAAAGGTGACCCGGCCGGCAAGGCCGAGGTCGCGGACGAGCTTCTGCAGACGGGGCAGCTGCGGACCGGTGCCGTAGAGGTCGAGGGTCCAGTCATCCGCGGCGGCTTCGGCCATCGCCGCGACGGCCAGGGCCGGACCCTTCCAGGCGACCAGGCGGCCGACGAACACTGCTTTGCGGCCGTCCCCGGCCCGTGTCGTGCGCAGAGGCAGCGCGGCGAAGGCGGAGTTCGGCTCGAGCACGACGCGTCGTGAACTGGCGAAACGTCGGGCGTCGTCGGTGTTCTGGGCGAGGACCAGGCGTGCCGCTCGCGCCATCGGGTCACCCCAGATGCGCCGGGCGATGCGCGTGGCGCTGCTGCGCACCACCTCGCCGACGATCCCGCGCGGCCCGAGGCAGCCGGCGAGGCGCCATGGCTGGTAGCTCGCCCCGCCCACCGGACCCCAGACAAACGGGACGGTGCGGGCCAGCTGCCCAAGGCCGCAGTACTGCCAGTCCACGGCGAAGGTGACGTGGTGGACAACGTCGAAACCCTGCCGGGCGTGCAGGTCCGCCGCCGTACGTCGCAATGCTCGCTGCCACAGTGCGTAGTACCAGTACACCGATCCAGGGCGCCGACGCAAAGCCATCGTGCGAGGCGAAAGATCGAGGTAGACGACGGTCAGGTGCCTCGCAATCTCGGGTTCCGCTGCCAGGGCTGCGGAGACCGCTGGTTCGAACCTGTGCCGAGTGACGACCCAGACGTCGTGGTGGACCGCCGCCGCCCGCGCGAAGGCCCAGCCGGCACCGGCCTCCGGCTCGTCCAGGCCGGGAGCGCAGGCGTAGGCACTGATCAGGACTCGCAACCGTCGCCCGCCCGCAGGGCCAGTCGCGCCCGTCGGTGGCTCGTTCATGCCGTGGTCTCATCTCGACTGCGGTCGTATTCGACGAAGCCGTAGCCGAGGGCGCCGACCACGAGTCCGAGATTCGCAGTCGCAACGCAGGCCCCCCGCGCCCGGTGATGGATCGATCGACGCACTGTACCCACCGCCAACTCGGCGAGTCCGAGCCCGCACCGGCCGAGCCCCTTGGCCATCAGGGCCGCACGAACCAGCGGGCGGCGGGCGCGCGCAGCCACGCCCACCTCGACCCTTGCAAACGAGGTCCCGGCCCGGAATTCGCGTCGGAGCACCCAGTGTCGGGTGGCGCGGTCGGTCGGGATGTAGTCGATGACGGCCGCACCCTGGCACCAGATTATGCGGCCGGCTCCCGAGACCAGGCGACGAGCGAACTCTGTGTCCTCACCGCCGGTGAGGCCGAATGCCTCGTTGAAGGTCAGTCCGAGACGGTGCACGTCTTGGAGATCCAGCAGGAGGTTGTTCGAGGCGGCGGAGCGCAATGTCGCGCCGTCGGGGTGACGCCGGGTCTCGAACATTTGGCTCGCCGTGACCCAGTCGCTCGGGGGCGTGTCGAAGCGGGCGATGAGCGGCCCGGTGACGGAGCACGGGCGCTGGTCCTGCCAGCGCTGCACCAGGGCATTCAACCAGCCGGGAGCAGGCTGCTCGTCGTCATCGATGAACACCAGCGCCTCGGCGTCCCGAGACTCGACGAGTGCCCGATTTCTGGCCGCGGCGATTCCCGGATGCGGCTCGTGCACGTAGTCGACCGCCCCGGCGACCAGCCGGTCCGCGAACGTGTCGAGGGTGTCCCGGCCGCTCCCGGCCGGGTCGTTGTCGATGAGCAGGACCCGGGCAGGGGGGTCGAGGCCCCATGCTTGCCCGACGACGTGCGGCAAGAGCCGGGCGAGCTCGTGGGGTCGCCGATAGGTCAGAACGGCCACCACAACCGGTGAGCTCGCCGGACGTGTCGACATGCCTGGCGACCTACTCTCGGTGTTCGGCGGACGGCCCATGTTATTTTCCCAGACGTCCGCGTTGGCGCCCGGTCATGCAGGGCCACTCCAAGAGACGGTTGTGTGTCCATGCTGGGTGTGCCTGTCCGGCGTTCCGTCGTCGCGTACAACGGCTACACGTCGGGCATCGGCAACCGGATCCGTGTCGTGCTCGGGTCGCTGAGCGTCGCCGAACTCGAGCACCGCGACCTCTACTACGTGTGGCCGACCGGTCAGCGGTTCGGACCTTCGTTCACCGATCTATGGGAGTTCCGCGAGGGTCGAACGGTGTCCAGGGCGACGTCACGCCTACTGGCCAGGCGCTGGCAGTACCTGGACGAGGACGTGCCCGCCTGGCTGACCGAGCGGAAGCGCCGCGAGCTCGTCTGGCAGATCCGCACCGGCAGCGAACTCGTCCTGCCGGTCGGTGCCCGACCGTGGGCCGACCGGTTCCGTGCCCTGACACCGGTCACCTCGATCGCGGACCGGATTCGGTCGGAATTCGAGGGACATCTGCGCGGGCGGCCCTACGTGGGTGTGATGGTTCGTGCGCACGCGGTCTCGCACCGCAAGACGCTCGAGAGCTCACCGGTCGAATGGTTCGTCGAGCGGATGCAGCAGTTGCGGGCCGCGGATCCCGACCTCCGGTTCTTCCTCTCGTGCGACACCCCGGAAGTGCAGGAGCGCATCGCCAAGGAGATAGGGGGTTGCTACGGGCTGCGGGACAAGGGTGCCTACAACAGCACATCGGGTGTCCGGTCTGCGGTGTGCGATCTCTACCTTTTAGCAGGCGCCGGGCATCTGATCGGACCGCACTTCTCCAGCTTCGTCGAGCTCGCCCGGAAGCTGTCCGGGGGTCGCCTGGCCCTCGAGACTCCACTGCACCCCATCTCCGAGGTGGACGTCGCGGCGGCCGGTTTGGTGCGGGACCCGGTGCTTCCGCACGACCGCCGCTGAGGGCCGCGCTGCATTGGTTGTTCAGGTATCGTGAGGTCATCAGGTGCAGAGCCGCAGAGCCTCACCACGGGTGGAAGCCGCGGTCTCGACTATGAGCGCAGTTGTCGCTGATCCGCAGGTCCCCGATCTTTCACCGCCGACTTCCGACTGTGTGGACACCTTCGCCATTTTCCAGCAAGGTGCGGCGCTGCTTGCGGCATTCCTGGTGGGCTTCTCCGTCACGCTGCACGCAGGTGTGACCGCGGGACAGGTCGTCGCATTTCTGCTGATACCGCTGTGGGCGCCCGCACTCTCGCGCTTCGCCGGGGCACGGACCGTGCTGGCCTTGGGTGTCGTTACCGTTACGGCCGGCTACCTGTTGTCCGCCGACGCAGCGACCGAGGGCTTCCTGATCAGCGGGTCGAATGCTCTGCATGGGATCACCGACCTGCTCGGGGCGGTCGTGTGCATCGGCGTCCTGCTGTGGGGCAGGACGGTGGTGGGTCTGCCCTCCCTGGGCGCGGCGACAGGTTTCGGCATGATCGCCTATGCCGCGGTGAGTGGCACGAATGCGGACGGCAATGCGTGGAAATTCATCTGGGCTGTGCCGGTCAGCGTCTTCGTGTTGGGTCTGAGCACCCGCAGCGCTCGGATCGCGCCCGGCGTTGTGATGTTGCTGCTGCTGACGGTGGTGTCGGCCGTCGAATCCTGTCGTTCGTATTCGGCCGCACTGGTGCTGACTGCGGTGGTCCTGCTGTGGCGAGCGCGTGCAGGCCACCCCGGGTCCCGCCGGTCGTGGTGGGTGCTGACGGCCGGCTTCGTCGCTGCCCTGGCCGCAGGCCTTTATTATCTCGCGTCGTCGCTCCTGGTCTCAGGTTACCTCGGTGCTGCGTCGCAGGCGCGCACCATCGCGCAGTTGCAAACCAGCGGCTCGCTGCTCCTGGGGGGGAGGCCGGAGATCTCCGCCACCTGGGCCCTGATGAAGTACCGGCCCAGCGGGTACGGCATTGGGGTCATCCCCGGTCCGCAGGATATTTTGATCGCCAAATCCGGAATGTCGAACATCGGCTACAACCCGGACAACGGCTACGTCGAGAAATACATGTTCGGCGGCCACATCGAATTGCATTCGGTCATTGGTGACATGTGGGCGTCGTACGGGATCATGGGAGTCGTATTCACAGCTGCGGTCGCTGTGCTGATGGTGAGGCACCTGTCGATCGGCATCTCGCGTCGTCAGGGCAATGCGTTGACGTTCTTCCTCGCGGTATGGATGTTATGGAATGTGGCTTTCAGTCCGCTTGCGTCGTCGATGTCGGTCCTGATCCTTGCGGTTGCTGCTCTATTGCCGGACAAACAGCGATCTGTGACCGCGTGAGCAAGATGCAGCACGCTGTGCGCTACCGCCCCGAACTTGGTTACCGTCCCGAACTCGACGGGTTACGTGCGATCGCCGTCGTGCTGGTCATCGTATTCCATGCGCTACAACCGCGCCGATTCTCCGGCTTCATCGGGGTCGATGTGTTCTTCGCCCTCAGCGGCTATCTGATCACGACAATCCTCTTGCGTGAGCTCGACGAGCGTCAGACGCTGCGATTGGGACGGTTCTACAGGCGCCGCTTCCTCCGGCTGTACCCGGCGTTGTTGTTCATGGTCGTGTGCTCGTTCACCTTCGCCACGGTGTTGAGCGGGTCATTCTCCTACCACGTCAAGAACGCCGTCATTGCCTGCACCTACACCGCGAACCTCTACATGACCTACGACCACAACTGGATCCAAGGCTTCGGCCACACGTGGTCTCTCGCCCTTGAGGAGCAGTACTACCTGCTGTGGCCCGTTGTCTTGCTGCTGTCGATCCGGCTGCACCTGTCCCGTCGCTGGATTGCCGTGCTCATCACCGCACTGGCAATCGTGACCACGTACTTCAGCGTCGAGGACTTCAGATTCGGGACGATCTCCGAGCCGCTTCAGTCGACCAGCACCGGGCTCCTGCTCGGCAGCGCAGCCGCCTTGGTGCTCGACGATCGTTATCTGCGTCGCGCGTTCGCCGCTCCTGTCATCGGCCTGTTCGGGGCGGCCCTGGTGCTCGCGGAACTGGCGACCTTCTCGGTCACGTCGTCGATTGCGGCAGGCTGGTACGCGCCGGTCGCGGCGCTCGGGACCATCTGCGTGATCGCGTATCTGACGGTTGCCGAGCCCGGTCGGGTGCAGCACCTGCTCGCGGCGGCGCCGCTGGTGGGCATCGGTCGCATTTCCTACGGCATCTACCTGTGGCACTACCCGGTGCTGTTGGTGCTGGAACGCAAGACCTCGCTGTCGAGTGGGATGCTGCTCGTCATCGACCTGGTGTCGGCGGTGGCTGTGGCCGCGCTGTCCTATCGGTACGTCGAAACGCCATTCCTGCGTCTGAAGGACAAGCGGTCCAGGCCGACGATGACTGAATCGTCGGCCGCCGCATTGTGACCTGAGGAATGCAGCGCATTGGTACTTCCGGTCACGGCGCCGTTTAGCCAATGTGCCGTCGAGCGCCTAAGATCGAGATTCCGATGCTCGGCAATCGTGGTGAGGACGAAGCTGGCGTCCTTTTTCTTGGAGGCTGATCGATGGACCTGCGTGGATATCTGCGCGCGATCCGACTCAACTGGTGGATTGTCGTGGTGGTCGTCGTTCTCGGCACACTGGGCGGCGTGTTCGTTGTGCACCGGTCGACCCGCGTCTACGCGGGGCAAGTGACGTTCTTCGTTGCGTCGCCCGGATCGCCAACCTCTGCCTCGGTCTCAGGAGATCTGACGGCGGCGGAGGATCTCGCGGTCTCCTACGCACGGCTGCTGTCCAGCGACCGGTTGGCCATGATGGTGGCGAACGCCGAGCCGTCGCTGCACCTGAACGCCGGGCAGGTCTCCGGGAAGATTTCAGGGACTGCCGAGCTCAACACGGTCCTGTTGAACGCAACGGTTCACGACACGTCGCGCGTACGTTTGAAGGTTCTCACTCGCGCGGTGGCTATCCAGTTCCCGCTGTTGGTTCATCAGCTCAACAGCGCATCGTCGCGCGTCACCCTCAACGTTACATCAGGACCGACGGTCGGATCTGCCCCGGTGTCGCCACGCTCCCGATTGGATGTTGCCCTAGGCCTTCTCGTCGGGCTGGTCCTGGGCCTGGGACTCGCGGTCGGCCGCTTTTTGCTCGATACCTCGGTGCGCTCCACTGAGGTGCTGTCCGAGATCACCCGACGACCCAGCATCGGATCGGTACCCTACGACGCACAGGCCAAGCGAGCCCCACTGGTCAACGCCGGCCAGGAACATTCGACGCGGGCGGAGGCCTTTCGTCAGATTCGCACGAACCTCAAGTTCATCGACGCAGCCCGCCCGCTCGGTGCGTTCATCGTCTCCTCCTCGGTGCAGGGTGAGGGCAAATCCTCGACAGCGTCGAATCTTGCCCTCGTCTTCGCCGAATCGGGGCTGACGGTGATGCTCGTCGAAGCCGACATGCGGCGGCCGCGAACGTCCGACTACCTCGGTCTCGAGCGCGCAGTAGGTCTGAGCAACGTGCTCGCCAACCAGGTCGAACTGGCCGATGTCACCCAGCAGTGGGGCGACTCGTCGCTTTCCTTCCTGCCGAGCGGCAGCCTGCCGCCCAACCCCTCAGAGCTGCTCGGTAGCCAGCGGATGTCGGATCTGCTGGTCCGGCTGCGCCGAGATTACGATCTGGTCATCATCGACACGCCACCGCTGCTGCCCGTGACCGATGCTGCGGTGCTGGCCACCCAGGTGGATGGCGTGGTCTTGATCGCGCGGCACGGCAAGACCCGTCGGGCCCAGCTTCACGCTGCCGCTCAGACTTTGGAATCGGTGAACGCCCGACTCCTCGGAGTCGTGCTGAACATGACCCGTCGCGAACGCAACGCTCGCTACGACTACGCCTCCTACGGTGACGAGGTGGAGGCCGTTCGGGAGTTGCCGGTCGGAGTCGCAGTGGCGCCCGCCACGGTGATCGCAGCGGGACACAGCGATGTGCCGCCGACCGCCTGGACCGGCACAGTCCCCTCGTCGGAGGCACGCCCGACCGTTCGTCCGCCCGAAGAGGTGCTCAGGCGCAAGCGGGAAGACGCCGCTCGTCGCCAGATGCACGACGCGGGTCCGTCCACCAAGCGTCGCCGTGCCAACAGGGCGCGTCGTGCGGCGGGTTCAGAAGGCGCCGACGACCGCCGTGCCGGGGCGGGCGGAGAGCATGGCGGCGACATCGCCGGCTAGCGGCACCGCGATGTTTGTCCCGCTGGCAGAGTAGATGTTGGACGTCATCGCCGAGGACCCGCTCTGCAGGTTCGTCCAGCCGTGCCCGGTACCACGCGCGAAGGCGGTAGGTGATGTGTAGTAGGTGACCGTGTGGTGATTGGTTCCCCAGCCAACCATTACGGTGCCGGCGGAGCTGGTCGGGGCGGCGAAGACATTGCCGGTGACCAGAAGATTCATGCTGTCGGCCGTCTGAGTCGTTCCCTTGTCCATCGCGTAGAACTGGAAACCCCCGCCTAGACCCAGGTAGTTGTTCTCGACCGTGACGTTCTCGACGAGATAGGGAGCGCGAGCCGTCGGACCGCTGGAATCGGTGTGGCGGGCGTCTTGGCTCAGACCGATCTGCCAGACCGTGTTTGCAGTGACGGTGTTGTTGATGACCCGCACATTCCCTGTGTCGAGCGCCGTGTAGCCGTACTTCGACCCGCTGATCACGTTGTCGGCGACTACGCCGCCGTTCGACAGCTCGGTCAGGATCCCGTAGCTCGCGCCGTTGTCGGTGACGAGGTTGTCGACGATCACGAAATTGGTGACGCTCTGGTCGGTCCAGATGCCGGACGACTGGAAATTGTGCTGCACCACGTTGTTGCTGATGGTTATCCCGTCCAACCGCCCGACCTTGAGGGCGCTCGTGGCCGGGCCACCGACGAAACCCTCGGTGTCGTTGTAGGAGATCTCGCAGTTGGTGACCATCTCGCCGGCCCCGCTCTGGCCGTACACGTTCGTGCCGACTTGCATACCGGACATCCCGTTGCGGTCCGCGGTGACGTGGTTGATGACGTCGCCGGCCTGCGACGTGGACAGTCCGGTGGTTGCGTTCTCGGTGATAACCAGGTTCTCGAAGGTGCCGTGGCCGATGTTGCCGCCCTGATAGACAGTTCCCATCGCCGGGAGCGGGGTGGCGTAGTCGCGGACGCCGAACCCGCGAAGGGTGACGTACCCGCCACCGATGACGAACGCCTGGCTGAGGTTGCTGGCCCTCATCGCATGGGTCGTCGGATCGGACCCGACGGTGATGGTGTGCGCGGAGTAGTCAACGGCGAACTGACCGGCTGCGGGGTTCGAGGCGACCTGACGCAGTTGCACGCCGTCACTGAAGACCTCGTCGGGATGAGCCGCCATCGGGTAAGCAGGGTTGACGAAGCCGCCGGCATTCGAGCCCCGGGTGAAGCTCGCCGAGCTGTCGAACTGGTAGCTCCAGCCGCCGTGAACCCATCCTGAACCGGTCTGCATCCACCCGGTGAGCGGGATTGATCCGTCGAACCACACCGCCTCATGGGGGTAGGCCTGGACGGTGATGTTGCTCAGCGACATGCCGATCGTCGCGGACTGGTTGTAGACGCCGCCGCGCAGCACGATCGTGCCGCCGTCGGCCACGTGGCTGATGGCGGCTCTGATCGTTGCAAACGGCCTCGACAGCGAACCGTCACCGCTGGCATCGCTACCGGTGGTGCTGACGAACAGGGCACCCGTGGGGACCGGGTAGGCCGTCGACCCGATGGCCGCGGACCCGGCGTGGCCGCCCGTCGGGTTGCTGCTCGGTACCGGTGCGTTCGACGCGGACTTACCGAACGCCCGTGGCGAGGTAGACGTGTCCGCGACTCGCCCGTGCAAGGTCCAGGCGTCCAACGACTCCACGCGCGTCGTCAGCGCGCTCGCGCCGCGGTTTGTCTGGGTCAGGAGCCCGACCTGACCCGAGGACGTCAGGGCCGCCGATCTGGCGTCCGTTCGGGTGATCCAGGACGGCGTGTCATCGCCGCTACGCCACGCACGCAGCATGACTTTCGTCGCTGAGGTTCCCGCAACGGCGAACTGCAGAGTAACGCGTTGACCCGGACGCACCCGTCCGAGCGACGGCGTGGTGAGCAGTGTCGTGCTGCGGCCCGATCGGACCCGGGTCACGAAGGCGCGGGCAGTGCCGCTCGAACTGACGGCCACCCGAGCGAGGTAGTAGGTGGAGCCGGAAGAACGTCGGAGCTCGACTCCGGTGCTGCCGCCAAACTTGCCATGACCGACGGACGGCAGGCTGACGACCAGGGACGCGACCGCGTCGCGTGCCGAGCGCGGCAGCACTTCTTCCACCGAGTGTCCGGCGCGGACGGAGTGGAATACGGCCGAGCCGCCGCTGACACTGGTGGCGCCCGCGGTGGAACGAAGGGCGTGAGCGGTGTGATCGACCCGCTGGACGTAACGGCCGCCCGTAGGGGCGTTGCCCAGTCCGATACGGACCGTGCGGGCGTAGGTGTCGGAGAGCAGCGCAGTGCGGGTGTAGGCCGCGAGCGGATTCGTGTCGGCCCCGGCCGCGGCCGGCGCGATGGTGGCGACAGCGGCGACGATCGCCGCGACGCCGGCAACGCCGGCGCAGATGGTGCGCTGAGCTGGGAACACGGTGACCTCGGGGGAGCTTGGCGAGCCGGTCGGCGTGGCCGATTTCTCGGACACTCCCACCGGTCCCGACTGTTGACCAGGACCTGATCCCCCACGCACTACTCAGTCGTTGTTACCCCTTTCGGCCTGCATCTAACACAAAACTCACGCGAGCTTGGTCCGCTATGCGACGACGCTAAGAACGAAGGTCCCGCGTGCGACCGCGAAAGGACTGCGGAACCTCGCCGAAGTATCCGAGCCGCGGCCGCGACCCCTAATCGAGGTCATGGGCTGGGTTTGGCCGGGTTATTACCAGCACGCCGGACGCGAGCTCGGTGCAGCACCGGGTGAAGGCTCGCTGACGCCTGCCGATCGGGTCGGCGATGTCGTCCGCGCCGTGGGGCGCCGCGACGGTGTGCGATCGCATGCGCGCGACGGCGTCGATGAGGTCATCAGGTGTGTGTGCGTCGGCGTCGGATACATGCGCCCGCAGCCGTACGAACTCCCGGAACAGGAACGCCCGGGGCAGGGCGTTCGGGCGCACCGTGACGACGTGGCGCCGGTGCATCGAGGCGGCGACAAGGATCAGGTCGGCCGCGTCCACGAGATCCGGCGTGAGCTGTCGGGACCCTCGCCACCCGTCGATGCTGATGCCGCGGGCGCGCAGGGCCCGCGCGGCTCGCGGGTGGATGGGTTCGCCCGGACGGGCCCGCGTTCCTGCCGATGAAACTCTCCACGGCAGGCCCTGCTCAGCGACCGCCTGAGCAAGCAGCAGCTCAGCCGTCGGGGACCGGCACTGGTTCGCGGTGCAGACAATGAGCACCGAGAACGTATCGTCGAGCACCGTTTCCCCCCGAACAGGTGATGTGGGTCTTCATAATCCCGGAGATCGGGAGGCCAGATGACGAGCGGGCCGGCGTTGGCTCACCGGCCCTCGGGAAGCAGGCTCTCCAGCCGACCCTGCAACCGGGCCTCGACCGCGGTTCGGTGGCGCTGGCGAACCACGGACGCCCAGTGCGCTGCAGCCTCCCGGTGTTCCCGCGGCACGCGCAGCGGTCCGACGGCTCCCGGCCGCAGGGCTGCGCTGACGGCTCGGAAGTACACCTCGTCTGCACCCGGAGGTAACCAGGCGGCGTCCTCCCAGTCGATGAGCCAGGTACCGGTGTGTGAGCGCCGCAGGTTCCACGGGATGAGGTCGCCGTGCGCTCCACGCCAATGCTCCGGCGTCCCGGCGGGGCGTGTCACGACCTGCTCGACGATGTCGGTCACCTGAGCAGTGAGCGCGTCGGGTAGACGCCGTACAGGACGGTGCGGCCGGGCAGAGATCGTCTGGTAAGCGGCCCAGTGCCAGCCAGCTGCCGACCCCTGCCCCACGAGCGGAGGGACTGAAAAAGTGTCCGGTCGACCTGTGGCCGCCACGGTACTGACGGCGCTCTCGCGCACCAGGGACAGCTTGTCGGCTCGCACCCGGATGAGTACCGACCGCGCCCCGGCACACAGCATCACCGTCAGGCTGGCGCGGCTGTGCTGGAGGCGCTCGTAGATGGCAACGCCGTCGACCGGCATGCCGAACGTCTGGATCCAGTCGTTCCACAGCTCTGTCAGATCTTCGCGAGAGATCGGCGGCGTCCACCGCTCCCGGTCGCCGAAAACCAACCTGCCACGCGACAGCTTGGCTGCGAGCCACAACCCGTGCTGCGCCACGAGCGGCAGAGGTTTGCACGCGGAGTACATGCACATACCGATGTCGGTGGCGCCGGGTCGGGCGGCCGGAACCAACACGTTGCGCCATCGCGGAGGAAAACGGACGTAGTCGTCGTCCAGCCATGACGGCGTGAGGGGAAGCCCGCCTACAGCTTTCACGGTCACCCCCATGGCCAGGTCGGAACTCTCGTCGCAACCCCTCGTGAGGGTATTGCCCTGCGTTCCGCCAACGCAGGCGGGGACCCTAGACTGGGGTGATGGACGACGCCGGGGTGCGCCCACAGATCGGTCGCTCCAGGAACCCGGTCATCGGGGCGGGACGTCACCTGATCCGCAGCTACGGAGCAGCAACCTCGGCATGGCGTCCGGATCCTGACTTTCTGGTGATCGGCGCCAAGCGGGGTGGCAGCACGTCGTTCTACTTCGATCTGCTGTCTCACGATCAGGTCTGTCCCCTATTCCCGCGTGCGGACCGGCTGCCGAAAGACGAAGCGACCAAAGGCGTCCATTACTTCGACGTCAACTTCGACCGCGGACCACGCTGGTACCGCTCGTACCTGCCGAGCAGCTATGCGCGAGCCAGGCTCGCCTCCAAGGTCGGGGCGCCCGTGGTCACCGGCGAGGCCTCGCCCTATTACCTGTTCCATCCGCTGGCTGCCCAACGCGCGGCCGCGTTGGTACCCGGTGCAAAGATCATCGCTGTGCTGCGTGATCCGGCCATGCGCAGCTATAGCCACTGGAAGGAACGCCGCAGGGGCGGGTACGAGGATTTGAGCTTCGTCGACGCGCTGGCGGCAGAGGCCGATCGGGTCAGGGATGCAGAACAGCGGCTGCGCCGCGATCCCGGCTTCTACAGCTACGCACACGAACACCAGTCGTATGTGCGTCAGAGCCAGTACGCCGACGGACTGGAGCCGTGGCTACTGCGCTTTCCCGGCCGCGTTCTGGTGGTGTCCAGCGAGGATTACTACCGCGACCGGCAGGCCGTGCTTGATCGTGCCGCCGATTTCCTCGGTCTGCGGAGCACGCCGCTGGATCTGGGCGGGGTCCGCAACGCCGCTCCGGGCGACGACCTCGACCCGTCGCTCCGTCGCAATCTCGCGGCGCAATTCGCTTCGTTCAACGAGCGGCTCGAACAACTGACCGGCGAGCGGTTCGCCTGGTCGTGAGCTGCAGGGCTCGATCTCGAGTGATCGACGGCCGCGACCGACGGGTGGACTCCCCCAGAGCTGAGCCCCTCGGGGGCGACGCAATCGGGAGCGTTCGCCCGCCCACGTCAACCATCGCTCACGGTGGCCCCGGTCATCGGCCGGCCGTGCAACGGCGGTCGATGTCAGTGACCTCGGGCCGCACCAGAGGCTGTTTCAGCACCGACAGCGGACCGCTCGGGCTCGGCTCGCGAACGACGACCGTGAGCGTGCGGCTCGTCCCGACCGGCAGCTCGACGTCCACGGTCGTGGCCACGAGACCCTTCTCCGGCGCCGTGGACACCCCGACCGGTTTTCCGTCGACGGTCACCGACACGATGCCGGCGCCGGGGCTCGCGTAGTAGGTGACGAGCACCCGGTTGTCCCCGGGCCTGACGTTCGCCGGATGCTGGTCGTTGCGCAGGGTCACGTAGGTCGGCAACCCGGAACGCGGGGCGTTGTTGGTCAGGGTGAAGGTCGCGCGGGCGGTCGACCCTGCTGCGCAGCTCGTGGGCCGGTACGTCATCCTGCGGTCGAGGTAGTAGTCCAGCTTGTTACCGCCCGCGTTGACGACGGTGAAACCGGTGAACGCGGGCGACGGTTCGAGCACCGCCCCGTAGCCGGCCCCGACGATGCGCTTCTCGGTGGCGGTGTCCGCGCTCCAGATGGCGAAGCGGCGCTGTTCGGTTGCCGTCGCCAACGCGCTGACGAGTCGCAGCGGCGTGCGGCCACCCGCGCCGGTCAAGGTCTTGGCGGCCGCGGCGGCAATGCTTCGCAGGTAGGCGTTGCTGCGTGCATCGGAGGCGAACTCGGCATAGACCGTGCTCTGGGTCAGCGCGACCACGTTGCTCGCGCCGACCCGGGTGCCGTCGGCCAGTGTGGCCGGTCCGGTGACCTTGAGCAGGTAGCTCAACGTCGTGGGATCCAGGACGGCTACACCGTCGATGTGCTGTCCGGATTTCTGCTGCCACATCGCCGACCAGATCCGGGCGGCGTCGCGCAGGTCGGGACTGATGTCGGAGTTCGCGTACTCGTTCGCCGGGTCGTCCTGGCTGTAGCGCGCGTCGTACTCGGCGCCGAGGTCGAGCCCCGTATGCACCTTGTGGAACTCCGTGTCGCTTCCGAAGTGGGTGAAGCGAAACCGTCCGCGGTCGACGGTCAGGATGGCGAAGGCCCCCGGCAGCCCACCGAGGCCGCGAGCCTCGGCCTCGTTCATGAAACCCACGAAGAACGTCTGCGGACGTGTCAGTCCGAGCAGCGGAGTCAGGGCGCCGGCGGCCCGATTGACGACGACGAGCCGCTGGTTGACGTCCTGCAGGCTGCGTAGCACCCGTGTCCGTGCACGGCTCACGACCGGCAACCAGCTTGCGTCGGAGCCCGCCACCGCTGCGGCCGCCCGACGAGAGGCGACGGTCGCTGCGTTCAGCGAGGTCGTCACCCGGCCCACCGTCGCCGTGGTGATGTTGTTCGTGTTGATGCTCTTGGTACCGCCGTCGGGTGTCTGGAGCAACGTCGCGGCAGCGTCGAGCAGCGCCGGTGCCTGCGCACTGACACGCTGAACCTGGCCGGTGAGCGCCCGGACCGTGCGTAGCGGCGAACCGGCCACCGGCAGATTGGCCACCGTCCACCACGCCGGGCCCGCGGTCAGCCGTCGTGCGGTGCGTGCCTCGCCGGCGATCTTGTCGGCCAGTGCGCGCGCGTGCGACAGATCACCCGCTGTGATGGCACGTTTGAGCGCCGGCACCTCGTGTTCGGCGGCATTGAGGCGCGAGCGCGCCAGTAACCCGGTGACGAGGATCCACACGAAGGTCAGCACGACCAGCCCGACGATCACGCCGAACAGGATCAGGTAGATCCGCTGGGCCCGGGTGCGTACATCAGCGCGTGGCCTCCGGCGTATGCGACCGAGAAATGTCAACGACTGCTGCTCCACAACGACAGCAGCTCAGGCGGGTGATACCCCGCCTGAGCTGCAGGCTTCGTCAGGTCAGCCGTGGCGGCGACGTCGGCCCAGGCCGAGGAAGATCGCCCCGCCACCGAGCAGAGCGAGCGCGATCGTGGTGGCCGCGACAGTCTGGAAGCCCGTGGACGACAGACCCTCGCTGCGGTTGTTGTTCGTTCCCGCGGCCGCGGACGACGACGAGGCTGAGTCCGAGGTGCTCGGTGCCCGCGACTCGCTCGTCGGCGCAATGCTGAACGATCCGGTCGGGTTGGTCGGCGGGTACGGATCCGCCGAGGCCGAGCTGATGTGTGCGCTCATCAGGAGCACTGCGATCAGTGCGACCGCGAACGCGAGCAGCGCCGTTGCGCGGCGCGAAATCGGCCGATGAATCGAATTTGTTGACATGGTGAAACAGCCCCCCGGTTGTCTTGATCTTTCGAGTTGTGAGGTTACCGTAATCTTCGCTGCTGCGCTATCGGGAACGATTGCGACGTCAGCCTGCGCGTCGCGTGAGGACCAGAACCGCCAGCCCGCCGGCCAGCACGAGCAGTGCGGCGATGGTGGCAATCACCCACAGCGGCAGGCCGAGGGCCGACGCGGTGACCCGATCGGCGTTGTTCGGCGCGCTCGTCAACGGTGTCGACGGCGTCGTCGGCGTCGTCGGCCGGGTCGAAGTCGGCGCCGTTGAGCCTGTCGAGGGTGAGTCGGACGGTCTGGGCGCGGTCGTCGAGCTGGAACCCGACCCCGAAGAGCCCGCACCGCCGCCGGAAGATCCGTTCGACCCGCTTCCCGAGCCGCCTGCCGCCGAGCTGCTCGAGGGGCCGCCAGGCGGCGTGCTGCCGCTGTTCGGTGGCGGCACCGAGCACCTGCGGTTCGACGAACTGGCCGTCACCCAGGCCTCGTCGGTGCTCGGGAGATGGACGGCGGCCTCGAAGGCGCCGTTGGAGTTCGTGGCGTACCTGCCCAGACCTCGAGCCTGCGGGTACAGCGTCACCGTGACCGCTTGGTTGATGTCGTATCCGCTGCCCACGAGGACGGGGTGCTGGGTGGAGGTGTTGATCCACGACAGCGAGCACGGTGAGGTGGGGGGGTAGGGCGCAGCTGCAGCCGAGGATGCGAGGGACCCCGCCGACAGGCCCAGGAGCGCGGTCGACAAGATCACCCCGATCACTCGGGTGCTACGGCTTGAGAGCCGGCGACAAGCGCCAAGCAACATCGCGAATTCCCCCGATTTCGCGTTCCCCCACACCTGCGCCGGATGCGGCGCGGGTCAAAAGGACGTTAGCTGACGCGGCTTGTAAATGCGAGGTGAGTCGGTGCGATTCGCGGTGATTCCTCCCATCGTGTCTGCCCGCGCAGGCAACGCTCGTCACCCTCGCAACCGGGGGGCATCGGCTGCGTAGGCTGGCGTCGTTCCGGTTTGTCGGCCGCGGCAGCCCCGCAAGCAGTCGGCGCGCACCCGCGCGTCGCCCGCGGGCGTCGGCCTCACGCAGTCGGCCCGGACACCCCGGGCCGCCTGGCGTCCCGGGCCTGTTCGCATGCGAGTGGAAGGCCCTCGAGTGACTCTGTCTGCACTGCTCGACGCGGCGGCCGACGATCCCGCGCTGCGTGCCGCCGCCACGTCGCTCGACGAGCCGCACCTGACGGTGAGCGGTCCGGCGGCGCTGCAGCCGTTGGTCATCGCGACCACGGCCCGGGCCGGTCGCTTCGTGCTGGCTGTGACGAGTACCGCTCGCGAGGCCGAGGATCTGCTCGCCGCCCTCACCTGCCTGCTGCCACCCGACACGGTGGCGCTGTATCCGGGGTGGGAGACGCTGCCGCACGAGCGACTGTCGCCGCGCGCCGACACCGTCGGGCAGCGGCTCGCGGTCCTGCGCCGTCTCGCGCACCCGTCCGCCGACGACGACCCGGCGACGGGACCGCTGTCGGTCGTCGTCGCGCCGGTGCGCTCGGTCCTGCAGCCGCAGGTACCGAACCTGGGCGAGCTCGAGCCGGTGATGCTCGCTCCCGGGGATTCGGGGCTGGAGCTCACCGAGATCGTCGAGCGTCTGGTCGGCGCGGGGTACGCGCGCAGCGAGCTGGTCGAGAAGCGCGGCGAATTCGCGGTCCGCGGCGGCATCCTCGACGTCTTCCCGCCCACCGAGGAACACCCGTTGCGTGTCGAGTTCTGGGGCGACGAGGTCGAGGAGATCCGCTACTTCAAGGTCGCCGACCAGCGCTCGCTGGAGGTCGCACCGCACGGGCTCTGGGCTCCGCCGTGTCGCGAACTGCTGCTGACCGCCGACGTCCGCGCGCGGGCCGCCGTCCTGCTCGCCGACCACCCCGAGCTCGGCGAGCTGCTCGACCCGATCAGCCGGGGCGAGGCCGTCGAGGGCATGGAGTCGCTGGCCCCGGTGCTGGTCGAGCGCCTCAGCCTCGTGCTCGACGAGTTGCCGCAGGGCGCGCACATCGTGCTGTGCGACCCGGAGCGGGTCCGTACCCGCTCGGCCGACCTCGTCCGGACGTCCTTCGAATTCCTCGAGGCGTCGTGGGCCGCGGCCGCAGGTGGTGGCAAGGCACCGGTCGACCTCGGCGCGGCCTCGCTGCGCCACCTCGAGGACGTCGAGCAGGCCGCCCGGGCAGCCGGCCTGCCCTGGTGGGGCGTCAGCGCGCTGACCACCGACGCGCAGCTGACCGACGGGCGCGGCACGGTGGCCAGCTCGCTCGTGCAGGCGCCCACCTACCGCGGTGACACCGACGCGGCGATCACCGATGTTCGCGAGTGGTCCCGGGCCGGTTGGCGGGTGGCTCTCGTGTTCGACGGTCACGGGTCGGCGACCCGCGCCGTCGAACGGCTGTCCGCGGCCGAGGTCGGCGCCCGACTTACCGCTGACCCCGGTCTTCAGCCGGGCGTCGTCGACGTCACGACCGGCCGATTGCTCGGTGGTCTGGTGTCCGAGCAGCTTCGCCTGGCGCTGCTGTCCGAGGCCGACATCACCGGCCAGCGCGGCTCGTTGACGAAGGACACCAGCCGGCTGCCGTCGCGACGGCGCAACGCCATCGACCCGATCCAGCTCAAGTCCGGCGACTTCGTCGTGCATGAGCAGCACGGCGTCGGCAAGTACGTCGAGATGGTGCGGCGCACCGTCAACGGTGGCGAGCGCGAGTACCTGATCATCGAGTACGCGGCGTCGAAGAAGGGCCAGCCGGGCGACCGGTTGTTCGTCCCCACCGACGCCCTCGACCAGGTCACCAAGTACGTCGGCGGCGAGGCGCCGTCGCTGTCACGCCTGGGCGGTTCGGACTGGGCCAAGACCAAGGGCCGGGCCCGCAAGGCGGTCAAGGAGATCGCAGCCGAGCTGATCCGGCTCTACAGCGCCCGGATGGCGACGAAGGGCCACGCGTTCGCCCCCGACACCCCGTGGCAGCGCGAGCTCGAGGACGCGTTCGCCTACGTCGAGACGCCCGACCAGCTCG
>CAZZVT010000005.1:0-41826 GCA_964657545.1 uncultured Jatrophihabitantaceae bacterium
GACCTCGATCAGGGTGCTCATGCCCGAGAGCCTGGGGTGTTCCGCGCGTGCGCTTCGATCTCTCGTCGGACGATCGCCAGCCCTCCGGCCGCACCGATGCCCAGTTCCTCGATCCGCCGCACGTAGACGCAGGCAGCCTCCGCAGCCAGAGCCCTCGTCTGCGAGACCACGCCGGTCACGAACGACCCGTGCCGGCCACGGGTCTCGATCAGTCCGGCCAACTCCAATTCCCGGTAGACACGAGCGACGGTGTTGATCGCCAAGCCAAGATCACCAGCGAGCTGACGCACCGTGGGAAGTCGCGTTTCCGGCTCGAGGTCACCGGCCTCGATCGCCGCGGCCAGCTGGACACGAATCTGCTCGAACGGCGGAACCGAGTCGCTCGGGTCCAGAAGCAGCGTGTTCATCAGCCACTTTGTATCAGACTAGTACCAAGCGGCCAACTCTAGAGCCGAGAAACACTCGACGCGTCAGCCCACGTGCCCCGCTCGTCATCATGTGCGGCTCGAGGAGGCAGAGGTCGACCTCACGATGAACGACATCGTGCAGGCCTATGCACCGAACACCCGCGCACCGGGACTCATCCCGCTGGACCTCAGGGTGGTGCTGTCACTGGAGGCCCCGGAATCCGGGGCCTCCAGCGTCGAACAGGTCTAGATGTTGTAGTACAGGTCGAACTCGTACGGGTGCGGGCGCAGGCGCACCGGGTCGACCTCGTTGACGCGCTTGTAGTTGATCCACGCCGAGATCAGGTCCTCGGTGAACACGCCGCCCTCGAGCAGGTAGTCGTGGTCGGCCTCCAGTGCGGTGAGCACCTCACCGAGCGAGCCCGGCACCTGCGGGATGGACGCCGCCTCGTCCGGCGGCAGCTCGTAGAGGTCCTTGTCGATCGGTGCCGGCGGCTCGATCTTGTTCTTGATGCCGTCCAGGCCGGCCATCAACATCGCGGCGAAGGCGAGATAGGGGTTGCACGACGGGTCGGGCACCCGGTACTCGATGCGCTTGGCCTTCGGGCTCGTGCCGGTGATGGGCACCCGGATGCACGCCGAGCGGTTGCCGGCCGAGTAGACCAGGTTGACCGGCGCCTCGTAGCCCGGCACCAGGCGGTGGTAGCTGTTGACAGTGGGGTTGGTGAACGCCAGCGCCGACGGGGCGTGCTTGAGCAGGCCGCCGACGTACCAGCGGGCGATGTCGGACAGTCCCGCGTAGCCGGTCTCGTCGTAGAACAGCGGCTCGCCGTCCTTCCACAACGACTGGTGGCAGTGCATGCCCGAGCCGTTGTCGCCGAAGAGGGGCTTGGGCATGAAGGTCGCCGACTTGCCGTTGCGCCAGGCCACGTTCTTGACGATGTACTTGAACAGCAGCACCTCGTCCGCAGCGTGGGTGAGGGTGTTGAACTCGTAGTTGATCTCGGCCTGGCCACCGGTGCCGACCTCGTGGTGCGCACGCTCGAGCTTGAGGCCCGCAGCCATCAGTTCGTGGCTGATCTCGTCGCGCAGGTCGGCCTGGTGGTCGTACGGCGGGACGGGGAAGTACCCGCCCTTGACGCTGGTCTTGTAACCGAGGTTGCCGCCCGGCTCGTCGCGGCCGGTGTTCCAGTAGCCCTCCTCGGAGTCGACCGAGTAGAACGAGCCGTTCATCTTCGTCTCGTACTTGATGTCGTCGAAGATGTAGAACTCGGCCTCGGGACCGAAGTAGACGGTGTCGGCGATACCGGTCGTCTTGAGGTACTCCTCGGCCTTGGTGGCCACCTGCCGCGGGTCGCGGTCGTACTTCTCGCCCGTCCGGGGCTCGTAGATCGAGTGGTTGATGTTCAGGGTCTTACGTGCCCGGAACGGGTCGACGTAGGCGGTGGTCGGGTCGGGAATCAGCTTGAGGTCGGACTTGTCGATCGAGGCGAACCCCCGGATCGACGAACCGTCGAACATCTGGCCCTCGGTGAAGGAGCCCTCGTTGAAGTTGGATGCCGGCAGGTTGAAGTGCTGTTGCACGCCGGGGAGGTCTGTGAAGCGCACGTCGATGAACTCGACGCCCTCGTTCTTGATGTAGGCCAAGACCTCTTCTGAGCTACTGAACATCCGTCCTCCGTTGGCGAGTGTGGGACCGCGAAACTATCGCGTCCGCAGTTGCCTGCGAGTGTCTCGATTGTTTCCGGGGCGTTACGGAGGCCTTCTCACAGTCGCGGAGGGTGTGCGCTCAGGCCCGCACGACCGCCGTGTCGCTGACTCGGTCGTGCAGACCCCGGCCGTCGCGGTCGAAGATCAGCGCCGGGACGAGCAGATAGAGCAGCAGGGTACGAACGAAGACGCGCCACGGGTCGACGGCCGCCGTGCGGTCGACGCGGATCAAACGCAACCCGAACAGGTACATGCCGAGTGTGCGGCCGGCCAGCAGCACGCCGACCAGGTAGTCGACGGCAAGCGGGATGAGGCTCCACGATCCGGGCAGCTTGTCGGCGAACGAGCTGCCGTTGCCGCGCACGAACAGGGACGCCACCAGCGTCGAGGCCAGGGTGTCGACGACGAAGGCACCCAGTCGGGGGCCTGCCGTTGTGAGCGAGCCCGACCCGGACTCCGGCAACCCGATCTTCGCGCCGCGGTACGCCTGCGGTGTCGTCATGCGGGGATCAGGAGCGTCGGCGCACGGTGCGCTGGACGTTGCGCATCTTGGCGCCCGCCGGCATCGGCCCCTGGGGCAGCGGGGACTTCGCGCCCCCGAGCGCCGACAGTCGCTTCTCGAGCGTCCGAACCTGGTCCTTGGTGAGGTTCGTGGGCAGTTTGAGCAGGTAGCGGTTCAGCCTGGACAACCGCACCTCGTCGCCCTCGTTGCCGATGACGATGTCGTAGATCGGCGTCTCGCCGACGACCCGCGCGGTGCGCTTCTTCTCCTGTGCGAGCAGGCCGCGGACGCGGTGCGGCGCACCCTCACCGACCAGGACGACGCCCGGGCGACCGACGAGGCGGTGCACGGCGTCGAGCTGCGTCGTGCCGGCGACGGCCTGGGTGAGTCGCCAGTCGCCGCGCAACTGCTGCTGCAGCATGTAGCCGGCCGCACCGGGCTGGCCCTCGGCCTGCGAGAACATCGAGGACTGCGCCCGCCGCGAGAAGATCAACATCGCGACGAACAGCCCGAGGAACAGCCCGAGCACGATGGGCAGCCACGGTGATCCGGTGATCAGGAAGGCGACGAGGAAGACCACCGCGGCGGTGATCACGAAGCCACCGATCAGGTACGGCAGGAACCTCGGGTCGTTCTTGCGGGTGAGCGTGAACGCCTGCTTGAGGTTCGACCACGTCTCGCGTCGTTTGGCGCGCTTCCCGGCACGCAGCGCTGCCTTGTCGGCGCGTGACAGCTTCGCAGGTTTGCCGGCCCCGGCAGTTTTGGCCATACGGCCGAGGATAGTTGTGCCGACGTCCCGCCGGGTGTGGCGGGTGTGTGCAGGCGGGGTTCCGGGCTACGCGCGAGCCGCGATCGCCTGCTGGTAGAGGCGTCCGGCGCGGTAGGACGAGCGTACGAGCGGCCCGGACATGACCCCCGCGAAGCCGATCTCCTCGGCCTCCTCGCGCAGCGCGACGAACTCCTCGGGCTTGACCCAACGTTCCACCGGGTGGTGCTTCGGCGACGGGCGCAGGTACTGCGTGATCGTGATCAACTCGCAACCCGCGTCGTGCAGGTCCTGCAGCGCCTCGCTGATCTCGTGGCGTTCCTCGCCCATGCCGAGAATGAGGTTGGACTTGGTGATCAGGCCGTCGGCGCGGGCGGCCCGGATGACGTCGAGGGAGCGCTCGTAGCGGAAACCCGGGCGGATGCGCTTGAAGATCCGCGGCACCGTCTCGACGTTGTGCGCGAACACCTCGGGACGCGACGCGAAGACCTGGGCCAGGAGCTCGGGAACGGCGTTGAAATCCGGAGCCAGCAACTCGACGCCGGTGCCCGGGTTCACGGCGTGGATCTGGTCGACGGTCTCGGCGTAGAGCCACGCGCCGCCGTCGAGCAGGTCGTCACGCGCGACACCGGTGATCGTGGCGTACCGCAGCTGCATGGTCCGCACGGATTCGGCCACCCGCCGGGGCTCGTCGCCGTCGAGAGCCTGGGGCTTGCCGGTGTCGATCTGGCAGAAGTCGCAGCGTCGGGTGCATTGGTCGCCGCCGATGAGGAACGTGGCCTCGCGGTCCTCCCAGCACTCGTAGATGTTGGGGCACCCGGCCGCCTGGCAGACCGTGTGCAGGCCCTCGCTCTTGACCAGCGATTGCAGTGCCTTGTACTCGGGACCCATCTTCGCCCGGGTCTTGATCCACTCGGGTTTGCGTTCGATCGGTGTCTCGGTGTTGCGCTGCTCGATGCGCAGCAGGCGCCGACCTTCGGGGACGGTGGGACGAACGGAAGTCACGGGATCGAGCCTACGCCGGACGAGCGGTCAGACCGTCGCGCTCAGCCCCGCGGCCAGGGCGGGCAGGTGGCGCTCCACGACCGGCAGTACCTCGGTCACGGTGACGTCGCGGTCGAGCTCCCGGGACAGGCTGGTGACCGAGGCGTCGGTGATGCCGCAGGGCACGATGCGGTCGAAGAAACTCAGGTCGGGGTCGCAGTTCAGCGCGAAGCCGTGCAGTGTGACTCCCTGCGCCACCCGGATGCCGATCGCGGCGATCTTGCGTTCGGGTCCGCGGTCGTCGGCGGCGAGCCAGACGCCGCTGCGGCCCGGAACCTGGCCGGCGGCCACGCCGACCTCGGCGCAGACCTCGACGAGCACCGCCTCCAAACGACGCACGTAGGCCACGACGTCGACCGGGTCGGGCAGTCGCAGGATCGGGTAGCCGACGAGCTGGCCCGGGCCGTGCCACGTGATCAACCCGCCGCGATCGACGTCGATGACCGGCGTGCCGTCGGTGGGCCGCTGCCAGGCCTCGGTGCGCCTGCCCGCGGTGTAGACCGACGGGTGCTCGAGCAGCAGCAGGGTGTCGGGCGCCCGCCCGGCCACGACGTCGGCGTGGATCTGGCGTTGGCGCGCCCACGCGTCGTCGTAGGCGACGAGGCCGGACCGGATGACGCGCAGCTCACTCACCCCGCCGAATCTAGTCCCCACCCGTCAGAGGCGGCGGGGGTCGATGCGCGTCTCGACGGCCGTGCCGCCGGTGTCGCGCTCGACGAAGTAGGCACCCTTGCCGTCGCGCTCGCTGACCGCCTCGACGAACTCCGTTCCCCGGTACAGCAGACCGACGCCGTCGTCGGTGGCGTAGCCGGCGGGCAGTGTCCCGTCGGCGACCAGCGACTGGAACAGCGGCCGGCGCTGGTCCTCGGAGTCGTAGTGGACGCCGTTCGAGAACGGCACCAGCCCGAGGCCGTTGGTGATCGGCTGCAACCGCGGGCCGAAGGAGTCGGTGGTGCCGCCGACGTGCCAGCAGATCGAGCCGGCCGACACGCCGGTGAGCACGACGCCTGCCTCCCACGCGGTGCGCATGGCGTCGTCGAATCCGTGCAGGCGCCACATCGCCAGCAGGCCTGCGACGCTGCCACCCCAGACCCACACGACGTCCTGCTCGAGCAGGTGGGCGGTGACGTCCTCGACGTTGGGCATGCCGAACGTCGCGAGGTGCGACGCGTCGAGTCCACGCTGCTGGGCGGCTGCGTAGAAGTTGTAGATCGTGCTGCTGTCGTCGCCGAGAGCGGTAGCCAGGAAACACACCCTGGGCCGACGGCCGTCGACACCGGCGAGGTCGATCGCGTACTCGGTGAGCGGACCCAACTCCCAGCGGATCCGGTCGGCAGGCACGATGCCACCCGAGGTGGCGAGAATGGTCGGTCCGTCGGCGGTCATGAGCGAGATCTTAGGGATTCCGGGCGTGTGGATAACCCCGATGGGCGGCGAGCGGCTGCCTAGGGTTGCGGCATGGGTGGCGCGTGGCGACTGCGGGGGTACGTGGTCGAGAACCTGCTGGGCCAGGGCGGGTCCGGCGAGGTGTGGCGGGCGCGCGTCGCCGCGACCGGCGAGAAGGTCGCGCTCAAACGGCTGCCGGTCCGCGACGAGGTGCAGGTGCGGCGGGCCGCGGCCGAGGCGGCCAAGCTCAGCGTCCTCGAACACCCTCACCTGGTGCGGCTGCACGCGCTGGTACCCGAGGACGACGAGGTCGTGCTCGTGCTGGATCTCGCCGAGGGCGGTTCGCTCGCGCAACTGCTCGCTGCCCGTGGACGGTTGACGCCCGGTGAAGTGATCACCGCCATCGCGCCGGTCGCTGCAGCGCTGGCCCACGTACACGCTGCGGGCGTCGTGCACGGCGACGTCACGCCGGCCAACATCCTGTTCACCGCGGGCGGCAACGCGCTGCTGGCCGACCTCGGTGTCGCCCGATTGACGGGGGAGCAGGACGACGCCGAGAGCACACCCGCCTACGTCGACCCCGGCGTGGCGCTCGGCGGCATCCCGTCCGAGCTGAGCGACGTGTTCATGCTGGCGGCCACGGCCCTGCACGCCCTCACCGGCGAGGTGCCGTGGCCCGGTTCCGACGTCGAGGACGTGCTCGCGCGGGCCCGCACCGGCGACCTCGGTGTGCTGCCCACCCGGCTGGCCGAGGCCGGCGTCCCCGATGCGATGGCCGCCGTGCTGTGCCGGGCACTCGATCGCAGCCCGGGCCGGCGGGGGACAGCAGCTGCGTTCGCCCTCGATCTGCGGCACAGCGGCGTCCCGGTGGCGGTCGAACTCGACGCCGGCCGCGCGCGCCGCGAGCCGGCGCTGCGCGAGGTCGTGCCGCCCGCGCCCACCGAGACACGTCCGCGGGGCGGGCGGCACTCGGCCACCCCGCCGGCCCGGCCCGCCCGCCGCGAGCGGGCGGACGTCGAGGTGGCGCAGTTCGACCGGCCGTCGTTCTCCCGGCCCGTGACCGACCTGCCGCTCCGACCCGGTGCACCACCGCCGACGAGCCGGGTCGGCCCACGGCCACGCCCGCAGATCCCACGGCCGCCCCGCCGGCGCTCCGATCGCCGGCGTCGATCGCGGCCGGCCACCGTGGGTGTGGCACTGGTGGTCGCGCTCGTGCTCGGTGCCGGCGGACTGGTGCTGTTGCGTCACCTCGACACCTCGGCCGGGGCGCAGCCGCCGGTGCGCAGCGCGACCCGATCGACGACGTCGGCCGCGGCGGCGCCTGCTGATTGGCCCGCGCGGATCGCCGCCCTCGACGCGCTGCGCGGCCGGGCGTTCGCCGAACGGCGTCCCGACCTGCTGCGCGAGGTGTACGCGTCGGCGGCGTTGCTGCAGGCCGATACCGCGTTGCTGCTGCGCATCGTCCCGACCGGGTGCGGGTTGCACGGTGTCCGCACGACCTATCAGGGCGTGCAGGTCACCGTCGGGGCCGGCCGCGTGATTGTCACGGCTGCCGCGACCCTGCCGACCACCGCGCTGGTGTGCTCCGGGTCGACGCGCGGGCAGGCGGCGGGAGTCGGGCCGACCCGGATGCGTCTCACCCTCGTCGGCCCGGCAGCCTCGGCCCGGATCGCCCGACAGGAGCGAGCATGATCGCGGTTCGGTTCAGTTGAGTTCGGACTCCAGCGCAGCGCGCAGGTGCGGGTGGGTGAAGCGGAACCCCGCGGCCTCGAGCGCAGCCGGAACGGCATTCTGGCCGGTCAGCACGTCGCCGGCGAACTCACCGAGCACGATGCGGGCCGCGAAGCCGGGCACCGGGAACAGCGTCGGCCGGTGCAGCAGCGAGCCGAGGGTCTTGGTGAACTCGGTATTGGTCACCGGGTTGGGCGCCGTCAGGTTCACCGGGCCGGGTACGTCGTTGTCCATGACGAATCGGATGGCGGCCACCTCGTCGGTGAGCGAGATCCACGGGAAGTACTGGCGGCCCGAGCCGAGCCTGCCGCCGATGCCGAGCTTGACGAAAAAACCCAGCCGCGGCAGCAAACCGGCGTGTTTGGCCAGCACCAGCCCGGTTCGGAGATGGCTGACCGTGACACCCGCCGCTCGCGCGGGGTCGGCCGCGCGCTCCCACTGCACGCAGACGTCGGGCAGGAAACCGTCGCCGGCCGAGGCCGTTTCGTCGATGCGTCGATCACCGGTGTCGCCGTAGTAGCCGACCGCCGACGCGCACACCAGCTTGGCCGTGCTGCCGGTCTTGGCGATGGTGGTGGCCAGGGTGCCGACCGTGTCGACCCTGCTGTCGACGATCGCCTTCTTGTATTTGTCGGTCCAGCGCTTGTCGCCGACGCCTGCCCCGGACAGGCACACCACGACGTCGACGCCGTCGAGCACGCCGGGGTCCATCAACCCGGCAGCCGGGTCCCAGCGATCTTCGGCCGGCGTGGTCGGTTCACGCCGCACCAGGGTGCGCACGGTGTGTCCGTCGGCGAGCAGGGTCTCGCGCAGCACCGGGCCGATGAGGCCCGACGCCCCGGCAAGCAGGACCATCATGTCGTCGTCCTAGCTGAGGCCGAGCGCGCGCTCGAACGCCCCCGCCTCGAGTCGTTGCTTCATGGTGACCAGGAAACGGGCGGCATCGGCGCCGTCGACGATTCGGTGGTCGTAGGACAGTGCCAGGTAGACCATCGAGCGCACCGCGATCGTCTCGCCGAGGTCGTCGTCATCGATCACGACGGGACGCTTGACGACTGCACCGGTACCCAGGATGCCGACCTGCGGCTGGTTGATGATCGGGGTGTCGAACAGGGCCCCGCGGCTACCGGTGTTGGTCAGGGTGAACGTGCCGCCGCCGAGTTCGTCCGGGCTGACCTTGTTGGTGCGGGTGCGCTCGGCGAGGTCGGCAATCTTGCGGGCCAGGCCGCCCAGGTTCAGGTCGCCCGCGTCGTGGATCACGGGCACGAGCAGGCCGCGCTCGGTGTCGACCGCGATGCCCAGGTGCTCGGCGTCGTGGAAGGTGACTTCTCGTCTCTCGAGATCGATGGAGGAGTTCACCACCGGATGTGCCTTCAGCGCCTCGATGGCAGCCGATGCGAAGAACGGCAGGAAGGTCAGCTTGACGCCCTCGCGGGCCTCGAACTCGGCCTTGGCCCGCTGCCGGAGCCGGGCGATGCGGGTGACGTCGACCTCGACCACGGTGGTCAGCTGGGCCGAGATCTGCAGCGACTCGACCATCCGGGTGGCGATCACCTGGCGCATCCGCGACAGCGGCTCGGTCTTGCCCCGCTGATGCGTCGCCGTGGCGACGGCGGTCGCGGCGGCGACCGGCTTGTCGCTCGGGCCGGCGGCCGAACGGGCAGCCGCCGGGGGAGCCGACGACGTCTCGGCTGCGGCCTTGTCGGCAGCGACCTCGGCCGCGGCCAGGACGTCGGACTTGCGGATGCGTCCACCGACGCCCGTGCCCTGCACGGCGCCGAGATCGACGCCGTGCTCGCCGGCCAGCTTGCGCACCAGCGGCGTGACGTAGGCGCCGGCGACGTCCTCGGAGTCGGCCTGCTGGGGCACCGGTGCAGCAGGTGTCTGAGCGGCCGTGGCCGCCGGTGCGGGCGTCGGCTCGGCCTGCGCGACGGGTGCGGGCTCGGGAGCCGGTTCGGGTTCGGCCTGCGCGGCAGGTTCCGGTTCCGGTTCGGGCTCCGGCTCAGGGGCGGGCGCTGCGGCCGGGGCGCTGTCGGACGATCCGCCGCTGTCACCGGCCTCGCCGATCACAGCGAGCTCGACGCCGATCTCGACCGTCTCGTCCTCCTGGACCTTGATCGAGAGCAGCGTGCCCGACGCGGGCGACGGCACCTCGGTGTCGACCTTGTCGGTGGAGACCTCGAGCAGGGGCTCGTCGGCGTCGATGTGCTCGCCCTCGGCCTTGAGCCAGCGGGTCACGGTGCCCTCGGTGACGCTCTCACCGAGTCGCGGCATGGTCACGGACGTCGACATGGTTGAGGAACTCCTTCAGATGGTCCGGCAGGCGGGTGGGCGGACGAGCTATTCGTGCACGTGCAGGGGCTTGCCGGCGAGCAGCATGTGCGCCTCACCGATGGCCTCGGACTGGGTGGGGTGCGGGTGCACGAGCTGGGCGACCTCGCTCGGCAACGCCTCCCAGTTGTAGATCAACTGGGCCTCGGCGATCAGCTCGCCGACGCGGTCGCCGACGATGTGGACGCCGATGACGGGACCATCATTTCGGGCCACGAGCTTGACCGCGCCCTTCGTGTTCAGGATCGCGCTCTTGCCGTTGCCGGACAGGTCGTACGTGACGGTCCTGATGTTGTCGGCGCCGTACATCTGCGCGGCGTCGGCCTCCGAGAGCCCGACCGAGGCGACCTCGGGCTGGCAGTAGGTGATCCGCGGGACGCCGGCGTAGTCGATCGGGACGACCGGCAACCCGGCAATCTGCTCGGCGACCAGGATCCCCTCGGCGAAGCCGACGTGGGCCAGCTGCAGGTGCGGCCCGCCGTTGATCGAGATCAGGTCGCCGACGGCGTAGACGCCGTCGAGTGAGGTGCGCAGCAGCTCGTCGGTGACGACGAAGCCGCGTTCGATGCGCAGGCCCTGGTCCTCGTAGCCGAGGCCCTGCGACACGGGCCCGCGACCGACGGCGACGAGCAGCAGCTCGGCCTCGAGGGTGGCGCCGCCGTCGAGGTGGACGATCACGCCGGTGTCGGTGGTCTCGACGCTCTCGAACCGGGTGCCGAGCTTGAAGTCGATCTTGCGCTTGCGGAACGCCCGCTCGAGCTGCTTGGAGTTCGACTCGTCCTCGAGGGGGACGAGGTGCGGCAGCGCCTCGACGATCGTGACCTTCGTGCCGAACGACGTCCAGGCCGACGCGAACTCGCAGCCGATGACCCCGCCGCCGAGCACGATCGCGGACTCGGGGACATGATCGAGTTGCAGCGCGTGCTCGCTGGCGATGACGCGTCGGCCGTCGAGGGTGAGCCCGGGCAGGGTCCGCGAGTACGAGCCGGTGGCAAGGATCAGGTTCTCGCCGGTGTAGCTGTCGCTCGTGCCGTCCTGCTTGGCGACCTGAACCGTCCTGGGGCCGACCAGGGTGCCCTCGCCCTCGACGATCTCGATGCCACGCGACTTGATGAGCCCGGTGAGGCCCTTCCAGTTCTTGCCGATCACGCCGTCCTTGTACTTGTTGACGCCGGCCATGTCGACGCCCTCGAACGTGGCGTTGACACCGAACGTCGAACTCTCGCGCGCGCTGTCGGCGACCTCGCCGGCGTGCAGCAGCGCCTTGGTCGGGATGCAGCCGCGGTGCAGGCAGGTACCGCCGACCTTGTCCTTCTCGATGAGGACCACGGACTTGCCGAGCTCGGCCGCGCGCAGCGCTGCTGCGTATCCGCCGCTGCCGCCGCCCAGGATGACGAGATCGGACCGGTTGTCTGCCACGCGTGCTCCTAGCTGCTGACGTACGCCACCGGCAGGTCGGCCG
Organism: uncultured Jatrophihabitantaceae bacterium; assembly: GCA_964657545.1. Lineage (GTDB taxonomy): Bacteria > Actinomycetota > Actinomycetes > Mycobacteriales > Jatrophihabitantaceae > Jatrophihabitans. The sequence continues at coordinate 11,340 of CAZZVT010000005.1, forward strand.
TGGGCGTGCTGGATTGCCTGCTCATCTTGGCACCCTTCGATGAGGGGTTCACAGAGGAGTCGACTCACTGTGAGCACTCGGACTGCTCCGCAGCAATCCACAGCCGGGCTGGGCACCGTCAGGATGTCGAAGGAGAGACGATGCCGCTGCTCAACCTGCACCGCCCCCGCCCGGGGACATTGCGTACCGCCTCGCGGTCGGACACCGGGCACCTGCGCGACTTCGCGCGCTCCCGAACCGGTGTCGAGGCCTTCCTCGAGCCGCGGACGTCGGTGACCGAGGCATCTCTCGTGCTGGTGGCCGACGACGGCGAGTGGACGCGACGGCGCGTGCCGAACCAGCGCTGGGTCGGGGCGTTCGCCCGCAAGCACGCGTTGCCCTGCTTCGACGTGGCCGAGGTCGGCTACCCCGAGCGGATGCGTTCCGTCCGCCGCTGAGGCGCAGCGGCGATGAGTGTGCGGTGGCTACCGGGAAGCGAGGTGTTCGGCCGCGGCGATCATGGTTCGCACGCCGGCTCCGGTGCCACCCTTGGGCGTGTAGTCGCGCGCAGCGCTCTGGTTGAACGCCGGTCCCGCGATGTCGAGGTGCACCCACGGCACACCGTCGGGCACGTACTCACCCAGGAACCGGCCGGCCACGAGCATTCCGGCCCACCGCTCGCCCGGGATGTTCGCGATGTCGGCGACGGGGGAGTCGAGGTTCGCCCGCAGCTCGTCGGGCAACGGCATGGCCCAGAGCCCTTCGCCCGCAGAGACGCCGGCCGCGACCACGACGTCGCGCCAGTCGTCGGTTCCCATGACGCCGATCAGGCGGGGGCCGAGCGCGACGACCTGCGCGCCGGTGAGCGTCGAGGCCTCGATGAGGTAGTCGGGGTCGTCCTGCCCGGCACGTACCAGCGCGTCGGCGAGGATGACCCGACCCTCGGCGTCGGTGTCGCCGATCTCGACGGTGCTGCCGTCGTACATGCGCAGGATGTCCGACGGCCGGTATGCCGTACCCGAAGGCATGTTCTCGGCCATGGGCACCGTGGCGGTGACAGCCACCGGCAGCTTCAGCGCCGCGATCGCCAGCACGCTCGCGATGGCTGCCGCGGCGCCGCCCATGTCGGACTTCATCGCAGCCATGTTGGCGGTCTTGAGGTTCAGGCCGCCGGTGTCGAAGGTGATGCCCTTGCCCACCAGCGCGAGGTGCGCCCCGGCCTTCGCCGGCCGGTAGCTGATGCGCACCAGCCGCGGCGGCCGCGCGCTGCCCTGGCCGACCCCCAGGATGCCGCCGAACTTGCCCCGCCGCAGCGCCTTCTCGTCGAGCACCTCGACGGACAGCTCGCGAGCCTCGGCGAGAGTCCGGGCGCGTTCGGCGAAGGACTCGGGATACAGGTCGTTGGGTGGGGTGTTGACGAGGTCGCGGGTGAGCGCCACGGCCTCGGCGATGACCTGGGCCCGCTTCACCGCGGCGCGTGCCGACGGGCCCGCCGCGATCGTGATCGTGCGCAGCGCCCGCTTGGCGGCGGTCGGCTTGTAGTCGGTGAAGGCGTACGCGCCCAGCAGCGCACCCTCGGCGAGCGCGCCGGCGGGTGCGTCGATCGCCAGGTGCACGCGGCGTTGAGCGGTCAGCGTCCGCAGGGCTGCGCCCGTCGCGCGCCGCGCGGCCTCGGCCGGGTCGCCGGCGTCGTCGGGGCCGAGGCCGGTGGCGACGACGAGCGGGAAGTCGGCGAGGCCGAGCGTCGGGACCTTGAGCACCTCGTCCGGCCGGCCGGTGCCGCCGAGCGCACGCAGTGCCTCGTAGAGGCGGCCGCCCAGTGCTGCGTCGACGAGGTCGGCGCCCGCGGCGATCCGCGGTCCTTCGGCGCTCGAGTGGACGCCGACGACCACGGCGTCGGCCCGGATCTGCGCCGTGGGCGCGACGACGGACACGGACGGCGCGGGCGACGGTGCGGCGGGCGACATGATGCTGATCGTAGGTCCGGGGTCCGGCTGCTGCTGACGTAGGTTGGCGCCATGAGCACGTTGCTGACCTCAGCCCTGCACGAGCGGCACATGGCACTCGGCGCGAAGATGGCGGACTTCGGCGGCTGGGAGATGCCCATCGAGTACACCGCGAGCGGTGGCGGGGTGCTCAAGGAGCACGCGGCCGTCCGCGAGGCCGTGGGTGTCTTCGACGTCTCGCATCTCGGCAAGGCGGTCGTCCGCGGGCCCGGTGCGCGTGACTTCGTCAATGCCACGCTGTCCAACGATCTTGCCCGGATCGGCCCGGGGCAGGCGCAGTACACCCTGTGCTGCGACGCCTCGGGCGGCGTCGTCGACGACCTCATCGCCTACCTGGTCGACGACGAGCACGTCTTCCTCGTCCCCAACGCGGCGAACACCGCCGAGGTCGTCACCCGCTTGCAGGCCGCGGCGCCCGAGGGGATCGAGGTGGTCGGGCAGCACCGTGACTACGGGGTGCTGGCCGTCCAGGGCCCGAGGTCGCAGGATGTGCTCGCCGCCGTCGGACTGCCCGCCGACCTGAGCTACATGGCCTACGCCGACGCCGAATGGGCCGGCCAGCCGGTGCGGGTCTGCCGCACCGGTTACACCGGCGAGCACGGTTACGAGCTGCTCCCCGCGTGGGACGTCGTGCCGGCGCTGTGGGATGCGTTGACCGACGTCGCAGCCGGCTTCGGTGGCATGCCCGCCGGGCTGGGTGCACGCGACACCTTGCGTACCGAGATGGGTTACCCGCTGCACGGGCAGGACCTCTCGCTGGAGATCACGCCGCTGCAGGCCCGTTCGGGTTGGGCGGTCGGTTGGGGCAAGGACCGGTTCTGGGGACGCGAATCGCTGGTGGCCGAGCGCGAGAGCGGTCCCCGGCGGACGCTGCGCGGGCTGCAGGCCCTCGACCGCGGCATCCCCCGCGCGCACATGACGGTGCTCGGCGCCGACGGCACCGAAGTCGGTGAGGTGACGAGCGGGACGTTCTCGCCGTCGCTGCGGGTGGGGATCGGGCTGGCGCTCATCGCCACCGACGTCGGTGTCCAGGACGGCGACGAGTTGGCGATCGACGTCCGCGGCAGGCGCGGTGCGGTGCGCGTCGTCAAGCCGCCGTTCGTCGAATCACACGTCCGCTGACGGGACGTCAGCCCTTCTCGGCGTCCTCGGGTTCCGTGATGTCCACCGGGTCGCCGCCGACCTCCTCGCGGTGCTGCACCGGGAACGTCGAACCCTCGACCGGCAACGCCGGGGTGTCACGCAGCGCGTGAACCGTCGAGTTCACGAAGGCCACCAGCGGAACGGCGAGCAACGCTCCGACGACGCCGTAGAGCGTCGTGCCGGTGAGGACGGACAGCGCGATGGCGAGCGGATGCACCTCCACACTGCGGCTCATGATCAACGGTTGCAGCAGGTGCGCCTCGAGCTGGACGAGCACGATGATCGCGACGGCGACGACGATGCCGGCGGTCAGGCCGTCCTCGAGCAGCGCCACCGCGACACAGAGCGCGCCCGCGACGGTCAGGCCGACCAGTGGGATGAAGGAGCCGAGAAAGATCAACACGCCGAGTGCGGCGGCCAGCGGCACCTGCAGGATGAACAGGATGATCATCACCGCGATGCCGTGGAACAGGGCGATCAGCACCTGCCCGCGCATGTACCCGCCGAGGGTGCGCCAGCCCACGTGACCCGCGTGGTCGATGCGCTCCTGCGCGCGCTGGGGGAACAGACGCAGCGTCCACGTCCAGATGGCCGCGCCGTCGCGCAGCAGGAAGAACGTCGACAGCAGGATCAGCAGCAGCGCGCCCAGCAGTTCGACGACGGTCGTGACGGTGTCGATCGCGCCGCTGACGAGCGCGCCCTGGTTGTTCTTGATCGTGCTGCTGATGTTGTTGGCGATCTTGTCCAGGTCGGCGGACTTCAGGTGCAGCGGGCCGGTGCGCAGGTAGTTGCGGGTCTTGTCGACGAGGTCGGACACCTGGTTCGCGAGCTCGTCGGAATGCCGGCTTATCTGCCAGACCACGAAGTACCCGATACCGCCGAGCACCAGCAGGCCGATGAGCAGCGCGAGCCCGGCCGAGACCGAGCGTGGACCGGGTAGGTGGCGCAGCATCTTCTCGAGCGGATGCAGCACCGCGGTGAAGAACAGCGCGAGGACGAAGGAGAACGCGACCAGCTCGATGCGATCGAAGATCTTCGCCAGGACGTAGATCGCGGCGCCGATGACGAGCAGCCGCCAACTCCAGGCCGCGGCCACCCGCACGTGCCAGGTGACGGCGTCGCTGTAGTTCTGGTTGTCGTGCTCGTCCTTCGACAGGCCGCGGGTCACGCCCCACCCGCCGCGAGGGCGGCCGCGGCGCGGAGCAGCGGGACGGTGAGTAGCCCGGCAGTGCCGTTGCCGCTCGGTGCGGCGAGGTCGAGCAGCGGACGCCGGCCGAGCTCGGTGGCCGCGCGGCGCTGGACCGGGTTGGCGCCGGCGTCGGCGATCTGCCACCACCGGGCGGACCGTGCCTGCACGTCGTGGCAGAGCAGGGCCGCGGTGACAGCCGCCGCGCCGTCGAGGATCAGCCCGGTACGACGGGCGACGGTGCGCATCACCAGCGCGACCGTCGCAGCCATCGGTGGGTGGCCGAGCGCGCCGAGCAGCTCCGACGGGTCGTTGCGGAACCCGGCCAACCGTCGACGGCCGTCCCGCAGCGCAGTGGCGTTCGCGATCCAGGCGTCGGTGTCGGTCGCCGCCGCGCCCCGAGGCAGCAGTGCAACCGGCTCGATACCGGTCAGCACCGCGACGATCATGGCCGAGCAGACCGAGTCGTCGGGATCGGCGACGATCAGCAGGTCGGCGCCCGAGTCGATCTCGTCGTCGGCCGCCCCCAACCCGAGTGCGAACGCGCGCTCAGGGGTGTCGGACTCGGGGACCGACAGTGCACGGACGTGCACGCCCAGGTCGTCGGCCAGCACGGCCACCGCCTCGCTCACCGGCCCGAGCACGACGCAGCGCACCTGCTTCGGTGCGACGACCAGAGCGTGCTGGCCGGTGTGGCCCTGCGTCGCGGCCAGCCACTCGATCAGTTCGCCGAGCCGTCCGCCGACCGAGCTCGCGAGGGATCGCACCTGGGCGGCGCGCCCTGCGTCGGTCCATTCGACGTCCTCGCCGACGGCAACGAGATCGATGGGGGCCTCGGTCACCGGCTAAGTATGCCCGGACCGTAGGTCAGGTGCGGGTCACCTCACCCCCGCGTTGGCCCTCGGCTCGACGCGGGGTTACCGTGACCTCGCCGCAGTCCTCAGGCGGTCCCTAGCAACACCCGTCCCTGGTAGGGAAAGCCCGGTGAGACCCCGGCACTGACCCGCAGCCGTGATGCCGCTTCGCCGCGGCCAGTCGGAATGCCTTCCAGGGCAGGACAGGCCAATGTCTCGTCGCGGTCCGCGGGACGGTGCCGGATCGCTGCTGCGATCCGTCCCGTCCCCGTGTCTCCACCGACCAGGTGAAGATGCGGGGATTCGTGTTCGGTGCGCCTTCGAGCGCCTGGCACGAACCGCTGCGCGTGAGAACCTCACAGAACGGGTCTTCATGCGTCGCAGCTCCGCCGTCGCCCTCGTCGCCGGTGTCGCCACCCTGGCCGTCGTCCTGTCGGGCGTGACGCTCGCCGGTCCGGCGACCGCCGCTCCGAACGCGGCCTCGAAGGCGAGGTCGACGCATACCTCGCTGGCCCCGGCCAGGGCGACGGTCGGCAAGGCGGTCACGCTGACCGCGACCGTCAGGCCTGAGCCGAAGAGCGGCACGGTGCGGTTCACCGCCGGTGGCAGGACCCTCGCGTCCTGCGGCTCGCGCCCGGTCGGCCGGAGCACCGGCAGGGCCACCTGCCGCACGACCTTTCGCACCGCCGGACGCCGGACCGTCGTCGCCCGGTACTCGGGGGCGAAGGAGCGGTACAGGACCTCCTCGTCCAAGCGCACCGTCACGGTCGCTGCTGCGCCGAAGCCGAAGCCGAAGCCGGCGGCGGTCGGCAGCGTCGTCGGACCGGCTGGCTCGTGCACGACGACCACAGGCGCGCTCGTCGCGGTCGACTACCGCACCTGGACCGGTCCGATCGTCCGCGGGTGTGACCCCGCGCCGACGACCGGTATCGCACTGCTGACCACTGCGGGGTTCACCACCGCAGGCACGCAGCACGACGGCCCGCAGTTCGTCTGCCGCATCGGCAACCCGCTGTTCGCCGGCGGCACGCAGTACCCGACCCCGGCCACCGAGAAGTGCGTCAGCACCCCGTCGTCGACGGCCTACTGGTCGTTCTGGCTGGCGAAGAAGGGTGCGAACACCTGGACCTACAGCACGCTCGGTGCGTATTCCGACAAGCCCGTCGCCGGTGAGGTCGAGGCCTGGGTCCACGGTGGCACCGACGTCGCCGGCAGCACCGGCCGGCCGGCGTTCACCCCCAACCAGGTCCGCGCCGGGCTCCCCGCGGCCGCGGCTGCGCGACCGGCCACCGCCTCGCGCAGCGCCGCCCAGGCACCCACGGCCGACCTGGCCAAGGGGGTCAGTTACCTGGTCTCCCAGCTGTCGAAAGGCGAGTACTACGACCCCTACGACACCGGCTACGCCGACTTCGGGCTGACCGTCGACGGCGCTCTTGCACTTGCCGCGACCGGCACCGACAACGCCACCCTGGCCAAGATCGTCGCGTTCTTCGATTCCGGGACCAAGGACGGCGCCGGACGCAACGCCGACGGCTGGACCGGCATCGGCACCGACTCGGCGAGCGGCGGTTCGATCGCCAAGGAGGCGCTGCTTGCCGAGGCCACCGGGAACGATCCGCGTTCTTTCGGCGGGCACGACCTGATCAAGGCGCTCGACGATGTCGTCTGCACGGCGAAGACCGACAGCGGGTGCGCGGCGAAGGGCAACTACCTCTACGCGCAGTCGACCTTCTCGCAGGCCCTGGGTGTCATCGCCCAGCTGCGGGCCGGCGACACCTCCGGCGCGGCCGCCGCGATCGCCTACCTCGAGAGCATCCAGAAGAGCAGCGGCGCCTTCTCGAGCGTCATCCCGACCACCGGCGACTCCGACGTCGACAGCACCGCGTTGGCGGCGATGGCCCTCGAGCTCGTGGGCGGAGCCGAGGCTGACGCGGCCGTGAGCAAGGCACTCGCGTGGATCGCCACGAAGCAGGAGTCCGACGGCGGGTTCCCCGGGGCGGCCGGCGACTCGACCAACTCGGCAGCGCTCGCGATCCAGGGCCTCGGCCTGGACACGTCGACTTACCGCGGCGCCATCCGTTCGGCCACCGCTTTCCTGGCCCGGCTGCAGAACTCGGACGGCGGTTTCGCTGTCGCCGCGAGCGGCGGCGATTCCGATGTCCGGGCCTCGACGCAGGTCGTCGGCGGTCTCGTCGGCACGTCCTTCGCGACCCTGACCGACGACGTCAGTTCGGACCCGCCCGCCGGGAACCCGAACCCCGACGCCGGCGCAGCGTGGCTCGTCGGCAAGCTCGTCGACGGCGACCATCTCGAGTACGACGGCGGTTTCGGACCGGACTTCGGCAACACCGCTAACGTGGCGATCGCCCTTGCGTCGACCGGCACCCAGGACACCACCCTGACCAAGATCGTCGCGTTCCTCGCGGCGCATGTCGCCGATTACGCCGATCCGGACGGGAAGAACGGTGGTCCGTACGCGGGGTCGCTAGGCAAGCTCGCAGTCGTTGCCGAGATCGCCGGACAGGATCCGCACGCGTTCGGCGGTTACGACCTGCTGGCCCAGCTGAGCAAGGATGTCTGCGCCGCGCCGGGAGCCGAGTACGTCTGCACGGACGCGGGCGACTTCACCGGTGCCTACTCGACGACCTCGCAGAGTCTCGACGTGCTGGCCTTCGAGCGCGCCGGCGAGACGCCGCCCGCTGCAGCGTTGGCCAGGCTCACGAGCATCCGGTGCTCGGACGGCGGGTTCCCGAGCATCCTGCCGGCACCGGGTGCCACGGACTGCACGTCGGACGTCGACAGCACCGGGTTCGCCCTGCAGGCGCTTGCCCACGAGAAGTCGGCCGGCGACGTCGTCGCAGAAGCGCTGGCGTACCTGCGCACGGCACAGAACGACGACGGCAGCTGGACGGGCGCAGCCGGTCACAACAGCAACTCGACCGCCCTGGCCGTGCAGGGACTGCTCGCGGCGGGCGCAGCGGTGAGCGACCCGGCCGTCCAGCGGGCCGACACCTTCCTCGCCGGGTTGCAGAACGCCGACGGCGGATTCGGTATCTCGGCCGCCGGCGCCGGTAGCGACATCCTGGCGACCTCGCAGACCGTTCCGGCGGCGGCCGGCGCAACGCTGACCACGCTCACGCATCCGATCCAGTTGCCCAGCAGCCCCGGTTCGGGCGGCGGCTCGGGCTCGGGCGGCACGGGGTCGGGCAGTTCCGGATCCTCGGGGGGCTCACAGGCCTCCGGTGGTCTGGCGAGCACCGGCGTGCCGAGCGGGCAGCTGCTCGTCTGGGCACTGCTGATGCTGTTGGTCGGCACGTCGACGGTCCTCGCCGGCCGCACCCGCGGGGGGCGGCAACGCCGCAGCCGCAGTTGAGGCGTCTCGTCGCATCGCTGGGGGTCATGGCGTTGGTCGTCACCGGTGGGCTCGCGACCTCCCCGGCGGCGTCGGCCGATCCGATCAGCAGCTGCACCGCCTCGACCGGGACGGTCGTCGCGGTCGACTTCGGGCACTGGGGCGGCCCCGTCGTGCGTGGCTGCGGCGTCGATTCCTCTTCCGGCTACCTGTTGCTGCACGACGGCGGCTTCACGACCGCCGGTGACGCCCACGACGGGCCCGCCTTCATCTGTCGGATCGGCAACGCCGCGTTCGGCGGCGGCGCCCAGTACCCGACCAGCAAGGACGACGCCTGCATCAAGACCCCGTCCGCCTCGGCGTACTGGTCCTTCTGGCTCGCGCCGAAAGGTCAGGACACGTGGTCCTACAGCCAGCTCGGGGCGATGAGCGACAAGCCCGAACCGGGTGAGGTCGAGCTGTGGCACTTCGGTGGCACCGATGTCGCCGGCACCTCCGGACGCCCCACGATCAGCCCGGCCGCCCTGCGCGCCACGGGCGCCCGGGCAGCGGGCGGCGGTGGTGCAGGATCGAGCAGTAAGCCGACCCACGGCGGGTCGTCGCGCACCACCGCCCGGGCCGGCGGTGGAGTAGCCACCTCGCCGCGTTCAGCCGGTGTCCGTGCCGGTACGGGCGCGCGCAGCGCCGGATCCGCATCGGCGACCGGCAGTCACACCGCGGCGCCCACTTCCGCGAGCCGGGGCGTGGTCACCCCCGCCCCGTCGTCGGGCGTGACGGCCGCAGGATCGTCGAGCGTCGCGTCGGCCTCGCCGCCCATCGTCGACGCATCAGCAGTGGCCGGTTCCGGGACGTCGTCGTCCGCCGGCTCGCCATGGCCGGTGATCCTCGGGGTCGCCCTTGTCCTGCTGCTCGGTGGCGCGGGAGGCTTGGGTGTCCTGCGGCGCCGCCGTGCCGACGCCGCCGAGCACTGACAAGGACGCTCGTGACGAGATCGCTGTCCGCAGGTGCGCGCCCGCCGCGCGCGCTGCATCCGATCGCCTGGTGGCTCTGGGCGATCGGGTTGGCAACGGCGGCCAGCCGTACCGTCAATCCGCTGCTGTTGCTGCTGGTGCTGGCCGTGCTCGGGTTCGTCATCTCCTACCGCCGCAGCGACGCGCCGTGGGCGCGAGCCTTCAAGTACTACCTCTACCTGGCGCTGGTCGTGATCGTCAGCCGGGTGATCTTCCGGTCCGTGTTCGCCAGCGGCGTCACCCCGAGCGACCACATCCTGTTCTCGCTGCCGCACATCCACACACCGTCCTGGTACGCGGGCATCCAGCTCGGCGGTCCGGTGTCGCTGGAGGCCACGCTCTCCGCGTCGCTCGACGGGCTGCGCCTGGGCGCACTGCTGTGCTGCGTCGGTGCCGCCAACGTGCTGGCCAACCCCAAGCGGGCGCTGCGGGTCCTGCCCGGCGCGCTGTACGAGCTCGGGGTCGCGGTGATCGTGGCGCTGACGTTCGCGCCGCAGCTCGTCGAGAGCGCGCAGCGGGTACGGCGCGCCCGCCGCCTGCGGGCCGGGCACGGCAGGACCACCCGTGGCCTGCGCGCGTTGCGCTCGCTCGTCATCCCCGTGCTCGAGGACGCTCTCGACCGGGCGCTGCAGCTCGCCGCGGGGATGGACTCGCGCGGGTACGGCCGTACCGGTAGGGCCACGCGGAGCAGCAGGCGGATCACCGCGGTGCTGCTGATCGCCGGCATGTGCGGGCTCTGTGTCGGGGCCTACGGGCTGCTGTCCGGCACCGACGCGCAGGTGGTGGGCTTGCCCGGCATCGCCGCCGGCGCCGTGCTGTGCTGCCTCGGTCTGGCGCTCGGCGGCCGTCGGGTCGTGCGCACCGCCTACCGCCCCGACCCGTGGGCCTGGCCCGAGTGGACCGTTGCCGCCGGTGGCATCGGCTGCGCGGTGGGCGTCTACGCCTCCAGCAGCTACGACGCCGCTGCGCTCTCGCCCTCCCTGTACCCGCTGTCCTGGCCGCCGCTGCCCCTGATCCCGACGCTGGCCATCGTGCTGGCCGGGTTGGCCGCGCTCGCTGCGCCGCCGCCGGTGCGCCGCCGTCCAGCGCCGACCGCTCGTCCGGTTCCGGTCGAGATCCGCGACAAGGTCGGCGCCGCATGATCACCGAGCGACGCTCGCGGAGCGAGCGATGATTGTCTTCGATCGGGTGACCATCACCTACGCCGACGCACCCGCGCCGGTGCTGCGCAACGTCAACCTGCGCATCGACGAGGGCGAGCTGTGCCTCGTCGTCGGTCGTACCGGCTCGGGCAAGTCGACGCTGCTCGGCGCTATCAACGGTCTCGTGCCGCACTTCACCGGCGGCACGCTCGCCGGAACCGTGACGGTCGACGGCCGCTCGACGGCCGAGCACCCACCGCGGGAGTTCGCCGACGTCGTCGGTGTGGTGGGTCAGGACCCGGTCGCGGGCTTCGTCACCGACACCGTCGAGGAGGAGCTCGCCTACGGCATGGAGCAGCTCGCGGTGCCGTCGGACGTCATGCGCAAACGGGTCGAGGAGACGCTCGACCTGCTCGGGCTCGCCGACCTGCGCCATCGCGCGTTGCACGAGCTGTCCGGTGGCCAGCAGCAGCGGGTGGCGATCGGCTCGGTGCTGACAGCGCACCCGCGGGTGCTCGTCCTCGACGAGCCGACCTCCGCGCTCGACCCCACGGCGGCCGAGGAGGTGCTGGCCGCGATCACCCGGCTGGTGCACGACCTCGGGGTCACCGTCGTGCTCGCCGAGCACCGCCTCGAACGGGTCGTGCAGTACGCCGATCGGGTCGTCCACGTTCCCGGCGACGGCACGGTCTCCGACGGCCTGCCCGCCGACGTCTTCCGCACCAGCGTGGTGGCCCCGCCCGTGGTCGAGCTCGGCCGGCTGGCGGGCTGGCAGCCGCTGCCGCTGTCGGTGCGCGACGCGCGCCGCCGGGCCGGCCCGTTGCGGGCCGCGGTCGCCGGGCGACCGGTGCCCGCCTCGCGCCAATCGGTCACGACGGCGCCGACCACGACCCTGCGTGCACGCGGGATCTCCGTGCGCTACGGCGACGTCCTGGCCGTCCGCGACGTCGACCTCGAGCTGCACGCCGGACGTGTCACGGCGCTGATGGGTCGTAACGGATCGGGCAAGTCCTCGCTGCTGTGGGCGCTGCAGGGTTCGGGACCGCGCCAGCGCGGCAGTGTCGACGTCGGCGGCCGCGATCCGAAGACGCTGCCCGCGGCGCAGGCCCGCACCCTGGTCGGGCTCGTGCCCCAGACGCCCGCCGACCTGCTCTACCTCGGCAGCGTGCGGGCCGAGCTCGCGCAGGCCGACCGCGAGTCCGGCCCGTCGGCCGGTACCGCGCGCGAGCTGCTCGACCGGCTGACGCCCGGCATCGCCGACGACCTGCACCCGCGCGACCTGTCCGAGGGGCAGCGGCTCTCGCTCGTGCTGGCCGTGCAACTGCGCGCGACGCCCGACGTCGTGCTGCTCGACGAACCGACCCGTGGGCTGGACTACCCGGCGAAGCAGGCACTCATCCGCATCGTCGACGAATTGGTCGCCGGGGGACGAACGGTGGTCATCTCGACGCACGACGTCGAGTTCGTCGCCTCGGCCGCCGACCGTGTCGTCGTCATGGCCGAGGGCGAGATCGTGGCCGACGGCCCGACCACCGACGTCATCGTCGCCTCGCCCGCCTTCGCGCCGCAGGTGGCGAAGATCCTCGCACCCCTTCCGTACCTGACGGTATGGCAAGTCGCGCAAGCGCTGGAGGCATCATGACCACCGCCCGTGCCGTTCGCATACCCCCGCGTACGGTCCTGACCGTCGGGATGGCCTCGTTCCTCGGTTTCGTCGCCTTCCTCTGGCCGTTCGTCCTCGAGCCGGGCAGCCTGGGTGCTTCCTACGCTCCGCCGCTGATCTTCGGCGCGCTGCTCGTGCTCGTGCTGGCCGTGATCTTCGCCGAGATCGCCGACGGGGGCATCGACGCCAAGGCCATTGCCATGCTCGGCGTGCTGTCGGCGGTGAACGCCGCGCTGCGACCTCTCGGGGCGGGCACCGCGGGCATCGAGACGGTCTTCTTCGTGCTCGTCCTCGCCGGGTACGTGTTCGGCCCCGGCTTCGGGTTCTCGCTCGGCTGCACGTCCCTGTTCGCCTCGGCCTTGATCACCGGCGGCGTCGGGCCGTGGCTGCCGTACCAGATGTTCGGCTGCGCCTGGGTCGGCATGTTCGCCGGCCTGCTCCCGCGGCTGCCGCGGCGCCGCGCCGAGGTGCTGATGCTGGCCCTCTACGGCGCCGCGTCGGGGTACTTCTTCGGCTTCATGCTGAACCTGTCGTTCTGGCCGTTCTCGCTCGACCCGACCAGCTCGATCGCCTACCTGCCCGGCGCGTCGTTCAGCACCCAGTGGCACCGCTACCTCGTCTTCGACGCGACGACCTCGCTGGGGTGGGACACCGGCCGCGCGGTCACCAACTTCGTCGCGATCCTCGTCGTCGGGCCGGCCGCGCTGGCCACCTTCCGCCGCGCCGCTCGTCGCGCCGCCTTCGAGGCACCGGTGACCTTCGAGGACGCGCCGGCGTGAAGATCGTTTCGCTGTTGCCGTCGGCCACCGAGATCGTCTACGCCCTGGGCCTCGACGACGCGCTGGTCGGCGTCACCTTCGAGTGCAACGAGCCGGCGCGGGCCCGTACCGACAAAGCAGTCGTCGTCGGCGGTCACGACACGAGCGGCATGACCCCCGGCGAGATCGACGCCTACGTGCGCTCGCAGGCAGCCGCCGGCATCGATCTCTACCACCTGCATGCGGACGCGCTCGCCGGCCTCGACCCCGATCTCATCCTGACCCAGGACCTCTGCCAGGTCTGCGCACTGCCGTCGGGCAGGGTCATCGACGCTCTGGACTTCCTCGGCTGCTCGGCCGACGTGCTGCCGCTCGACCCCTACTCGCTCGACGACGTGCTGAGCACGATCGTCGCCGTCGCCGAGCGGGCAGGCGTGCGCGATCGCGGAACGCAGGTGGTGGCTGCTCTGCGCGGCCGGTTGGCGGCGGTCGCGGACGCGGTCGCCGGTCGGGACCGGCCGCGCGTGGCGATGGTCGAGTGGGTCGATCCGCCGTTCGCCGCCGGCCACTGGATCCCCGACCTCGTCCGGGCTGCCGGCGGTGAGCCGGTCGGCGCGACGCCGGGGGAGCGGTCGGTACCCACGACCTGGGCCGCGCTCGCCGACACCCGCCCCGACGTCGTCGTCGTGTCGCCCTGCGGCTTCGGTCTCGAGGGCGCCGCCGAACAGGCCGGGGGTGTCCTGGACGTGCTGCCCGACGTCCCGGTGTGGGCCATCGACGGCGACGGACTGATCGTGCGTCCCGGGCCGCGCCTGGTCGACGGCGTCGAGGCGCTGGCCGCGATCCTGCACCCCGCCGCCGTGCCCGGCCGGCCCGGGGCCGTCCGCCGGATAGGGTGAGACCCATGAGCTGGACGTGGCGACTCGAGCAGGCCGACGGCACGGAACTGACCGACCTGCCCGACGTGTCGCCACCGCCGTTCCAGAACCAGTCCGACGCCGAGAGCTGGCTGGGCGAGTCCTTCCACGAGCTGTCCGCGGCCGGCGTCGCACAGGTGACCCTGCTCGAGGACGCCACCAAGATCTACGGGCCGATGTCGCTCGAGGCCTGATCACCTTCCCGGTGTGCGAACGAACGCCCGCCGCGGCATGCTGTTGCTGGCGACCCGGTCGAGGGCCGGGCAGAACCGGGGGAGTAGCAATGGCGCGCACTCGTACGGTGTCCGTCGCAGTGGCGGCGATCTTCACGGCCGCGACCGTCGGCGCGGCGGCGCCGGCTGGGGCCACCCGGGCCCCCGCGGCGCTACCGCGCTCCGGTTCGACCGCGATCGCCACCGCCGGCTTCCTGGCCTCGCTGCCCGGCGTCGGGGTCGACCCGGCGGCGTCGCCGGCCGGGGTCAACGTCGGATGCAAGCCTTCGACGGCGCACCCGTACCCGGTGGTGCTGGTCAACGGCACCTTCGAGGTCATGCAGGACAGCTTCGACTACCTCGGCCCGCGCCTTTCCGCGGCCGGATACTGCGTCTTCGGCTACAACTACGGTGCGACCCGGCTGCCACCGCAGATTCAGTCCACGGCGCCGGTGGAGAACTCGGTCAAGGAACTGGCCGCCGAGGTTCGCGCCGTCACCACGGCAACGTCCACGACAAAGGTCGACCTCGTGGGGTACTCGCAGGGCGGGCTGCTCGGCGAGCTGTACACGAAGTTCGGTGGGGCGGCCTCGGTCCACTCGGTCACCGCGTTGGCGCCGACCACTCACGGCACGACGTTGCTGGGCCTCGGCACGCTGGCCGCGAACATCCCCGGGGCACTCGACGCGCTGCGTGCGGTCGGCTGCCCGGCGTGCAGTGATCAGGTCATCGGGTCGGCGGTGATCACCAAGCTGAACACCGGGCCGGTGGCCGTCAGCGGCATCAGGTACACGGTCATCGACACCCGCTACGAGGACGTCGTCACGCCTGCAGGGTCGTCGTTCATCCATGAACCGGGCGTCACCGACGAATACGTCCAGAGCTTCGACCCGACCGACCTCGACGACCACATCCTGCTGCCGTTCGACCCGGTCACCGGCGACCGCGTGCTGGCTGCGCTGGAACGCGCCGGGAGCGCGCCCTCGAGCTAGCGGCTGCGCTCGACCTTGAGCTGACCGTCCGCGTACTGCGAACGCAGCACCTTCTTGTCGAACTTGCCGACCGTCGTCTTGGGCACCTCGTCGACGAACGTCCAGTTCTCGGGGATCTGCCACGCCGCGACCTTGCCGTCGAGGAACGCGGCCAGGTTCTCGGGGGTGGCGTCGGCACCGGTGCGCAGCACGATCGCAGCCAGCGGCCGCTCGGTCCACCTCTCGTCCGGGATGCCGATCACGGCGGCCTCGGCGACGTCGGGACTGGCGGCGAGGAGGTTCTCGAGCTCGACGGAGGAGATCCACTCGCCGCCGGACTTGATGACGTCCTTGCTGCGGTCGGTGATCAGGAAGTAGCCGCGGCGGTCGAGCGTGCCGATGTCACCGGTGCGCAGCCAGCCGTCGTCGAACTTCTCGGGCACGTCGACGGCGTGGTACGAGCCGGTGATCCACGGCCCGCGGACCTCGATCTCGCCCACGGCCTCGCCGTCCCACGGCAGCACCTCACCGTCGTCGGACACGATGCGCATCTGCACACCGGGCACGACCCGGCCGGACTTCAGACGCCAGTCCAGCTCGTCGGGCCCGCCCACCTCGACGTCGGCCGGCGGCCAGGCCATGCCGGCCACCGGTGAGGTCTCGGTCATGCCCCAGCCCTGGATGATGCGCAGGCCGTAGGTCTGCTCGAAGCCCTCCATCAGCGACCGCGGGATGGCGGCGCCGCCGGACGTGCCCATCCGCAGCGACGACAGGTCGACGTCGTGGTCGCGGCCGTACTGCATGATGCCGCTCCAGATCGTCGGCACCGCCGAGGCGACGGTCGAGCGCTCGGTGCGGATGAACTCGCACACCTGGTCGGGCGTCATGAACTGGGCCGGCAGGTGCAGCGTCGAACCGGACATGAACGCGCCGAACGGGATGCCCCAGGCGTTGACGTGGAACATCGGCACGAACGTCAGGATCCGGTCGGACTCGACGAACCCGGTGACCTGCGCGGCCAGCGTCGCGAGCGCGTGCAGGTAGGTCGAGCGGTGCGAGTAGACGACACCCTTCGGGTCGCCGGTGGTGCCGCTGGTGTAACACATCGCCGCGGCCGACTTCTCGTCGATGTCGGGCCAGACGAAGGTCGGTTCCTGCGCGGCGAGCAGGTCGGCGTAGCTGTGGACGGCCGCATGCTGGGCCAGCGCCGAGGTGTCGGTGTCACCCACGACGATGTAGGCCTCGACGCTGCGCAGCTGCGGGGCGACCGCGGCGAGAAGCGGCACCAGGGTCGCGTCCACGATGATCATCCGGTCGGCGGCGTGCTGGACGATCTGCGCGACCTGCTCGGCCTTGAGCCGGATGTTCAGGGTGTGCACGATCGCGCCCATTCCGGGAATGGCGTAGTAGGCCTCGACGTGCTCGGCGGTATTCCAGCAGAACGTGCCGATCGCGTCACCCGCCCGGACGCCCAGCCCGGTGAGCGCTGCGGCGAAGCGGTTGGCGTTGGCTGCGATCTCGGCGAACGTCGCCCGGCGGGCACCGCCGCCGATCCAGGTGACGACCTCGCTGTCGGGATAGACCTGCGCGCCGTGCTGCAGCATCGCGGTCGTCGTCAGCTGGAAGTCGTCCTGCATGGTGCTGGTGATCATGCGAGCACCATAGTGTCCGATCGCTCAGATCGTGTCGCCGCGCTGCAGCTGCGGGGACGGCAGGCGCCACTTGCGCGGCATGTAGGCCCGCTGACCGATGTAGAAGCCGATCGACATGTTGCTTCCGTCGGCCTCGCCGAACCGCTCGATCGCCAGTGCCCGCAGCTTGCGGCCGACGATGAACCATTCGCCGACGAGGGCCAGGAAGATCACGATGACAGCGAGCTCGAGCAACTGGATCCCCAGGGCAGAGCTGAGCAGCAGCAGTGGGAACAGCAGCAGCATGTAGTTGCTCGCCATGCGGGTCGAGTCGACGTAGTCGCGCGCCAGCTTGCGGGTCTTGCCCTGGTCGCGGCGGGGGAGCGCGTCGGCGTCGCCACGCTTCAGTGCAGCCCGCTGCTCGGCGGCCGAGCGTGGCTTCAGCGGCGCGGCGCCCGACTTCCCCGCCGCCCGCTGCTGCTTCGTGAGCTGCTTCTGACGTGCATAGGCCTCTTTGCGGGTCTTCGGTGCCGTCAGCGGACCCTTGCGACCCTCGGCGTCACGCCGTTTCGGGGTGGGGCGGCCCTTGACCGGCTTGCGCAGGTCGATGCCCGTGTCGGTGTCGTCGAGGTGCTCGGCGTCGGCGTCGGTCACGGTGTCTGCGGCGGTACCGCGACGGGAGAGCTTCACACCGCACAGACTAACTGTGTCCCGTGTGACCCGGAACGTGCGCCGGAGTCGTTACGATGGGGAATGACGGCCGGGGAATCCCGGTTGCCAACTGCACCGCACCATCCGGCAGTGATCACCTCCCGCGTTTCTCTGAGGAGCGATATGACCAGCACAGAGACCCCCGTCGATCTCAGCACCGCACCGGTGGAGGCGCCGGCGAACGACGTCGCGCTCTCCGAAGCAGCGGCGCTGAAGGTCCGTGCCCTGCTCGAGCAGGAGGGCCGCGACGACCTGCGCCTGCGCATCGCCGTTCAGCCCGGTGGCTGCTCCGGAATGCAGTACCAGCTGTTCTTCGACGAGCGGATCCTCGACGGCGACGTCGAGCTCACGCCGCACGGCGTCCCGGTCGTTGTCGACCGGATGAGCGCCCCGTACCTCGGGGGCGCCACGGTCGACTTCACCGACACCATCGAGCAGCAGGGCTTCACCATCGACAACCCCAACGCCGGCGGCGGCTGCGCCTGCGGCAACAGCTTCTGCGGATAGGTTCCGCTCGCGCGCCGCGCCCTGGTGATCTTCGCCGGGGCGCGGTTGCCTGTTAAGGCGCACTTTGCTGTTGGTTAGGGTCAGGTCATGCCGATTCTCGTCGCGGGGTCCATCGCGTCCGACCACCTGATGCACTTTCCGGGCAGGTTCTCCGACCAGCTGCTCGCCGAGCACCTGCACAAGGTGTCGCTGTCGTTCCTCGTCGACGAGCTGACGATCAAGCGGGGCGGCGTGGCACCGAACATCTGTTACGCGATGGCCCAGCTCGGCGGGTCGCCGGTGCTCGTCGGGGCGGTCGGCGAGGACTTCGGCGAGTACCGCGAGTTCCTCGAGGCGCACGGCGTCGACTGCGGACACGTCTACGTCTCACCGACGAAGCACACCGCCCGGTTCGTGTGCACCACCGACACCGACATGAACCAGATCGGCTCCTTCTACGCCGGTGCGATGTCGGACTCCGCCGAGATCGAGATCAGCCCGATCTGGGACGCGACCGGCGCCGATCTGGTGGTCATCAGCGCTTACGACCCGGCCGCGATGGTCAAGCACAGCGCCGAGTGCCGCGACAAGGATCTGCGCTTCGTCGCCGATCCGTCACAGCAGGTCACCCGGATGGACGGCACCGAGCTCCGCCAGCTCATCGAGGGCGCCGAACTGCTGTTCACCAACGACTACGAGCGCGAACTGCTCGAGTCCAAGACCGGCCTCACCACAGCCGACGTCGATGCCCAGGTGAACGTGCGCGTCACGACGCTGGGCTCCAAGGGCGTCGAGATCGTCGGCGACTTCGGCACGGTGCACACCCCGGTCGCCAAGGAGCGCAGCAAGACAGACCCCACCGGCGTCGGCGACGCGTTCCGCGGCGGCCTGCTCACCGCCCGCGACTGGGGGCTGTCCTGGGAGCGCTCGGCCGAGGTCGGCAGCCTGCTCGCCACCATGGTCCTCGAGACCCTCGGCACGCAGGAGTACACCGTCGCCAAGGACGACTTCGCAGCCCGGTTGGCCGAGTCCTACGGCGACGACTGCGCCGCCGAGGTGCTGCCCCACCTGGCCTGAGCGCTACAACCGGACCGGGTAGACGGGTTCGGGGATCTCGGGCTTGATCCGCTCCTCGATGAAGATGCCGTGCCAGATGAGCAGGACGAGCAACGTCCAGATCTTGCGCGAGTAGTCGTGCGGGCCTTCACGGTGGGCCTCGAGCAGGCGTAGGGCGGCGGCGCGGTCGACGAGTTCGTCGGCCTGCGAGTCGACGATGATCGCCCGGGCCCACTCGTACATGACGTCCTTGAGCCAGTGCCGGATCGGTACCGGGAAACCGAGCTTCGGGCGGTTGATCACGTGCTCCGGGACGATGAGTTCGAGCGCCCGCCGCAACGCGTACTTCGTCGTCTCCCTGGTCAGCTTCAGCTCGGTGGGGATCGAGGAGGCCACGGCGAAGACCTCGGTGTCGAGGAACGGCACCCGCAGCTCGAGCGAGTTCGCCATGGTCATCTTGTCGGCCTTGACCAGGATGTCGCCACGCAACCAGGTGAACAGGTCGACGTACTGCATGCGTGTGGAATCGTCGAGATGGGTCGTGCGGTCGTAGAGCGGACCGGTCACGTCCATGTAGGACACGTCGGGCTGGTAGCCGGGAAACAGCCCGTCCATCTCGTCGGGCCGGAAGATCCGCGCGTTGCCGTAGTAGCGCTCCTCGATGCCGATCGCGCCGCGGCGCAGCAGGTCCTTGCCGCGGCGGCCCTCGGGGATGCGCGTCGAGAGCCGGCCCAGACCGCGCCGGGCGGTGCTCGGCAGGTAGGAGAACCCTCGCAGCGAGATCGGTTCGCGATAGATCGTGTACCCGCCGAACAGTTCGTCGGCGCCCTCGCCGGACAGCACCGCCTTCACCCGCCTGCGCGCCTCGCGAGCGATGAAGTACAGCGGGACGAGGGCGGGGTCGGCCACCGGATCGTCGAGGTACCAGACGATCAGCGGCAGAGTCTCCATCATCTCCTCGGCCGTGACGACCTTGGTGACGTGCTCGACGCCGATCGCCGCCGCCGACTCGGCAGCGACGTCGATCTCGCTGAAGCCCTCACGCTCGAAGCCGGTGGTGAACGTCAGCAGATCGGGTTTGTGCCGTCTGGCCAGGGCTGCCACCGCGGTCGAGTCGATGCCGCCGGACAGGAACGAGCCGACCGTGACGTCGGGGTCGGCGCGCATGTGCTTCTCGACCGAGTCCTCGAGGGCCTCGGCGATCCGTCGGTACAGCTTGTCGGGCTCGGGGACCGCACGGATCGCGAAGTCGGGGTGGAAGTAGCGGTGCGCGCGCAGCGGCCGGCCGGGCCGGAGGGTGAAGTGCGTGCCGGACTCGACGCGGCGGATCGCGGCGTGCATGGAGGCGGGTTCCGGGACGTACTGCAGCGTCAGGTAGTGCTGGACCGCCGTCAGGTCGACGGTGTGTCGCGCGTCGACCGACGCGAGATCGAGCAATGACTTCTTCTCGCTGGCGAAGAACGTGCCGCGCTCGTCGCTCATCGTGTAGAGCGGTTTGATGCCGAACCAGTCCCGGCCGCCGAAGAGCACCTTCTCGCGCGAATCCCAGATCAGGAACGCGAACATGCCCCGCAGCTCGCGGATGATCTTCTCGCCGAGGTAGTGGTAGCCGGCCACGATGGCCTCACCGTCGCCCTCGGTCTCGAACGTGGCGCCGAAGTCCCTGGTCAACCGCTCGCGCAGCTCGAGGTAGTTGTAGATCTCACCGTTGAAGATCAGCTGGTAGCGGCCGCCGAACCACGGCAGGGGCTGATGTGAATGATCGACATCGATGAACGCCAGTCGACGGAATCCGATGGCCACGTCCATGTCGTGCCACACGCCGCCCTCGTCCGGCCCGCGGTGTCGCATGTCGCGCAGCGCCGCCTCCACCCCCGCAGCGGCGCTCGCCGCGCTGCCGTCGGCCGACAGGAATCCGATCAGTCCGCACACGCCGACCAGTATCCCGGTCGGCACGCCGATGGCCGACCACCCGGGCCGGGGACGTTCGAAAGAGGTCAAGTAGTCTCGGGACTGTGCTCGGACGTGGGTTTGCAAGGGGTGGTTTAGGTGTCGCGTAAGCCTGTGAAGATCGCGGGTCTGCTTGCAACGCTGACCCTGGTGCTGTCGGGTTGTTCGGCGCAGCAGTGGGAGCGCGATCTGCGGTTCGGCTGGCCCACCGGGGTCACCAAGCAGGCCACGCGCATGCGCGTGCTCTGGACCTGGACCGGCGTGACCGCCCTGGCCCTCGGCGTCGTCGTGTGGGGCCTCATCTTCTGGGTGTGCGTCCGCTACCGCAAGAAGAGCGACGAGCTGCCGCGCCAGACCAAGTACAACTTCGCCGTCGAGATGGTCTGCTTCACGTTCCCGTTCATCGTCATCGCCGGGCTTTTCTACCGCACGGTCGTCGTCGAGGACTACGTCAACAAATTGACCAAGAACCCCGACGTCGTCGTGCAGGTCGATGCCTTCAAGTGGAACTGGCAGTTCGAGTACCTCTCCTACATCGACCCGTCGGGCACGAAGCACACGACCGTCTACCCGGGCCAGCAGCAACTCGCCGGCAACGCCAACACCTCGGAATCCGCCTCGACGACGGCGCCCGCCAGAGACTGCGACGAGGCTGCCAGCAACAACTCCTACTCCTGTGGCGCCAGCGGCAAGGCCCAGGGAGCCGGCACCACCGCGTTGCACCTGTCGACGGTCGGGTCGCAGGACGAGATTCCGGTCCTCGTCATCCCCGAGAACCGCACGGTTCGTTTCGTCGAGCACTCCGAGGACGTCATCCACTCGTTCTGGGTCCCGGAATTCCTCTTCAAGCGCGACGTCATCCCGTACGGCACCAGCGGTACTACTCGCGACAACCAGTTCGAGATCACGGCAACGAAGAAGGGCAGTTTCGTCGGGCGATGCGCCGAGCTGTGCGGCACCTACCACTCGCAGATGAACTTCGAGGTCAGGGTGGTGTCGATGCAGACCTATACGACCTACCTGTCGGCGCTGCAGCGGATCGGCCCCACGGACCCCGCTCGCCAGTCCAAGGCACTGACCGCGGCCGGCATGGCGCCGTACGCCACCAGCACCCACCCGTTCAACACCGACCGCTCCTACAACGGGCCGTCGAAGCAGGGCCAGGAGGTCGGCAACTGACATGAAGTCCGAAGCCAGGATCTTCCTCGGGGTTGCCACGTTCTGCTGGCTCGCCGCCATCGCCTACGGCGTGTGGAGCCACCTCTACCAGGGTCACGTCGAGGTCGTCGGAGTCTCCGCGTTGGTCCTGTCCGGCGGGCTGCTGGGCATCTCCGGTTCGTTCTTCTACTTCGTGTCACGTCGCATCGATCCCCGTCCGGAGGACCGCTCCGACGCCGAGATCGCCGAGATGGCGGGCGACCTGGGCTTCTTCAGCCCCGGCTCGTACTGGCCGGTCGCCGTCGCCGGCGCCGCCGCGCTCTGTGGCTTGGCGCTGGCGTTCGTCCAGGTCTGGCTGCTGATCGTCGCCCTGATGCTCGTGATGTTCACCGTGGGTGGCCTGCTGTTCGAGTACTACCTCGGTGGTTCCCGGGGCCTGCTCGACCCGCCCAACCACGGCTGACGCCCGCCGCGCGTGGGGTTACTACGCCCTACGTACGACAGTGTCTGCCTGTGCACGTCCCAGTCGGTCGCTCTCGGGGGTGCCGCGTCATACGCTCGCGGTCGGTGGCTTGCCGCCGGGGTGGTCGCGTCCTGTCGTCGAAGCGGTGGGCGTCGACGTGATTCGTTTTCTGCGTCCTGCCCGCCTGGTGCGTAGTGCTGGCGCAACATGGTTGGTCGATGAGTCCTGGCCAGTGGCCGCGAGGATTGGTGACGACGAGCTCACGACGCTGGTGGGGTGGCCGTGGCCGGAGCGCCAGGTCGACCCCGAGATCGATCGCGTCGTGGTGGCTGACGGAGTTGGCATCGTGGTCGCGGAAGGCGGGCAGGTTGCCTGGGTGCGGCGTGACGGTTGCAGGGTCTCGCAGGTCGAGAGTGACCTGACGCTGGCGGCCGCAGACCCGGACACTGCGTGGTTCGTGGACAGGCCCGGCATCGACCTCGGAACCCCGCCAGCGCCACCGCCGCCTCTGCCGCCAGGCCGGATCATCGTGTTGCGACGAGACGGCTCTCGACGGGTAGTGAACACGCCGGCACCGGTGAGAGCGATCGGCATCCGCGACGCGGATGTGTGGGTGACGCTCGCCGAGCCGCCACTGGCCCATCCGGGCGGACACGGGTCGTGGAGCTTTGAATACCCGTCCTGCGTGCTGCGGGTGGCGCGGGACAGCTTGCTCGCCGATGGTCTGGACGGCGCACCGGCCGCCACCGGCGATACGCCGGCGACCGGGCACACGAACCTCTACTGCCGGACGTGGCTGGAGGACGACCTGGGTACGGTGCTTCGCGACGGCGTGCGCGCTGGCGGGCTGATCTGGTGGGTCGGTGCCCCGCCCGACGGGGACAAGATCGATCGGCGAGTGATCGCCGTCGGTCACGACCCGGACACAGGTCGGCCGCGGATGCGGGTCGATCTCGGGCGAGGCCTCGTGAGGGACGCGCAGGCGGTCGGCAACGAACTGTGGCTGGCCGTGGCGCGCCGTCGCTTTCTTGCTGTCCCTGCCGATCACGGTGTGGAGGTAGTGGCTGTCTCGGCGTTCGGCGCCATGCACACCGTCCATAGGCCCGACTCGGTCGACATCTCCCGATTCGCGCCACCACTGCGCAAGCCGCCGGACGATCAGATCCACGACCACATCGACGAGGTCCGGCACGAATTCGACCACCTCGAGAGCTTCTGGCACAGCTCAGACGGCGCTACCTCGCCCCTCAGTGACGGACTGACCGACGCCTCGGTGTCCGTCGAAGGCGATTGGCCCGACGTCCGCATCGTCGTCTCGATGCGGCACCGACGTCGTCCAGGCCTGATCCTGCGCCGAACTCTCCCGCTCTTCGACGACCGCGGGTTCCCGATCGACCACGAATACGCCGCCATGGATCTCATGGAGGACTTGGACACCGATTACCTCGCGCCCGCCGACGAAGCCGTCGACGGTGTGCTCGACACCTGACCTAGCCTTGGCGACGCCCGGACATCCGGACGCGACAGTCCAAAAGCTTCAGGGCCGCGACCTCCGCGGGGAGGTCGCGGCCCTGATCGGCCGAACGTAGGTGGGTCAGTCGGTCAGTTGCTTGCGGTCCTCGGACCGACGCTGCTCGAGCTCAGCGGCCTCGATCTCGTCGATGGCAGCCTGGATCTCGGGCTTCTCCTTCACCGGGTACAGGAACCCGCGGATGTGGCGCAGAGGCGAGGCGCCACCGACCTGGCTCATCCGCTTGGGCACCGGGGTGCCGCTGTAGGCCAGCTGGCCGTGTCCGTGCTCGTCGACCGGTCCGAGAGGCTGGTGAACCTCGATGAACTCACCGGTCGGCAGCACCTTGATGATGCCGGTCTCGATGCCGTGCTCGAGCACCTCGCGATCGTGACGCTGCAGGCCCAGACAGATGCGATAGGCGAACAGGTAGGCAACCGGCGGCACGACGAGCAGGGCGATACGACCACCCCACGTCATCGCATTGAGCGAGATGTCGAACGCCTTGGCGATGATGTCGTTCGAACCGGACAGGTACAGGACCACGTAGAACGCGATGGCCATGGACCCGAGGCTGGTCCGAACCGGGACGTCACGAGGACGCTGCAGCAGGTGGTGCTTCGCCGTGTCACCGGTCATCTTCGCCTCGATGAACGGATACAGCGCGGCGAGGGTGAACAGGATGCCCGGTAGCGCGACCGTGGGCCAGAAGATGGCAGGGATCGTGTAGCCGAAGTTGCGGATCTCCCACGACGGGAACAGACGCGTCGATCCGTCCAGGAAACCCATGTACCAGTCGGGCTGCGATCCGGAGGACACCTGCGAGGCCTCGTACGGCCCGAACAGCCAGACCGGGTTGATCTGGGCCAGGCCGCCGAGGGCACACGTGATGCCGAAGACGACGAAGAAGAAACCGCCGGCCTTCGCCGCGTACACCGGGAACACCCGCTCACCGCTGACGGTGTCCTCGGTGTGGCCGTGGCCGGGGAACTGGGTGTGCTTCTGGCGCACGACCAGTGCGAGGTGGGCACCGATCAGGGCGGCCAGGATCGCCGGGATCAGCAGCACGTGGGCGATGTAGAGCCGGCCGATGATGTCGTGGCCGGGGAAGGGGCCACCGAAGATCAGGAACGAAATCCAGGTGCCGACGACCGGGATCGAAAGCATGATCGCATCGGCGATGCGCAGGCCCGTTCCGGACAGCAGGTCGTCAGGGAGCGAGTAGCCGGCGAACCCCTCGATCGTGCCGAGGGCGATCAGGCCGATGCCGATGATCCAGTTGAGCTCGCGGGGCTTGCGGAACGCACCGGTGAAGAACACCCGGAACATGTGCACCAGCATGGCGGCGAGGAACATCAGCGCCGACCAGTGGTGGATCTGGCGCACGATGAGCCCGCCGCGGACGTCGAAGCTG
This sequence comes from uncultured Jatrophihabitantaceae bacterium, assembly GCA_964657545.1. Classification (GTDB taxonomy): domain Bacteria; phylum Actinomycetota; class Actinomycetes; order Mycobacteriales; family Jatrophihabitantaceae; genus Jatrophihabitans. The sequence continues at coordinate 36,912 of CAZZVT010000005.1, forward strand.
ATGTCCAGCGTCGAGGCGTACGCCCGGGACATCGTGATGTCGCGCATCGGGACGTACGGACCGTGATAGACGATTGCCGTCATCGACGGGTCGTAGAAGAAGGTCAGGTACGTGCCGCTGAGGAGCAGGATGACGAACGAGTACAGCGCGATCTCGCCCATCATGAACGACCAGTGGTCCGGGAAGACCTTGTTCAGGTTCTTGCGGATCGGGCCGGCCACTGCCAGCCGATCGTCGAAGTACTTGCCGGCCTTGCCCTGAGGAGTCCGGGGCTCGCCCGAACGCCGGGTCGGAGATGTGGTCGTAGCGGTCATGACGTCCTCACAGACACGCGGTCAATGCTCTGATGATGGGGCTCATGTCGGTCGGTTCCAGAACGCGGGGCCGATCGCCTCGTGGTAGTCGTGGAGCGCCACGAAGTACTGACGCCCGTCTTCCCCCATTTGTACCCCAAGTGGGAGCTTCGGCAAGCTGCGCGACGCAGGCCCGAATACGGGCTTGGCGTCCTTGAGCACCTCGAACTGCGATTGGTGGCAGGGGCACAGCAGTCGGGAGGTCTGCTGCTCGTAGAGCGAGGCCGGGCAGCCGGCATGCGTGCAGATCTTGGAGAACGCCACGAACTCGGGATTCGCCGACGGCCAGCCGAAGCCGGCCTGGCCTTTGCGGGCCTGGATCTTCTGTCCGGGGTGCAGGCGGATCAGCAGGGTCGGCGACGACGCATCGGTGATACCGGTGAAGCCGTCGGCGTCCTGCTCGTGGATGCCGGGGAACACCGTCAGCAGACCACCGGGCTCGAGGTCGTCGGGACCGATCCGTCGGAAGTCGACGTCGACGAGCGGCACGTGGCCGTTCGGCGGGAACAGCTTCTTGTTCGTCCGGAACTGCGTGTGGAACAGCTTGTCGCCCGGGTTCTTGATCAAGCCGCCGACGAGCGCGACGAGAGGCACGGTCAGCATGGCGCCGCCGGCCAGACCGAGGGTCTTGAGGATCAGCCCGCGCCGGGGGAGTCCGGTGTCCTCGAGGCCGCTGAGCAGCGTGGCCTCGATCATCAGCTTGTCCTGCTCGCTGGTGGGGTCGTCGTGGCGGTCCTGGACCGCCTCCTCCTCGGGCATCAGCCACTTGGCCCACAACACGAGCCCTACGCCCATGAAGATCAGCATGATGGCCAGCAGTGCGCCGAGCGCCGGGGTGTAGAAGCGGAAGTTCTGCGGCGTGCCGGGCAGGTGCCAGCGATAGGGCAGCGCGATGAACGCCACGATGAACCCGACGCCGCCCAGGGCCGAGATAGCGAAGGTCAGGGCCACGGCCCGTTCGACGCGTTTCTCGGCCTTGGTGCCGGGGACTGGGAACCGGTTGCGGCGATGGACGATGTGGACGCCGTCGACCTCGGACGCAGCCAGCATGACGTCCTCGGTGGACATCTCGCGCAGCTCGTCCTCGGTCAGGGGTTCGGGCTCGGCCTTGTGGGCGACACGCGGGTCGGAGGTGTCGTGCGAGGTGCTCATCGGGCGCGCGCCCCGATCCACAGGATCGAGAGCATCAGAGCGCCGACGCCACCGACCCAGATGACCACCGCCTCGGATACCGGGCCGATGCGGGCGATGCCGTTGCCGCCCGGGTCCTTCGACGCCTTCAGCGTCTGGATGTAGGCGATGATCTGCTTCTTCTGCACGGGGGTGATGGTGTTGTCGCTGAAGACGGGCATGTTCTCGGGCCCGGACAGCATCGCGGTGTAGATCTGCTTGTCGGTCGACTTGTACAGCGACGGGGCGATCTTGCCGGCCGAGAGGGCGGCTCCGGCGAAGGTGGCTCCGTGGCAGGAGGCGCAGTTGAGCCGGAACAGCTCACCGCCCTTGCCGATCTGGGCCGACGACGACTCGAGCGTTCCCGAGGGGACGCTGGGGCCGCCGCCGACGGACTCGATGTAGGCGCCCAGCTGCTCGGTCTGGGTCTCGTTGTACTTGGCTTCCTTGCGGGGTGCGTAGGCGCCCTGGGCGACCAACGGCATGCGCCCGGTGGACACCTGGAAGTAGACGGAGGCGCTGCCCACGCCCACGAGGGCGGGCCCGTTGCCCTTGACGCCGTCGAGATTCGCTCCGTGGCACGTGATGCAGCCGACCTGGTAGAGCTGGCGGCCCGTCGTGACGTCGGCGCTGCTCGAACCGGTGGCGGCAGCGCCCGAGGAGGTGGCGAACGCCGCGTAGGAGGCACCCATCGCGCCGAGCGCAGCGAGCAGGACAACTCCGGCGCCGACTCGGCGGCGCAGGCCACCACGTGCCGCGCGGCGGCGTTTCGGCCGGGCCGACGCGGACGGGCCGGCAGCGGCAGCTGTGGGAGCACCGGTGGCCGACACGGCGGGTTCGAAGCCGAGTTCGGCAGATGCGTCCGCATCGCCGATGTCGTCGATGTCGTCGTTCACGACTGTCCTTCCGTCAAGGTCCACATCTCAGGCTGCGCCTCGCGTGCAAGTCGATGTTCATTGGATGAGGTAGATCACCGCGAACAGGCCGACCCAGACGACGTCGACGAAGTGCCAGTAGTACGACACGACGATCGCCGCGGTGGCCTGGGCGGGCGTGAACTTGCCCAGCGCAGTGCGGATGAGGAACAGGATGAACGCGACCAGTCCACCGATGACGTGCAGGCCGTGGAAGCCGGTGGCGAGGAAGAACACCGAGCCGTAACCGGTGGCCGAGAGGGTGTTGCCGTCGGCGTACTGCATCCGGTACTCGTTGGCCTGGCCCAGGACGAAGATCAGACCCAGGAGGAACGTGAGCAGGAACCAACGGCGCAGCTTGTAGACGTCGCCCTTCTCGGCCGCGAAGACACCCCACTGGCACGTGAAGCTCGAGGCGACGAGGATCACGGTGAACGGCAACGCGTAGCCGACGCTCAGCGTGATGGGGTCGCCGTTCGGCAGGTGCATCGGCCAGTCGGTGGCGTGCACCGAACGAACCGTGAAGTACATGGCGAACAGGCCGGCGAAGAACATCAGCTCGCTGGAGAGCCAGACGATGGTGCCGACACTGACCACGTTCGGGCGGGTCAGCGAATGCACCTTGCTGGACTCGAAGCTGGTCGCCGAGGCGGTCGAGGTCACCTTTGCAGTATGAACCCACGATGAGTGCTTTCCGCGTCCGGGGTGCGTGGTCGTGTCGTGGCTCGGAACCGTTGCTGTACAGCCGCTGCGGCGGTCTGCGGCGACGTCGATACGATCAGGGCCGGACCCGGGTACGAGCGGCTGGAACGAGGCAAATGACATGGCTTTGGTGCCGGACCGCGTGACGGTTCTCGTGTACAGCAATCACCCGGAGGTGCGGGCCACCGTGCGCAGCGCGGTGGGCCGCCGACCGGCGCCCGACACCGGTCGGATCGACTGGATCGAGTGCGAGACGAACGCCCAGGTCATCCAGCAGCTCGACGAGGGCGGTATCGACGTCGCGATCCTCGACGGCGAGGCCCAGCCCACCGGTGGCATGGGGTTGGCGCGCCAGTTCAAGTACGAGTTGCAGGACTGCCCGGCGATCGTCGTGCTGATCGCGCGGCGCCAGGACGGGTGGCTGGCGTCCTGGTCGCTCGCCGACGCCGTCATCAACACCCCGATCGACCCGGTCGAGAGCGCCGCGGTGGTGGCCGAGCAGCTGCGGCGCCGCCACACGGGCATTCCGGTCGTCCGGTAGCGACGGTGACCTCGGGCGCCGATCGCGCCGAACGGTCGTGGCCGGACGTGCTGGGCGCTCTGCTGGCCGGCCGCGAGCTTGCCGCCGACGACACGGCGTGGGCCATGAACGAGGTGATGGCCGGCAACGCCACGCAGGCCCAGCTTGCCGCGTTCGCGGTGCTGCTCCGGGCCAAGGGCGAGACACCGGGTGAGCTCGCCGGGTTGGTGCGCACGATGCTCGAGCGGGCAGCGCCATTGACGGTCGCGGGGCCCAGCGTCGACATCGTCGGTACCGGCGCCGACCGCGCGCACACCGTCAACATCTCGACGATGGCCGCGCTGGTGGTGGCCGGCACGGGTCGTCGGGTCGTGAAGCACGGCGGCCGCGCCGCGTCGTCGGCCTGCGGCACAGCCGACGTCCTCGAAGAGCTCGGCGTGGCCATCGACCTGCCGCCGGCCGGGGTGGCGCGCACTGTCGACGAGGTCGGGATCGGTTTCTGCTTCGCCCCGGTCTTTCACGCCGGCATGCGGCACGCGGGGGCGGCCCGCCGCGAACTCGGAGTCCCGACGGCGTTCAACTTCCTGGGCCCACTGACCAACCCGGCGCGGGTCCGGGCCTCGGCCATCGGCTGCGCCGACCGGCGGATGGCGCCGGTCATGGCCCAGGTGCTGGCCGACCGCGGCGACAGTGCGCTCGTCTTCCGCGGCGACGACGGACTGGACGAGATCACCACCACGACCACGACCTCGGTGTGGGCGACCTCGGGCGGCGCCGTAATCGAGGCGACGATCGATCCGACAGTGCTGGGCATCACACCCGTCGCGCCGGCCGAGCTGCGCGGCGGCGACCGGGTGTTCAACGCCGCCGTCGTGCGGGATCTGCTGGCGGGCAAACCGGGCGGCGTCCGTGACGTCGTCCTGCTCAACGCCGCCGCAGCGGTCGCCGCGCACGACGGGCTGGCCGGCTCGTCGCTGGACGCCGCGTTGGCGCGCGGCCTGGAGATCGCGGCCGGGGCGATCGACAGCGGCGCGGCCGGTCGGCTGCTGGCGCGCTGGGTGGTGGCGAGCCAGGCAGCACGGCGTTTACTGGAGAGGTGATCAACGCTGACAACCCGGTGCCGACCCGATCCGTGCGCACCCCGAGGCTGATCGTCGCGGCCTGGGGTGTCGCTGCGGCGGCGGTGGCCGTGCTGGTCGTCGCGGTCTGGCACTACCTCGGCTCGAACGGCGCCATGGACATGTCCATGGGCGGTG
>CAZZVT010000006.1:0-18043 GCA_964657545.1 uncultured Jatrophihabitantaceae bacterium
GCAGGCGTGGTGGCCGACACCGTCATCACCACGCTCGGTGGTGGCGGCGCGTCGATCCGCACGAGCGGCGGGACGTGGCACGTCCCGGCCCGCACCCCCAGCCGTGTCGTGGACACGACAGGCGCCGGGGATGTCTTCGCCGGCGTCCTTGCCGCAGAACTCGCGCGCGGGTCGACGCTCGGCGCCGCCGCCGAGCTCGCCGTGCACGCCGCGTCCTGGTCGGTCGCCCACGCCGGCGTCACGTGCCCGCAGCGCTCGGACCTCACGCGTTCTGCTGCTACATCCGTTGCCGACAACCGGGCCTGATCGATGCCGGCTGCGGTGTCCGACGTCGATCTGTTCTCCGACGGCGTGCTCGCCGACCCGTTCCCGACGTACCGCGAGCTGCGTGACCGCGCGCCGGCGGTCCTGCTCGAGCGGCACGGAACCTGGTTCGTGGGCCGGTACGCGGAGGTCCGGTCGGCGCTGCTCGACTGGCGCACCTTCTCGTCCGCGCGGGGCGTCGGCCTCAACCCGATCATCAACGAGGCGTGGAAGGACGCCGAGCTGTGCCAGGACCCGCCCGCCCACACCGCGTTGCGCAAGCTGTTCACCGATCGGCTCGGCGCACGCCAACTTGCCGCGGTGTCGGCCACGATCGATGCGAAGGCAGCAGAGCTGGCTGATCGCCTGGCGGTGGCCGGGGAGTTCGACGGTGTCAGCGATCTTGCGCATCAACTGCCGATGCAGGTGATCATGGACCTCGTCGGTTGGCCTGCCGACGGCCGGCAGCACCTGCTCGAGATGGCGGCCGGCAGCTTCGACGCGTGCGGCCCCGACAACGCCCGGATGCAGGCCGCCGTCCAGACCCTCGACCAGACGATGCAGTACGTGGCCGAGATCTATGTGGCCAAGGCGCTGTCCCCTGGCTCGTTCGGCTACACCATCGCGCAGGCGGCCGACCGCGGCGAGATCTCGGCCGACGAGGCGATCGGCCTGCTCTCCGGCTACGTGGTCGCCGCCTTCGACACCACCATCAACGCAATCGCCAGCGGTGCCTGGCTGTTCGCCCAGAACCCGGCTCAGTGGGCGAAGCTGCGGGCAGATCCGGCCCTGGTGACCTCAGCCGTCAACGAGGTGCTGCGCATGGAGACGCCGATCCAGCATCTGGCACGGGTGACCACCCGCGACGTCGATCTCGGCGACCGCTGCACGATCCCTGGCGGCGCGCGGGTGCTGCTGAGTTACGCATCGGCGAACCGCGACGAGCGGCACTATGCAGATCCGGACACGATGCGGATCGATCGCGCCGCGAACGATCACCTGGCGTTCGGTGCGGGCGTGCACGCCTGCGCCGGGCAGAGCCTTGCCAAGATCGAGGCGGTGTCGATGCTGCACGCGCTCGCGGATCGCGTCCGGCGCTTAGAGCTGGTCAGGACGCCGACCCGCGCGCTGAACAACATGACGCGCGGGTTCGGCGACCTGCCGTTGCGAGCGTGCGAGTGACCGCTCAGGCCTGCTGCAGCGAAGGGACCGTGGAGCGGGGGATCAGCTCGTCGAGTTCCTCCAGCAGCGCAACGGCCTGCTGCGGGGTGGACGCGGCGCCGAAGACGTAACCGTCAGGTCGGATGATGACGGTGTCCATGCCCAGGCTGTCGAGCCAGGTATAGAAGCGGCCGTCGACGTCATCGACGTCGCCGTCGGGGCCGAGCCGGAACAGTCGCAGGCCGAGGGCGTCGGCCAGCTCGCGGTGACCCGGCTGCAGAGCCGGCGCCACCTGCGCGTCCCGCGTGATCAGCCGCCACACGGCACCGGTGATGTCGTCCATCAGCGCTGTGCGCTTGCCGTCGCTGAACAGCATCTGCGGCGACACCGTGCCGACCGGTGGCACGACCTGGCCGGACGCGGCGCCGGACAGCACGCCCGACAACATGGCAGCCCGGCTCGGCGGCGGCAGGTGGCCGGTCCGCAGCATGGCGTCGCGCATCTCGATCTTCGCCGGGTCGGTCTCGAGGATCATCGATCCCATCCGCACCGACTCCTCGGTCACCGAGCGGACCTGTGGTCGCCGCTCGATCTCGATGGTGTCCAGCAGCGCGTCGTCGGCCCGGCCGGACAGCACGAGGTCGAGCTTCCAGACCAGGTTGGCTGCGTCGCGGACGCCCGAGCACAGCCCCTGACCCAGGAACGGCGGCATCACGTGCACCGCGTCGCCGATGAGCAGGATCCGACCGTCGCGCCAGCGGTGCGCGATCAGTGACCGGAATGTGTAGTGCGAGCGCCGGACGATGTCGCTGTTCTCGGGTGCCAGGTTCCACTCACCGAGCAGCGCCCACAGCTTGTCGTCCTGCAGCAGGTCGTCGGGGTCCTCACCCGGCATCACCATCAGTTCGACGCGACTGTGCTTCGGCCCCATCTCCTTGAACGCCGACCGCGGGCGGCTCGGCTCGGCGATCTGCACCGACTGCGGCATCGCCGCCTTGACCGCCGGGTCGTGTACCAGCAGGTCGATGACCAGCTCGGTCTCGAGGAAGCCGAGGTCGTCGTGCCGGATGCCGAGTCGCTCGCGCGTCGGCGACTTGGCGCCGTCGCAGGCGACGACGTAGCGCGCCCGCAGCCGCCGTGGTTCGTCGTCGGGCCGTGTGGTCGGGACGACGTTCACGTCGACTCCGTCGGCATCGTGCGTGAGATCGGTGACGGTCATGCCCATGTCGACCTCGACCGTCGGTAGGGCACGGGCCGTGCGGTCGAGCAGGGTCTCCAGATCCGGCTGGTAGAACGAGTAGTCGGCCATCCAGCCCAGGCTCGACGCGTCCCGCGGGAACGTCAGGGTCAGCGACGTGTCCGGCGTTGCGCCCTGCATCGTGTAGGTAAGCGAGACCGAGGACAGGTCGTGCACCTGCTGACCGATGCCGAGCGGCTGGACGATGCGCAACACCTCGTCCTCGAGATGCCCGGCCCGCGAGTAGCTGTACAGATCGGCGTGGCGTTCGAAGACCTGCACGCTGTGCCCGAGCTGGCCTAGTAAACCCGCCAGCGTCTGGCCCACCGGCCCGTAACCCACGACGACGACGTCGACGTCGTAGCCGTCCTCGGGGGAGCGCGCCGCGGGCATCAGTCGCCGGCCAGGAAGCGCAGGCTGAGCGCGTTGAACTCGTCGGGTTTCTCGAAGTGCGGCCAGTGGCTGACCTCCGGCATTCGCACCAGCTCGACGTTCGGAATCAGCTCGGCGATTGCCAGCGAGGTCTTGAGCCAGACGTCGTCGTGGTCGATCGAGGCGATCACCAGCACGGGCGCGGCGATCGAGCTCCACTCCGCCTCTGTCAGGTTGTTCACCCGGCGCACCTCAGGATCCTGCAGGACCAGGATGTGCGGCATTGCTGCCGCCATCTCGGGCTGGCTGTACGCGGCCCGGCGGACGTTGACGATGTCGGGAATCGCGTCGCGCTGGTCGTGCACCAGCTTGTCGATCACGGACGTCACCCGCTCCCAGGTCGGGCTGCCCGTCGCGCCACCGCGGTTGGCGACGATCGCGGTCATCGTCTTCTGGTCGCTGATCAGTCCGGGTGTGGACAACATGATCATCCGGTTGACGCGCTCGGGATGGGTGAGCGAGAACCGCGCGGCGACCCACGCGCCGAGTGACACACCCAGAAACGATGCAGTCTGCACGCCGAGGGCGTCCATGACTGCTGCGACGTGCTCGCCGTAGACGGGGATCTCGTAATCGCGGTCGGGCTTGTCGGTCCAGCCGGAGCCGATCATGTCGAAGGCGTAGCAGCGGTAGTGCTCGGACAACGGCCCGAGGTTCGCACAGAACGTCTCGACGCTGCCGGCGGTGCCGTGCAGCATGATCAGCACCGGTGCGTCGACCGGTCCGGCGGCCCAGTAGCGGGTGCGCACGCCCTGGGCGTCGAGGTAGCCCTGCTCGAACGGCACGGTCAGCAGGTGACCCCAGATGCTGCGGTAGCGCTCGGTGTCGACGAGCAGCGGGGTGGAGGCCTCGGGGGCGCTGGCGTGGGTGACGTCGGTGGCAGTCATGCTCCTGCTTTCGCTTCGGTGTGGATCGGGTCAATGATCAATGCAACAGGCCTGCGGACGCCATGGCGCCCATTCCGGTGGCCCACGGCCGGACGTTCTCGTAGCCGACCTGCACCAGCGGCACGCCGCCGGTCGCTAGGGCGGCCGCCCAGGTCCGCAGCTCGTGGGCACCGGTGCCGCCGCGTTCGAGGTCGGCGTTGCTCATCGCGGCCAGCGCCGCGGTGTCGCCTGCGGCGCACAGCTCCATCACTGCGGCGTCCCACTCGGGGTCGACGAGGTCGGCGGCCTCGTCCATGAGCCGGGCGATCACTGCCGGGTCGCGCCGGGGCGTGCCCGGCTTGGCGAGGGGCGGGGTGTGCGACAGCCCGCCGCTGGCCAGCGCCAGCACGCGCGCCCCGGGCCGGGCGAGCGAACCGCGCAGGACGTCGCCCACGACGCGGCCCACAGCCACCGCGCGACGCATCGAAGTCATCGGGGCGTCGAGGCAGTTCAGGATCACTGGCAGCGTCGCAGGCATCCCGGCCACGGACCCGAACAGCTGGGACAGAGTCAGGCCGAATCCGTGGTCGAGGCGGAGGTCGTGGCCGATGGCGATGTCGAAGTCGGCATCGATCAGATGCTGGGCGAGTACGCCGGCACGTTCGGCGTCGACCGGGTAGTCGTCCTCGGGCAGGCCCCAGTCGCCGAAGCCGCGCGCTCGCTCGACCACCGTGATCGACGGCGCGATGGCGCCGAGCGCGCGGCGGTGATCCGCTCCGAAGACCACGACCTCGGTGGGGTCGTAGGTGCGCACTGCGGCGGCGATCTCGCTGAGCGCCTTGCGGAACGTCTGACCCTCGAGCTCGGCCCGATCGGCCGCCATCCCGGGGCTGTGCGACAGGCAAACGACCTCGACACGGGCCGCTGAGTCGCCGGTCCGCGGTGCAGGATCCGTCATGATGCTGCCGCCTTCCGGTCGCTCGAGGCCGCCCGACCGGTCCTCAATAGTTAGAACCATAACTATCTGTGGAAGCGCTGGTCAAGGAAACTTGAGGGCCCGCTTGCCGCGCCCGGGCATTCCTTGACACGGCTACACAATGAGAGTTCTAATCATGATGTGACGGACACTTCCACTACCTACGATGTCGGCGGCATACAGATGGCCCGGCCGTTCCGGATTCGCCGGCTCGGCCATTTCGGTCTGTATTTCGACGATCTCGACGCGGCCATCGCGTTCTACAGCGACGCCCTTGGCTTCTCGATCACGGACTCGGTGACCGCCGCCGAGCTGCTGCCACCCGAGGCGCACGGACTGCTGGCCCGGATGTCCGACCCGCGCATGATCTTCACGACCTACAGCAGCGATCACCACTCACTGCTGCTCGTGCACAACTCGTTCTCGGTTCTCGACGGCCCGAACCACGACCCGCACATGACAAGCAACCAGATCACCTGGCAGGTAGGCACGCTCGACGAGGTGATCGAGGGCTACCACTTCCTCAAGAGCGAGGGCGTCGAGATCATTCGGGTGGGTCGCGACATGCCGGGCAGCAACTGGCACGTCTACTTCCTGGACCCCGACGGCTACACCGTCGAGCTGTACTACGGCATCGAGCAGATCGGCTGGCAGCACTCGAGCAAGCCGCACGCGATGCACTACCGCGGTTTCAACGACGAGCCCGAGCGCCCGCAGCCCTCGGAGTGGGCCGAGGTGGCGGAGGCGCAGGCCAAGGGCGTCGACGTCGACTCCGGGTTCCGGCCCCCGCACGTCGAGCAGCGGCACGACGTCGGCGGAGTCCTGCTCGAGCGGCCGTTCAAGGTCACCAAGATGGGGCCCGTCCAGCTGTTCGTCACCGACCTCGACGCCTCGCTCGACTTCTACACCCGGCTGCTCGGCTTCGAGCTGACCGAGACCACCGAGATCGACGGTCACCGGTGCGTGTTCCTCCGCCACGGCGCCGAGCACCACAGCCTCGCGCTGTACCCCATGGCGCTGCGCGAGCACCTCGGGCTCTCGGCGCACACCACACTTGCCGCGCTGGGCATCGAGGTGGGCAGCTACCGCCAGCTCCGCGCGGCGGTGCAGTTCCTCGAGGGCAAGGGCTACCGGTCGCTGGACCTGCCGCGCGAGTTCTATCCCGGCATCGACGTCGCGGCCCACGTGCAGGACGCCGACGGCCATCTCGTGCAGCTGTACTACTACATGGAGCAGCTCGGCTGGGACGGTCGTCCCCGCCCGCAGGAGCTGCGCCGCCCCCCGGTCGTCGGCTGGCCCGAGACGCTCGACGCGCTGTCCGACACCTACGTCGACCAGACCTTCCCCGGCCCGCTGGGCTGACCACACCACCCGAACGAGGAGACAAACACCCGTGACCTTCTGGACCCAGCTCGGCCGTCTGCCCCACGAACTGCGCTACGTCGACGCCGGCGGCGTCCGTACCCGTACCCTGATCGCCGGGTCCGGTGAGCCGGTGATCTTCCTGCACGGCATCACCGGCCATCTCGAGACCTACATCCCGACGATCGCCGCGCACGCCGAGCACTTCCAGGTGCACGCGATCGACATGATCGGGCACGGCTGGACCGACCGTCCGGACGAGAACTACACAGTCGAGCGGGTGGCCCAGCACGTCATCGACTACCTCGATGCGATGAACATCCCGAAGGCGCACATCGTCGGCATCTCACAGGGGGGCTGGACCGGCGCGTACGTCGCTGCCGAGCACCCCGAGCGCGTCGACCGGTTGACGCTCGTCGTGCCCGCCGGTGACCCCAACCTCGACCCCGACATCGTCGAGCGCTTCCTCTACAAGCTCACCCGCGAGTCGGTGTTCGACGACGACCCCGAGGGCACCCGCCGCCGGCTGGCTGCCGTGGTGGCCGACCCCGCATCGCTGACCGACGAACTTGTCGAGTCCCGTTACGCGATCTACCAGGACCCAGCCTTCCGGGCCCACCTCGAGAACATCCTGGCGTCGGCCACCGTCGAGTTCTACCAGCGCGACGCGCTGACCCCCGAGCGGTTGGCCAGGATCACCTCCGAGACGCTGGTGGTCTGGGGCAGTCACGACCCGGCCGGCCGGCACGGCGGCGACTACCTGATCGACGGCCTGCCCCACGCCCGCCTGATCACGTTCGAGGACGCCGGGCACTGGGTGCCCTTCGAGCAGCCCGAGGCGTTCAGCGAGCTCGACACGGCCTTCCTGAGCAAGGGTCTCGCCGCCGTGCCCGCGCCAGAGCCTGCCCACTGACCGGCCACCTCCGCACACCTTCGCAAGGAGCACATGACCATGACCGCAGGACTTCTCGAAACGTCGGCCCTTCGCATCACCGAGGAGGCGCCACAGCTCAGCTCGGCCGGCCTGGCGACGTGGGTCGTCCGGGCGGCGAACTTCGTCGTCGCGTCCAGCACTGCGGAGGCGGGCGCGATCGTCGAGGGCACCAGCGACGAGGAATGGATCGCGCTGGTCCATCCGGACTCAACCTTCGCGGTGCGCGCCGGCGATGAGAAGGCCGACGTCTCGGTGCTCAGCGTGGTGATCGTGCCGCCCGGCAGCTACTCGTTCACTGCGGTCGGATCCGGTCGGTTCAGCCGGATCCTGCCAGTGACCTCGGCGCCCGAGCTGGCGGCCGCGGCCGGCAACGCCGAGCGCTATGTCACGCTGCCGGCCAACACCGCCCCGCTCGAGCCGTGGCCGATGCCCACCGGCGGCTACCGCCTGCGCGTGTACGCCGTCGACGACTACCCGATCCGCGAGGGCATTCTCGGGCGGATCTTCCGCAGCCGGAACTTCATGGTGAACGTGTTCCCGGTACGGACCGTGCCGCGACCGCAGCTGTCACCGCATTCTCACGACGACCACGAGCAGTGCTCTCTGTCGCTGTCCGGTGACTTCGTGCACCACGCCCGGTACCCGTGGACGCCCGACAAGTCGGTCTGGCACGAGGACGAGCACATCGCCCTGGGGAGCCCGTCGGCAGTGATCTTCCCGACGCAGGTGATCCACACCAGTGAGACGGTGGGGGAGTCGAGCAGCTGGCAGCTGGTCGACATCTTCGGCCCGCCGCGCGTCGACTTCTCGAGCAAGCCGGGCTTCGTCCGCAACGCCGAGGAGTATCCGATGCCCCGGCCGGACGGGGAATGAGCTTCGCGCCGCCGGTCGCCGTACGGCAGCTCGCCTACGTGTTGCTGACGTCCTGCGACGTCGAGAGCTGGCGGGCACTGGCCGCCGTGATCGGGCTGCAGGAGGCCGGGCCGGTGCGCGACGACGGCAGCATCGATCTGCGCCTCGACGACCGGCCGTCGCGGATCCGGGTGGTACCCGGGGCGGAGCCGGCACACGTCGCCGGCTGGGAGGTCGCCGGCCACGCCGAGTTCGTCGCGATGACCGAACGGCTGGACGCGGTCGGCATCGAGGTGGTTCCGGCGCCCGAACTGGCTGCTGACCGCGGGATGACCGCGGTGGCCACCTTCGTCGATCCACTCGGACTGCAGGGTGAACTGTGCTGGGGCCCGCTGCCTGTGATCCGCAGTCCCTTCGTCTCGCCGACGCAGACGCGCTTCCGCACCGGCCTGATGGGCTTCGGGCACCTGACGCACAGCGTCCCGGACCTTGCGTCCGCACGCGAGTTCTACTGCGACGTTCTCGGTATGCGCATCAGTGACCAGGGCATCATCGGTGGGCCGATCGCGTTCCTGCGCTGCAACCCGCGTCACCACACGATGGCGTTCCTGGAACGGGCCGACCTCGAGCGCCCGTCGCTGCGGCACCTGATGCTCGAGGTCGACACGCTCGACGAACTGGGCCTGGTGCGCGACAGGTTGCTGGCGTCAGGTTGCACGGTGTCGCGCGATTTCGGCCGGCACCCGACCGACGGTGTCGTCTCGATCTACATCCACACCCCGGACGGCTTCGAGCTCGAGGTGGGCTGGGGCAGCTTCATGGTCGAGGACGACACCTGGGACGAGGTGCGCGCGGCGCGCACGACCCGACCCTGGGGCCACCAGCCGCTGCTCACCGAGGGCGCAATCGCCAACGGCGCCGGTTCGTCGGCGGCTCGACGAGAGCAGATGCGCCCCGCTCTGACGCCTGTGCCGAGCAGCGCCGCGCAGGGCACCTGAGGTGCGCTTCGTCAGTTACGAGTACGCAGGTGAGGTCAGGGCGGGCGTACTGGACGGCGATCACGTGGTCGGGCTGCGCCCCGGATCCAGCGTGCTGTCGCTGTTGCAGACCCACCCCGATGCCCTGACCGACGCGGGCGCGGAGGCGCTGGACTCCGCTCGGCCGCGGGTGGACCTCGACGGCGTGCGCCTGCTGCCGCCAGTGACCCAGCCGCCGACGATCCGCGACTACATGACGTACGAGCAGCACATCGCACCCGCTTACGCCGCGCGTGGCGCGGAGATCCCGTCGCTGTGGTTCGAGCAGCCGGTCTTCTACTTCACGAATCCCTACGCCGTCATCGGCTGCTTCGACGACGTCCCTCGGGCACCCGGCAGCCGGCGGCTCGATTTCGAGGCAGAGGTCGCCGCGGTGATCAGCCGCCCGGGCCGCGACCTCGATCCCGAGCAGGCCGAGCGCTGCATCGTCGGCTACACCGTGCTCAACGACTGGTCGGCGCGTGACCTGCAGGTACGTGAGCGTGAGGTAGGGCTTGGGCCGGTGAAGGCCAAGGACTTCGCGACGACGCTCGGCCCGAACCTGGTGACGGTCGACGAGCTGGAGCCCTACCGGCGCGGGGCGGTGCTCGACCTCGGAATCGAGGTCCGGATCAACGACGAGGTGTTCGGCACCGACCGCACCGCAAACATGACCTGGACGTTCGGCGAGATGATCGCCTTCGCCTCGCAGGGCGCCGACGTTCGGCCCGGTGACGTGTTCGGCAGCGGGACCTGTGCCAACGGTTGCCTGTTCGAGTACTGGGCTCGGCACGGTGCCGACTCGCGCGCACCCCTGCAGGACGGCGACGTCGTCGAGGTGCGGGTCGAGGGCCTCGGCGTGGTGCGCAACCGAGTCGTGGCCGGCGCCACGCCGCGCTTTCCGCGCAGCTGACGCCGGCTCCGGCGATCAGGTGCGCAGGACGGTGTCCCACTTGCGGGTGCGGTCCAGGAATTCCGAGACCTGCGCGGTGGCGTCGGCGCGGCCCGGGTACTTGTCGGCCGACAGCGCGTTGAGGCGCCACGGGTCGCCGGCGAAGAACCGTTCGTAAAGGGTCTGGCGGCCGGCGAATCCGGAGATCGCGGCGTCGGAGGCCAGGCTGTACAGCTCGATGCGCCGGTCCGCGTCGAGGTTGGCGGCCTGGTAGAACTCGACGAAGTCGCCTGATCGTTCGCCCTCGACGTCGGCGACGGGCGCGGTCATCATCAATCCGCCCGCACCGAGCACCTGCAGCACCCGCAGCAGTTCGGGGAACGCCTGCAGGTAGTAGCCGCGCTCGGCGCGCAGGATCTGGGCGTTCGGCACGACAGTGCCGCCCGGGCCCGGCGTGGCCGCGGCCTCGGCGCCCAGGACGCACCCGCGCACGACCTCGATGGTCTGCACGAGCGTGCTGATCTCGTTGAGCACGTTGGGGAACTGGATGATGTTCGTCGCCTCGGCGAGCTGGTAGGCGATCCCGAGCAGGAACTCGGTCTTCACCAGGTCCTTGACGGCCGTCTGGCTCGCGCTGTGCCCCTGGACGCCGGCCGCCGTGAGCACGGTCAGTTTCGGGTTCTTGTACACATAGGTTCGTTCCCACGGCACGAGGACGTCGTCGAACACCACGACGCAGTCCATCTCGTCGAGTCGTGACATCAACGGGTGGTCGATGACCCGGCCCCCCGGCGGGGTCAGCGAGGGCCGGCACAGGAAGCGCAGCCCCGGCGTGGACACGGGCAGCAGGCAGGCGAACGCGAATTGCTTGGCCTCCTCGCTGTCCGGCAGGTGCCGCGAACCCGACGGGAACACTGCGATCTCGTCCGAGAACGGCGCCAGGGTGGCGAGCATGCGCGCCCCGCGCACGATGAAGCCCTCGTCGGTCTCGCCGACGATGCGGGCGGCGTTCTCGTCCTCGCCTGCCGTCGGGTTCGCCGTCGAGCGGTCGCGCTGGGGATGCAGCAGCGTGTGCGTCATGACCAGGTCCTCGCGGCGCAGCCGGTCCCACAGTGCACGCGCGTTGTCGGCGTAGCGGGCGCCGCCCTGGCCGAAGTGGTCGGCGGCCGAGGCGTAGGCGGTCATCATGCAGTTCATGAAGTCCGGGCCGCGGCCGAGCATACCGCCGTGCATCCGGGCCCGCAGGGCCATGGCCTCGCGGCGCCGCCCCAGGTCGTCGGCGTTGCGCGGCTCGAGGTAGGACAGCGCGAACCGCTCGTCGCTGCCGTCCTCGGTGTAGCTGAGCTGGTCGGTCAGCGCCGGGTCCAGCTGCTGGTCGAACAGCTCGGCGATCGCGTGCGCCATACCGGCGAACAACGGGTGATCGGGTACGGAGGCGACGCGCTCGCCCTCGATCCAGATCTCCCGCCCGTCGCGCAGGCCCTGCAGGTACTGCTCGCCGGATCGCAGCATGCGAAGCTCCTCGTTAAAGTCGGTGGTAGTGAGAACTCTAATTATACGCTGCGCTGCGGTCAACGGATTGACCACCGAAGAAGTAAGGGTTCTAATCATTGCAATTCAACAACCGAGGTGGAACGCATGGCAGAGGCCGAGACAGTACTGGCGACGCAGCCAGGACCCGGGCGGGTGGCGCCGGATCACTTCCGGCACGTCCTCGGTCATTTTCCGACAGGCGTGGTCGTGGTCACCGGGCTCGACGAGCGCGGGCAGCCGATCGGAATGACGATCGGCTCGTTCACGTCGGTCTCGCTCGATCCGCCGTTGGTGGCCTTCCTTCCCACGTCCAGATCACGATCCTTCGCCGCGCTGCAGGCGGCGGGATCGGTGGTGATCAACGTCCTGGGCGCCGGCCAGGAGGACGTCTGCCGTCGGTTCGCCGGCCCCGGTGACGACCGCTTCAGCGGCATCGGCTGGCATCCGGCCGCCGACGGCGGCGCCCCGATCCTGGACGACGTGGTCGCCTGGATCCATGCCGACCTCGTCGAGGTGTACCCGGCCGGAGATCACGTCATCGCACTCTGTGCGGTGCGCGAGCTGGCGATAGGCAGCACCGATCTGCCGCTGCTGTTCTTCCAGGGTGGCTACGGGCGGTTCACCCCGTCGTCGCTCGGTATTGCGACCGCCCCCGACCTCGTCCGGCTGCTGCGGTTCGTCGACGTCGCGCGACCGCACATGGAGCAGCTGTCGGCCGAGCTGGGGCTGGAGCTGACCGCTCAGTGCTTCACCGAGGACGAGTCGGTGGTGATGGCGGGGGTCGGCGCACCGCGCGCGGCGGTCGCACCCGCGCGGGTCGGGTGGCGACTGCCGCTCGTCCCGCCGATCGGGTCGGTGCTCATGGCCTGGTCGGCGCCTGCCGTCGTCGACGCCTGGCTCGCCCGGCTGGGTGGCACCTCGCGGCTCACCGAGGAACACGTGCGCAGTTCGCTGGCGGTCATCCGGGCGCGCGGGTACTCGGTCAGCGGCAACTTCGACCGCGGCCTGTCCGCGGCGCTCGACGAGTGGGAGGAGTCCGACCCGTCGACGAGACGGCAGATGCTCGGCCGGTTCCTCGACGAGCTGGACGCCTACGACCCGCCCGATCTCGATTCCGCGGGAGTGGACGGCCTGCACCACGTCGCGGTCCCGGTGATGGACGAACTCGGCGCGCCGGTGATGGCACTCAACGCGCTGCACCTCCGTCCCGGCGTCGGCAGCGCGGAGGCCGGGCGGATCGCTGCCGCCCTGACTCGCACCGCCGCCGCCATCACCGCCGACGTCACCGTGCAGAAGGCCGGGCGATGACCGGCTTCGTCACCCGGCTGCGCGATCGGGACGCAGCGCTGCTCGGCACCTGGGTGAAGATCCCGGCCGTCGAGACCGTGGAGCTCGTCGCACACGCCGGCTTCGACTACGTCGTCGTCGACCTCGAGCACAGCCCGATGTCGCTGGAGTCGGCCTACCGGGCCATCGTCGTTGCCCAGGGAGCCGGCCTCGCGGCCCTGGTCCGGTTGCCCGACCACACCGGCGCGTACGTGCAGCGGTTGCTGGACTCCGGCGCCGACGGGCTGCTCGTCCCTCGGGTGCAGTCACCGGACGAGGCGCGACGCGCGCTGTCGTCGATGGTGTTCGCCCCGCGCGGCGAGCGCGGCATGGGGCTCACCTCGCGCGCCGGGCGATGGGGCCAGCTGGCGAGCGCCGACTACCTGGCTCACGGCGACGCGGAGGTGCTGCGCTGCCTGCAGCTCGAGGACCTGGCCGTCCTGCAGGGCGTGGAGCAGATCCTCGACGTCCCCGACCTCGGCGCGGTGTTCGTCGGGATGGGGGACCTCACGATGTCCAGCGGCCTGCCCGGCACCGATCCGACGATCCGCGCCGCGGTCGATCATGTGCTGTCCTCGGCGGCCGCGGCGAAGATACCGGTGGGTACGGCGGTGGGCACCGCCGACGCGGCTCGGGTCGCGATCGAGCGGGGCTACGCGTTCGTGATGGTCAGCAACGACGCGTCGCTGTTCGGGCGGGCAGCCATCGACCTCGTGGCCGCGGTCCGCGGCTGATCAGGCCGATCCGCGCGCCCGCGCGAGGTCGCCGGCGGTGCCGCCCACCAGGGCGCTCATGTCCGTGGCCACCGTGATCATCCGGAACCCGGCGTCCCGGCGGGCCTGCGCGAGGGCGGCGTTGGCGTGCACGGCCGGCGTCACGCCCGCCCTGCCGCATGCAGCCACCACGGTGTCCAGCGCGTCGACGAACACCTGATCGGGGGAGTCGGTGGCCGGGGCCAGCCCCAGCGCCAGCGAGAGGTCCGCGGGGCCGACGTACACCGCGTCGACCCCGGGCGTCGCGACGATCGCATCGACGTCATGCAGGCCTGCGGCCGTCTCGATCATCGGGATGCACAGGACCGACGCCGCGATGTCGGGGTAGTAGCCCGGGTACACGTTGCCGGCGCGCAGGGGCCCGAAACTGCGGTCGCCGTCGGGTGCGTAACGGCAGGCCCGGACGGCGGCCCGGGCCTCCTCCACAGAGTTGATCATCGGGACGATCACGCCCCGCGCCCCGGCGTCGAGCACGTGGCCGATGAGGGCGTTGTCGAGGCTCGGCACCCGCACGAGCGGCGTCGCGTCGCCGTGCGCGATCGCCTGCAGCAGACCCAGCGTCGCGTCGAAGTCCGCGAGTCCGTGCTGCATGTCGACGCAGAGGTAGTCGAAGCCCTGCTTGGCGATGATCTCGACCGCCACCGGGTCGGTGCGCAACATGAGGAACGCGCCGTAGGCGGTGTCACCCGCGGCCAGTACGTCCTGCAGTCTGCTGCTCAACGCGGCACTCCGTCCGGTCGTGGCTCAGTCCTTCGCACGGTAGTGGGTCTGTGGTTCGGTGAACGCAGCGAGACCCCAGTGGCCGCCCTCGGTGCCCATCCCGCTCGACCGGGCGCCCCCGAAAGGCTGATTCGGTTCGACGAGCAGGTGATGGTTGATCCACACCGTGCCGCAGTCGAGCTGCCCGCCGACCTGTTCGGCCGCATCGGTGTCCGCGCCCCACACCGACGCGCCCAGCCCGTAGGCCGAGTCGTTCACCAGCGTGACCACGTCCTCGAGGCGGTCGTAGGCCACCACCGGCAGCACGGGCCCGAACTGCTCCTCGTCGACGACCGACATCCCGTCGCGTGCGTCGGCCAGAATGGTCGGCGCGTAGAAGTACCCGCCGCCGTCGCCGATGCGGCGACCGCCGGTCGCGGCGCGGGCGCCGTCGTGGACCGCGCGCTCGACCAGGCCGGCCACCCGCTCGATCTGCGGCTCGGTGCTGACCGGCCCGAGCTGGGTGTCGGCACTGGTGCCGGGCCCGACGCGCAGCGATTCGGCGACAGCACTCAGGGCCGCGACGACCTCGTCGTAACGCCCGCGAGGTGCATAGACCCGCTTGACCGCCGAGCAGACCTGGCCGTTGTTCCAGAAGGCCGACCAGAACAGGCGGGTTGCATGCGCGTCGAGGTCGATGTCCGGTAGCACCAGCGCCGGGTCGTTGCCGCCCAGCTCGAGGGTGACCCGCTTGAGCCCGGCCGCTGCTGCCAGGGCGACGCTACGACCACCCTCGGTGGAGCCGGTGAAACTGATCTTGCTGGTCAGTGGGTGCGCGGTTAGCCGACGGCCGAGATCGTCGCCGCCGACGACCACCTGCAGCACGCCCGGGGGCAGTACCTCGGCCAGGAGCTCGCCCATGCGGGCGGTGGCCAGCGGGGTGAACGGCGAGGGCTTCAGCACCACGGTGTTGCCCGCGAGCAGGGCCGGCGCGAGCTTCCACGACGCCAGCATCAGCGGGTAGTTCCACGGCGTGATCGCCGCGACGACACCGAGCGGGCGGCTCGTCACGTGCACGAACGCCGACGCGTCATCACGCAGCACCGAGTACGGCAGTTCGAGCTCGGCGAAATAGCTGAACCAGGCGGCCGTCCGCTCGACCTCGCCTCGCGCCGACGGCAGCGGCTTGCCCTGCTCGGTCGTGATCAGTGCCGCGAGCTCGTCGGCCGCGGCGCGCAGCGTCGTGGCGATCGCGTGCAGGCACGACCGTCGCTGCAACTCATCGAGCCGCCACTGCCTGAACGCGCCGGCCGCGGCCGACATCACGTCCTCGAGCTCGGCCTCGGAGACGACTCCGACCCGGGCCACCACCTCACCGGTGGCCGGGTCGACGACACCGATCGAGCCGTCCGTGCCGGCAGCGGTTCGGTCGGGGTACTGGAGCGTTGTCATGTGGCGAGCCCTCCTGCGGAGCAACCTTGCGGCAGGTGATGATTAGGGCTCTAATTAGAGCATGGATGAGGTTGGACGTCACCGGTGCTGACCGACGATGCTGCTCGCGCCTTCGCCGACGAGCTCGTCCGGGCCGAGGTGTCCCGCGTACCGATCGCACCGCTGACCGCGGTGCACTCCGGGTGCGACACCAGCGACGCCTACCGGGTCGCCTCGTTCGTCACCGAGGCCAAGTTGCGCAACGGCCGGACGATCCTCGGCTACAAGATCGGTCTGACGTCCGCGGTCATGCGCGAGCTCGCCGGGGCCGACGAACCCGACTACGGCGCGATGTTCGACGACTGGTTCGTGCCGGCCGACGGCGTGATCCCCGCCGCGGAACTCAACCGGGCGTCGGTCGAGGCAGAGCTCGCGTTCGTGCTCTCCGCGCCCCTTCGTGGCCCCGGTGTCACGCCGGCCGAGGTCGTCGCCGCGACGGAGTCCGTGCATCCAGCCCTGGAGATCGTCGACAGCCGCTACACCTCCCGCGGCCCGGGGCCGGTCGTCGTCGACAGCATCGCCGACGCGGCATGGTGCGGACGCGTCGTGATCTCCGAGACCGCGCACCGGCTGGCCGACATCGACGTCGACGAGATCGCCTGCTCGTTACAGGTCAACGGCGAGAAGGTCGCCGACGGTGTGTCGTCGGCAGTGATGGGGAGCCCGATCACCGCCGTGGCGTGGCTGGCCAACACCCTCGGAAGCTTCGGCGTCGAGATGAAGCCCGGCCACGTCGTGCTCTCCGGCTCGTTCCTGCGGGCGATGCCCATCTCGCCCGGCGACACGATCTACGCCGACTTCGCCGGGTTCGGCGACGTCGGCGTCCAGGTCGGCTCGCCGACCACCACCACCAAACCCTGAAAGGGAATCTCATGCGCCTGGCCCTCGTTGACGGCCGCTCCACCCTCGTCACCGCCCTCGACGGCGACCTTGTCCCAGTGGCGGGCGTGGACGTCGAGACCCTCAGTGACGGCCGCTTCGGCCACGAGCTGCAGCCGATCTTCGAGCGCTGGGCCGAGTTCCGCGGCTGGGTAGGTGACATCGAGCCGCCCGAGGACGGCAAGCCGATCGCTCGCGAGTCACTCGGCGCCCCGGTGGGCACGCCGCGGCAGATCTTTGCCATCGGGTTGAACTACCGCGCGCACGCCGAGGAGGCCCAGGCGGGCGCGCAGGTGACGGTGCCGCCCACGTTCACCAAGTTCGTCACCTGCCTTACCGGCCCGTTCGCCGAGGTCGTGCTGCCGAGCGAGAACGTCGACTGGGAGGTCGAGTTGGTTGCCGTCATCGGTGTGGGCGGGCACCGGATCGCCGCTCGCGACGCCTGGGCGCACGTTGCCGGACTGGCCGTCGGCCAGGACCTCTCCGAACGCGTCGTGCAGATGGTGCGTCCGCTGCCGCAGTTCAGCCTGGGCAAGAGCTACCCGGGCTTCGGCCCGATCGGCCCGGCGCTCGTCACGAGCGATGAGCTGGACGAACCCGACCGGTTGACGCTCGAGTGCAGCGTCGACGGCGAGGTCCGCCAGCGCTCCGACACGAGCGCCATGATCCTGTCGGTGTCGGGGCTGGTGGAGCGGCTCAGTGCGGTGACGCCGCTGCTGCCGGGGGACGTGATCTTCACCGGGACGCCGGAGGGTGTGGGTATGGCGCGTCAGCCGGTGCTCTACCTCAAACCCGGCGAGGTGCTGGAGACGCGGATCGCCGGCGTCGGCATGTTGCGCAACGAGATGCTCGCACTGTGACAGCTCAGGCGGTCAGCAGTCGATCGAGCAGGCGGGCCAGCTCGTGGGTCTCCTCGTCGGACAGCCTGGCCAGCAACTGATCCTCGGCGGCGTGGTGGGCCGGCAGCACCTTCTCGACGGCTCGTCGGCCCTTGGGTGTCAGTGACACCAGGACCATTTTCCCGTTTACCTTCGACGGTGTGCGCTTGGCCAGTCCGGCGCGTTCGAGGGTGGTCAGCGCGCTGGAGATGCTCGGCGCCGTGGTACCCAGCAGCATGGCCAGCCGGAACGGTTCGACCTTCTTCAGCACGTAGGTGTTGTACATGATCCGGAAGCCGGTCCAGCTCCACCCGAGCGGCCGGTGCACGCCGACCTCGAACTCGTGCTCGATCACCGACGCGGCGCGGATCAGGCGCCACACCACGGCCGCCGCTGCAGTGGCCCGATCGTCCAGCGGCCCGAACACGACGTC
>CAZZVT010000006.1:18143-40288 GCA_964657545.1 uncultured Jatrophihabitantaceae bacterium
CGAGCGCCTCGCACAGCCGCGCGAACTGCCGGTTGTTGCCGACCGCGAGCACGAGCTGCCCGTCGGCCGTGGCGATCGGTTCGTAGGGGTAGATGCTCGGGTGCGCATTGCCGAGTCGCCGTGGGACGACCCCACCGATCGCATACGCGGCGGTCTGGTTCACCAGCCCGGACAGCGCCGACATCAGCAGGTTGAGCTTGATCAGCTGCCCCTCGCCGGTGACATGTCGATGGTTCAGCGCCGCGAGCACGGCGAGGCCGGTGTGCAGTCCGGTCATGATGTCGAAGACCGCGACGCCGGAGCGGAACGGTTCACCCCCGGGGTCGCCGGTGAGGTCCATCATCCCCGACATCGCCTGTACCAGCAGGTCGTAGCCGGGCAGTGCCGCGCCCGCGCCGTCGCCGAACCCGGTGATGGAGGCGTAGACGACGGCCGGGTTGGTGGTGACCACCGACTCGTAGTCGAGGCCGAATCGCCGCAGGGTGCCGGCCTTGAAGTTCTCGATCAGGACGTCGGCGCGGTCGACGATCTGGCGAGCGGTTCGGGCGTCCCCGGGCTCGGTCAGATCGAGGACGATCGAGTGCTTGTTGCGGTTGACGGACAGGTAGTAGGTGGCTTCACCGTCGTACTCCGGCGGGCGCCAGGTGCGGGTTTCGTCGCCGTCGGGGGATTCGATCTTGATGACGGTCGCGCCCAGATCGGCGAGCAGCATGGTGCAGTACGGGCCGGCGAGCACGCGACTGAGATCGGCAACCACGATCCCGGCCAGCGGACCAACCCCCGAGCGGCCGAACCGCTCCCCGGTCGTGTCGGGGCTCAGGACATGCCGAGCGCGTAGCGGCCGAACCCTCCGCCCGCAGCCTCCCAGTTGACACCTCGATGCGAGGACGCGGTGATCGCGTCGCGCAGGAGCTGCTGCAGCGGGTCGCGGTTGTAGACCACCGACCCGGCGCTCAATGAGCACAGCATCTCGACGGCGCGCCGGAGCTGGGCGGTGGAGTAGGCGAGGTCGCGGTGCACGAGCACGCCGAAGTCATCGGGGAAGGCGCCCGAGTCCAGGAACGCGGTGGCCTGTTCGTACCGGGCGGTGATGACGGTGGCCGCGATGTCGATCAGCGCGCCCGCCTCGGCGATCTTGAGCTGGACGCTCTGCTCGGCGGCCAACCGGACGCCGCGGCTGACGGCGGAGCGGGTCCGTTCGACGACGACCTCGTAGGCCTGCCGGGCAACGGACACCATCACCGGTGACAGCGTGAAGACCGTGAACGTCCGACGGGGCGCGCGGGTCATGGCGTAGTCGGGGTGCACCTCCGCGCCGGGCGCTGCGCCGCTGTTCAGCACGTCCATGCTCAGGGCGTGGTGCTCGGGAATGAACACGTCCACCAGCTTCAGGGTCTTGCTGCCGGTGCCGTTGAGCCCGAGGACGTCCCAGTCGTCGATGATCTCGATGTCGGACATCGGCACGAGCATGCTGTAGACCACCGGGGCCTGCTCACCGGTCCTGACGAACGCGCCGATCATCGCCCACCGGGCGTGTTCGCAGCCGCTCGAGAACGACCACTGGCCGCTGAGCCGGTACCCGCCGTCGACCTTCTCGGCGGTGGCGCGCGGGCCGAAGCTGGAGGAGATCAGGGTGTCGCGGTCCTGGGCCCAGACGTCGTCCTGGGCCTGCCGTGGGTACAGCGACAGGATCCACTGGTGGTCGGTGAGCACGCCGAACACCCAGCCGGTGGACGGGCACGCGGCGGCCAGCCGGGCGGTTACCTCCATGACCGAGCGGTAGTTGGACTCGTACCCGCCGTAGTGTTTCGGCTGCAGCAGCCGGAACAAGCCAGCCTTCTGCAGCTCGGCCACCGTCACGTCGGGCACGCGGCGATCGCTGTAGGTAGAGGCCCGTCGCTCGGCTATGCCGCTGACCAGGGTGTCGACCGCGGCAATCACCTCGGCCTCCTGCGGCACCTGATCGCTCGGCAGCTCGTGGCTCACTGGGCTCGACACGATAGTCACAGATATGCACCCTTCTCAAACAGTTAAGGATCTAATTGTCAGAGTAGA
The DNA here is from genome assembly GCA_964657545.1 of uncultured Jatrophihabitantaceae bacterium. GTDB lineage: Bacteria > Actinomycetota > Actinomycetes > Mycobacteriales > Jatrophihabitantaceae > Jatrophihabitans. Next base: position 20,199 of record CAZZVT010000006.1, read on the forward strand.
CGCGGGACCCGGATGTCACAAGGAATCGGTGCAGCGGGGTCAGCCCTCGCGCTGCGCTCCGAGCATCACGATCGCCATGGTGGCCGGTTCACTGCCCGGGTTCGACCAGCTGTGCGCGGTGCCGTTCTGTACGAACGCCTGGCCGGGCAGCAGGGTCACCGCAGCGTCGGCGTCGACCTGGAGGACGATCGCCCCGCTGAGGACGACCCCGAAGTCGACCGTGTCGGTGGCGTGCATCCGCAGCGCGGGGGAGTCGGTTCCGGCCGTCTCGCCGGGCGCGATGGTGAGGGTCATGAAGCGGTAGCCGTCCGCGGGTGGGAAGGGCTTGCCCGCGGGTGGTCTGCTGCCGTCGGTCGGCAGTGCGGGGCGTTCGTCGGTCGCCCACAGCGTCCGGCTCTTCAGGCACGGGTCGACAACTGTCTGCTCGACGTCGACGTCCTCGACGATGTGCGAACCGGCGTCGTCCTGCCCGGTGACCACGAGACGCATAGCGCTTCCTTCCGTCTTGTTTCCCTTGACTTCGAGCGAATGTTAGACCTCTAATGAATAACCTCAAAGGACGCTCGAAGGGCGGCTCATCGATGACCCGTGCAATGGAAGATGCTCCGCATCTCGACCTCGACTTCTACGCCGACGACGCGCTACTCGACCCGTACCCGCTGTACCGCGAACTGCGCGACGCCGGGCCGGTCGCCTGGATCCCCGGCCTGTCGTGTTACGCGCTCGGTCGCTTCGACGAGGTCCGGTCCGCATCGCTGAACCCGGAGGTCTATTCGTCGGGCGCGGGGGTCGTGATAGACAGCCAGATAAACGCCCTGCTCGCGGGGAACACCCTGGCGAGTGACCCGCCGATGCACACCGTGCTACGCGGCATCGTGGGCCGGCCGCTGCGCCCGAACGCGGTCCGCGAACTCGCGGACACGATGGCGGCCGAGGCCGATGCGCTCGTCGACAGCCTCGTGGCCCGTGGCTCGTTCGACGGCGTCTCGGACTTCTCGTGGCATCTGCCGCTCACCGTGGTGCGGGATCTCGTTGGTGTCTCCGCCGAAGCAGCCGAGCGCATGCCGAAATGGTCGGCCGCGGGGTTCCACCTGGCTGGGCCGGCCAACGCGCGCACGCCGGCGGCGCAGGGCCTCGTCGGGGAGATGATCGGCTACATGATGAGCCCCGGACTGCGCGGCGAACTGCTGCCGGGCGGTTGGGGTGCGCGGCTGTTCGACGCCGTCGACCGCGGCGAGATCGAGGAACCGCAGGCCCGCTCGATGCTTGCCGACTACCTCGGCCCGAGCCTGGACACCACCATGAGCGCCACCGCCAGCATGCTGTGGCTGCTCGCCTCGCACCCGGAGCAGTACGCACTGCTGCGCGAACGTCCGGAGGTGATCGACTCTACCGTCCTGGAGGCACTGCGGCTCGAGGCACCGATCCCGAGTTTCACCCGCCTCACCACCGCCGAGGTCGAACTTGGCGCGACCCGGATACCGGCCGGCAGCCGCGTCATCCTCTGGTACGCCTCCGCGAACCGCGACGAGCGCCAATGGCCCGACGCCGAGCACTTCGACATCACCCGCAACCCGGTGCAGCAACTCAGCTTCGGGATGGGCCCGCACGTGTGCGTCGGACTGCACATGGCCAAGCTCGAGATGCGCAGCCTGCTCAAGGCGCTGGTCGCGAAGGTCACGACGATCACGGCCGGCGAGCCGGTTCGCCTGCCCAACAGTGGCCTGCGCAGCATCGCCGGTCTGCCGGTGACCTTCAACTGAGCGCCGTTCGCAGGCCCAGCAGCTCGGCCAGGCGGTGGACGAGGTGGGACGCGTCGTCGGGTGTGGCGCCGGCGCCGAAGACGTACCCGTCGGGCCGGACAAGCACCAGCGCCGCATCGGACTCCGCGAACCAGCGGGCGTAGGTGCCGTCAACATCGTCGAGGCCCGCCGATCCGCCGATCGATGCGGCGACGCCGTCGAGGTCGGCCCAGGTCCGGGCCGCCTCGTCGTCGAGTCGGGATGCGGGGTCGGTTCGGTCGCCCAGCAGGACGAAGCGGGCGCCCCCGACGGCGTCGTCGAGCGTGCTCACCACCCCGTCTAGGCCGACCATGCCATGGTCGAGCAACAGGCCGGCCCACGGGTCGTCGGGCAGCGTCGTGCCCGGGCCGAGACGCCAGGGAATCGGCGGCGGCGGGGGGCCGGACAGCATCCGGCGGTCGCGTTCGGCGGCCGCAGCGGGGTCGGTCTCGCAGATCACCCGACCGAGCGCGACGGCGGCCTCGATCATCGAGCGCACGTGCCCGAGCCGCTCCGTGCTGTAGTCGTCGAAGCTCGCTCGCGGCGCGCGCCCGGTCAGCACCAGGTGTGCACGCCAACTGAGTGCGACCGCGTCGCGGATGCCGGAGTTCATGCCCTGGCCCATGAACGGGGGCATCAGGTGCGCGGCGTCGCCGGCGATCAGCACGCCGCCCGAGTTCCACGTCGTCGCCCAGCGGGCCCCGAAGGTGTAGATCGCGTGCCGGACGAGTGACGCGTCCGCAGGGGTCACACCCTGCTCGCCGAGCAACCGCCAGACGGTCCCGACGTCGGCCATCTGCTCGCGGTCCTCGCCGGGCAGGCACATGAACTCGAAACGGCGTCGGCCGGCCGGCCCGGAGGGCACGGTCGTCGCGGGCCGGCGTGGGTCCGCGAGCTGGGCGACGAGCGGGTCCCACACCCGGTCGGGGTCGGTCAGGATGTCGACGACCAACCAGTCGGCGGCGAAGCCCAGATCCTCGATCTCGAGGCCGACCTCCCGCCGCACGACGCTGTTGGCGCCGTCGGCCCCGACGACGAGCTGGGGGCGCAGCGTGGTCGTATCGCCGACGGTCACCTCGACGGTGTTGCCGGCGCTCGGACGCACGGCGGTCACCTCCGCTCCCTGGCTGACGGTGATGAGCTGATGCGCCTGCGCCGCGTCCAGCAGCAGGTGCTCCAGGTCGGGTAGGTGCACAGGTGCCATCGCCGGCAGGCCGTCCGGGCCCGGCGGCATCGGGGCGCTGTGCAGCACGGTGCCGTCGCCGTTGAGCACCTGCGCGCGCGCCGTCGGTGGCAGTTGCAATACCGTCCCGCGCACCGCATCGCCCAGTCCGAGCAGGTGCAGGGCACGCAGCGAATCGGCGGTCAGAGCGACTGCCCGCGGGAGCGGGTAGGGCTGCTGCCAGCGCTCGAGCAGTACGACGGAATGTCCCTGCCGCGCCAGGAGCAGTGCACTGATCAGGCCGACCGGACCGGCCCCGACGACGGCTACCTCGGCGTCGTCAACCGCGGGCATCGCGGACAGGACCGCTGACGACGGACGCGAGTGCGCGGACCGGTTCGGCGAAGCCGGGCAGCACCTCGCCGCCGAACAGCTCGAGGGAACGTTGCGCGTGGGTCAGCGGTAGGGCGTCCGACACCAGGCACACGTCGATCGTCCCGACGCCGACCTGCTCGTAACCCTCGATCTGCGCACGGACGGTGTCGGGGCTGCCGAGCAGCTGCGGCGGTGCCGACATCGGCGGCGGTCCCGATGGCCGGCCCGCAGGCGCGCCCGAGGCCCGCATGATCTCGCCCATGATCGCCCGGGTTGCCGGCATCTGGCGCGCCGGCGGTGCGGCGATGCCGGCCACCGAGCCGAAGCCAGATGCCTCGGCCTGGCTGCGGGCTGCGTCGTCGGTGTCGGCGACGTGCCCGAATCCCCGCCACAACACGTGTTCGGGGCCGGGGGTCCAACCGGTCTCGGCGGCGCAGGCGCGGTAGTGCTCGACGAGCGTGCCCGCGACGTCGACTGAGACGTAGGCCAGGCCGAGCATGAGGTGGTTGCGGGCGGCGTACGCGGCCGACTCAGGGCTGTTGCCGGCCACCAGGATCGACGGGTGCGGACGGGTCAGCGGTTGCGGCCACAGCGAGACGTTGCGGTAGCGGTAGTGCCGGCCCTCCCAACCGAACGGTTCGGGCTCGGTCCAGGCGCGGACGACGAGCTGCAGCGCCTCCTCGAACATCGCCCGGGTCTCGCCCGGGTTCGTCCCATAGGCGGTGTACTCGAGTGGCACACCACGGAAGAAGCCGACGAGCAGGCCGCCGTCGGTCAGCAGGTCGAGCAGGGCGAGCTCCTCCGCCACCCGGACCGGGTTGGTCAACGGCAACGTAATGCCCAGGATCGCCACGCTCGCATGGTGCAGCCGTTGCGCGATCGCGGCCGCCGTCACCACCGGGTTGGGCGACAGCTGTCTCGAGGAGTAGTGATGCTCGGCGACCGAGATGTAGTCGAAGCCGAACTCGTCGGCGCGGCGGATCAGCTCCCAGTTGATGCGCATCGACTCGCGGGCCACCGCCGGGTCGAACAACCGTGGCGCGACCGGCAGTCCGCGCGGCGGGTCGGCGGTCAGGTACGGGAACGGTTGCATCAACGAGAACTTCATCCAGAGCTCCTTCGGTCAGCGGTGGATCACGGTGGACGTCAGCGGAACCACGAACGCCTCACTGCGGCGCAGGAAGTCCGTGACGACGTCCGCGAAGGACTCGGGTCGGTCCCCGGACAGGTCGTGCGCGGCGTCGTAGACCAGGACGTAGGACGCTCTCGGGATCAGCGTGCGGTACGTCCGGCCGATGGCTGGTGGGATCAACCCGTCCTCGGTTCCGTAGAGCACCAGCACCGGGACGTCGAGAGCGGCCAACGCGTCCGCGAGCGCTGCGTCGAAGGGCGGGCCCATCAGCTCCTCGGCGAGCGCGGCGGTACGCATCACCCGAGCCGGGTCCGGCGGTTGCAGGCGCTTGCGCTCGGGGTGGCGATGGAACGCTCGCATGAACTCGGCCGGTGAGAAGCCGGCGGGGTGCGGAGCCGCTTCCGTTCGGAACGCCGCCGGCGCCTCGAGGACGACGGTGCGCACCGGCTCGCCGCGGCGCACCGCCCACCACAGGGCGACCACCCCGCCCATCGACGTGCCGAGCAGGCCGTAGTCGCGCAGGCCGAGTGCGGCGACGGCGTCGGCCAGCAGATCCACCGTCGCGCCGACGTCCGCCGTGACCGTCGTATCGGTCTCGCCGAAGCCCGGGATCTCCAGTGCCACGACGTGGAAGTCCCGGGCGAGCAACCGCTGCCCCACGGTGAGGTCGAGGCCGCCCCGGCCGTGGACGAGCACGAGTGGCTCGCCGTCGCCCGCGGCCAGGTAGCGCACCGAGCGGTGGCCGACATCGACCCGCCCCTCGATGAATTCGGGTGCGTCGACGATGTCGTGTTCTGGACCGGGAAGAGCCACGCAGTACTCCTAGGTATGGACCGGTGCGGGAAAGCTAGGTGACCGTGTAGCCGCCGTCGACGTAGAGCTGGGCACCGGTGACGAACGCGGCGGCGTCGGTGCAGAGGAACGCGATCGCGCCGGCTACCTCGTCGGGTGTGCCGAGCCGACCGAGCGGGGTGCGCGCAGTCCACACCTCGCGCTGCCGCTGCGGGGCGCCGTCGGTCAACCGGGTCTCGATGATGCCGGGGTGCACGGAGTTGACCCGCACACCGGCGGGACCCCAGCGCACGGCAGCGTTCTGGGTCATCGTCGCCACTGCGGCCTTGGAGGCGTGGTAGGCGGCCGAGATGCCGCTGCCGCCCATACCGCTGAAGATCGAGGCGACGTTGACGATCGAGCCGCCGCCGTGCTCCGCGAGCTGCGGGCCGAACGCCCGCATGCTCAGGAAGACGCTGGTCTGGTTGACGGCCACGACGCGCTCCCAGTCGGCGAGCTCGGCGGCGTCGAGGGCCGGCATCGAATGGATCCCGGCGTTGTTCACCACCACGGTGACGCGCCGACCCACGTCCGAATCCGCGAGATCCGCCCACGCCTGCTCGTCGGTGACATCGAGGGACACCGACGAGACTCGGTGTTCCTCCTTCTGCAACGCAGCCGTCACCTCGGCCAGCCGCTCCCCGTCGATGTCGGCGAGGACGACCTCGGCGCCCAGCTCCGCGAGTGCGCGAGCGGTTGACGCGCCGATGCCCTGGGCGGCGCCGGTGACCAGAGCGGTTCGGCCGGCGAGTGCGTTCGCGGTGAGCGTCACGGGCCCGCCGTCAGCAGGGCGTCGACGGGGCGCCGACCGTCGATGTGTCCGACGAGCCCGCGGAAGGTGCCGTACCCGACGAGGTCCTGCAGCGTGGGGGAGAAGGTGGCGACCTCGTCCAGCGGCAGGCCCAACGGGCTCTCGTGCTGACGGATCCACCCGGCGCAGTAGTTGAACGAGATGCCGCGACGGACGGTGTCGGTGCGGTTGGGACCGCCGCCGTGCCAGAGCGAGCCGTCCCACACCAGCGCCGAGCCACGGGGCATCTCGGCAGCGATCGAGTCGTAGACCCTGCCGAACTCGGGGTCGAGGGAGGTGTGCGTGCCCGGCACAAGCCGGGTCGCCCCGTTCTGTTCGGTGAACGGCGTGATCGCCCACATGGTGTTGCACACGATCGGCACGTGCGGCTTGGGCAGCGGCAGCAGCTGGTCATCGGTGTGCAGCATCTGCGGCACCTCGCCGGGGCCGATCGCGATCGAGGACGCGTTGGAGATGATGAAATCGGCTCCGAGCACCGAGCGCAGCAGGGGCAGCACGCGCGGGTCCTGCGCGAGCTGCTGGTAGAGCACGCCGTGGCGCAGCAGGTGGTAGATGCGCACCGTCTGGTGGCCCTCGAACACGCTGTCCGAGCCTCGTTTGTCCAGCTCGATCTCGAGCCGACGCAGGTCGGCCGCGATCTCGTCGCACTTATCCGGCGTGAGCAGGTCGGGCACCACGGTGTAACCCTGCGTGCGCAATTCCTGCGCGTGCGCCTCGAACACGGGGTCGACGGTCTCGGGCTCGTCCTCGTCCTCGTCGACGACCATCTCGTTGTCGACGACCTTGAAGGTTTTCACGATGCGTGTCCGTTCGCTGAGCTGATGGCGGGTTCGAGCGGCTGGGTCCTGGTCGCCCTGCCGAGATAGGCGGCGGCGAGTTCGGCGGTGTCGGCGCGCAGCGCAGCGGCGTCCTCGTCGGCCACCAGCGCCCCGTGCGAGAGCACGAGTCCGCGGTCGGCGACGGCCAGCGCCTGCTGGGCGTGCTGCTCGACCAGCAGGACCGCGGCGCCGGCGTCGGCGGCCCGGCGGGCGACCTCGAGCAGCCGGTGGACGATCTGCGGAGCCAGGCCCAGGGACAGCTCGTCGGCCATCAGGACGTCAGGCTTCTTGGCCAGTGCCATCGCCAGGCTCAGCATCTTCTGCTGACCCCCCGACAGCAGGCCCGCGGGTCGTTTTCGGTGGTCGACGAGCTCGGGGAACAGCTCCAGCGCGCCGCTCGGGTCACGCATCGCCATCCGCAGGTTCTCGGCGACGGTGAGCGCACCGATGATCGCTTGCTCGTCGGGGATGTAGGCCAACCCGCCACGGCTGCGCTGCCAGAACGGGCTCGTCCACGGCCGGCCCTTGAAGGCGACCGTGCCAGTGGTCTTGAGTTCCCCGGCGATGGACAGCAGGGTCGAGGTCTTGCCCGACCCGTTGGGCCCGAGCAGGACGGTGACGGTGCCGCTGTGCAGGCAGAAGTCGAGGTTGCGGATCACGTCGCCGCCGCCGTAGCCGGCGCTGAGACCCGACACGCGCAGGACCGGTTCCATGTCAGCTCACCGCCGTCGGCGGTCCGACGACGTCGAGCGGGACGTCCATCGGCAGCAGCGATGCATCGGACGTCTCGTCCTGCGGCAGCCCGAGGTAGGCGGTGAGCACCGCCGGGTCGCGCGTCACGTCGGCCGGCGGGCCGTCGGCAATCACCTGCCCGCGGTCGAGCACGACGATCCGGTCGCAAGTGCTGGTGATCAACTGGACGTCGTGCTCGATAAGCAGCACACCGATGCCCCATTCGCGCGAGATGCGGGTGATGAGCTCGCCGAGCTCGGCGGACTCGGTCTCGTCCAGGCCGGCGGCCGGCTCGTCGAGCAGCAGGACGTCGGGTGCTGCGGCGATCGCGCGGGCGATGGCCAGCGCACGCCGGGTGCCGGTCGGCAGCTCGCTCGGCAGCATGTCCAGCAGGTCACCGAGTCGGAAGACGTCGACGGCCAGAGCGGCCGACGGCGACAGCGCCGGCAGGCGCGGCTTGAGCAGGTCGAGTCCGAAGCGTCGGGGGAGCAGAGTGTCCGACGCCGCGGCCAGGTTGTCGCGCACGGTGATGTCCTCGAACAGCTCCAGCGACTGGAACGAGCGGCCGACCCCGCGGCGGCTGCGGGCCGACGGCGACAAACCGCTGATGTCCTTGCCGCCCAGCAGGATCCGACCCTGCCCGCGGGTGTAGCCGGAGATCACGTCGACGCACGTCGTCTTGCCCGCTCCGTTGGGTCCGATCAGTCCGACGACCTCGCCGGCGCCGACCCGGAAGCTGACCCCCTGCAGGGCGTGGATGCCGCCGAGCCGGACGTCGACGTCGCGGATCTCGATGTCCACCCCGGCGCCGACGCGGTTCCCGGTTGCGAATTGCGCGGCCTGCGCAGCGTGCTCCGCACGAGGGTCCGCCGACGGGGCAGCAGTTCGTTGCGCGGCCAGGCGCTTGCGCCTGCGCTTGTTCGCGCCCGCGGTGAGCGCACCGTCAGGGTTGGTGATCAGCCCGACGAGCAACCCGATGCCGGCGATGAGCAGGACGTACTTGCCGAGCGGGATGACCTGGTCGACGGCGTAGACGAACAGTCCGCCAGGGATCACGAACCCGGCGCTGACGCCGCCTCCGGCATAGCCCACTCCACCGATGACCACCAGGCTGACGACCGTGATGCTGTTCGTGGTGGTGAACTGCGAGAACAGCACCGTGCTGCTGGAGAAGGCGAGCAAGACGCCGCCCACCGAGGCCACCAGAGATCCGAGCGCGAAGCCGTAGAGCTTGGTGTTCATGACGCTGATGCCGAGCGCGGCAGCGGCTCGTTCGTTCGAGCGCACGGCGATCAGGCGACGGCCGATGGGTCCGCGGCGCACGTTGCGCACCAGCAGGATCCCGAGGAACAACCCGACGACGCACAACGCTGCGTAGCGGGTGGGATACACCAACGGGTCGAGGCTCGCGCCGAAGAGGGTTGGTGCGCTGACGGTGGTGCCGACCAGCCCACCTGTGTAATCAGGGTTGCTGAACACGATCTCTTCGACGGCCATCCCGAGTCCGAGCGTGGCGATGGCCAGGTTGACCCCCCGCGTCCGCAGCGCGGGCAGCGCCACGAGCAGTCCGATCGGGATGCTCGCGGCCGCGGCCACCAGCAGCCCGATCCAGAACGAGACGTGCTGGGTTGCGACGAGCCGCGACGCGATGAGCGCGCCCAGGCCGGCGAGCGCGAACTGCGCGAGCGACAGCTGACCGGCGTAACCGGTGATGATGACGACGGACAGCCCGATCACCCCGACGGCTGCAGTCGTACTGATCGAGGCCGCCCAGTCCGGGGACACGAACAGCACCACGAGCAGGATCACGGCGCCGATCGGCACGACCACCCGCAGACGCCATGTCGGGTCACCCACCCTCGGCAGCCGGTCGAAGACGTGACTGCGCAGCGGCAGCGCGCGACCGCGCACGACGAGGATGAGTACGACGAACAGGAACGGCAGGGCGTCGGCATAACCCGGTTGCGTGACCTCGAGGGTCAGCACGGACTGGCCGACACCGATGAGCAGACCACCGAGGAAGGCGAGCGGGAAGGAACGGAAACTGCCCAGGAGCGCGGCCGCCAGCACCGGCACCACCAGCAGGGTCGCTGAGTCCGGCGTCAGCGAGACGATCGGGCCGAGCAGGGCGCCGGCGCCGCCGGCCAGCCCGCAGCCGAGGGCCCAGTTGAGGGCAGCCAGCCGGGACGGCGGCCAGCCGTGCGATGCAACGACACGTGGGTTGTAGGCCAGGGCCGAGGTCGCGAGCCCGAAGCGCGTCGAGCGGTAGACGATCGCCAGGATCGCGGTGACGACCAGCGCGATGACGAGCAGCCAGAGCCGGTCCTGGGCGATGTACAACGTGGACCACAGGTGCACCGGTGATCCGGTGAACATGCGCTGCATGACGCGCAGGTCGCTGCCGTAGCGCAGCGTCAGGAGCTGGCTCAGCACCGTCATCACGCCGGTGGTGGCGATGAGGCGGAGCAGCGCCGAGGAGTGCCGTAGCGGGTGCATCACCAGGACGTGCGTCAGAAGGCCGATCACGCCGCCGAGCAGCGTGGACAGCAGCACCGCCAGCACGGACGGAAACCCGCGCCCGGTGAGGTCGAAGTAGGTGAAGGCGCCGACGCCGATCATGGCGCCCTGGGCGAGATTGATAACCCCGGAACCGCGGTAGATGAGCACCATTCCCTGCGCGGCAACGGCGTAGACACCGCCCACGCCGAGGCCCAGCAGGATGAATTTCAGAACGTCCATGAAAGCAGCAGTGCCCCTCGCTCAGCGCGTGTCGGCGGTCCCCTCGAAAATGATTAGAACTCTCACCATTGGTTGTGTCAAGGGTCACGCTCTGCTCATCCGCATCACCGGCCGGCCCGCGTCACCGGTTGAGCGTCGCTCCGAAATTCGTGTTTCGTAACGATTTCGAAAAGATTAGAACTCTTATCGTTTAGAGCTGCTGAACCGTTGACACGCAAGTCAGTGAGGGTTCTAATGATGCCCCTCAGGCAGGCCGCGCTTCCCGCGCATGCCTCTCCCGGCGATGGACACGAACACATCGTGCCCGCGGGGCCTGCGCCGCTCTCCAGAAAGAAATGAGACAGCATGCGAGTGACAATGGCCGTCAGCGTCGCGGCTTGTTCGATGGCCGTGGTCCTGGTCTCCGGGTGTGCGGCGTCATCGGGCGGTAAGAGCACGGGTTCGTCGGGCTCCGGTGCGTCGAGCAGTGGTCTCAAGGGCACGCCGATCAAGATCGCGATCATCAACGACACGGTGGCGCCGCAGCTCGGCGGCGGCTTCCCGGAGAACGTGGCGGCGGTCAAGGCCGCGGTTGCCGGTGTCAACGCGGCCGGCGGCGTGAACGGTCGCCCGCTCGAGGTCACGACCTGCGACAGCAAGGGCGACCCGAACCTGGTTCAGTCCTGTGCCCGCACGGTGGTGGCCGACAAGGACGTCGTTGCAGCGGTCGGCGGCGAGACCTCGGTGGGCAGCCCGGCCAAGGTCCTCAAGGCCGGCGGGGTAGCCGACTTCGGTCAGTTCGCCATCTCCAACGACGACTTCACCTCCTCCAACTCCTTCCCGATCATGGGCCTGCCGCTAGGCACCATCGAGTGCGCCGCCGACTACGCAGGCGACCTCGCCGGCAAGGGCGGCAAGGTCGGCTACGTCTACATCAGCAACCCCGGCGTCTCGGCGCTGAACCCGCTCGTCGACAGCATCGTGGCCAAGACCGGCGCCACGGTGAAGTCGCACACCAGCTTCTCGACGACGTCGTCGGACCTCTCGCCGACAGTCGCCAGCGGGACGAACGGCGCTGACGTCGTGCAGTTCGCCGGTGGCCCGCAGAACCTGCTCAGCTATCTGCGCGCGGCACAGAGCGCGAACTCCAAGACGACCACCGTGGCCGGGCTCGACCTCGACGCCAAGCAGCTGAAGGAGGCGAAGGGCGTCGCGAACGGAGTGCGTACCTGCCTGCAGTGGAAGCCGCTGGCGGTGAAGACCGAGGGCTCGACGATGTTCAAGGCCGAGACCAAGGGGACGTCCTTCGATCAGAACGAGACCGCGGTCAACGCCTGGCTTGCGGTGCACGTCCTGACCAACATCATGAAGACCATGACCGGCACCATCGACCGAACGACGGTGCTGGCCAAGATCCCCACCACGTCGAACCTGACGACCTACGGGCTGTCGACGCCGGTCAGCTTCAACAAGAAGTTCACCGGTCTGGGCGGGCACTTCCCCCAGCTGATGAACCGGGTGGCCTACCGCGGCGAGATCAAGAACGGTGTGAGCACGCTGGTCAGCCAGACGCCGTACGAGGGATAACTCGCTCCGGAGTACGTCAGACAACCCTGCCCCGCCCGGTTCCATCGGGCGGGGCATGGTTGTCTGCATGTCGGGCCCTCTACGGCCGAGTGGCGCACTGCACAGGGACATCGGGTCGCCGAGCGGGAATGCTGGCGGAGGTGGTGAGGTTCCTCATCATGAGGTAGATCCCGATCGCGGAGGTGGCAATGACGACCAGTATGCAGTCGCCCGTCGAGATCGGTCAGCTCTACCTCGAGCTGCACCACCGGATCCATCGCCTCGTCGACGAGGCGATGAACGAGGCCGGGCTCTCGCTGTCGCGGGCCAAGGTGCTCGGCGTGCTCGCCGAACACGGAGCGGTGAACCAGGCCGCGGTCGCTACCGTCCTGGGCTTCGCGCCGCGCTCGGTCACCGACACCCTCGACGCACTGGAGCGCGAGGGGCTGGCAACCCGCGGGCTCGACCCGTCGGACCGCCGGGCCCGGATCGTCCAGATCACCCCGGCCGGCACCGTCGCCCTGAAGCGGGCCGTCGCGGTGAAACACACAGCCATGAACACGATCTTCGGTGGGCTCGACGATGCGGCGCGTGCGCAGTTCGCCGCCGTGCTCACCGGCATCCGCTCCCAACTCGACTCACACCTGGAAATGGCTCATGTCTCTTAGCTCGCTGGCCGACAAGAAGGCCGCCCAAGCACGCAGTTCCGATCACCGCTGGCTGATCCTGGTCGTGGTGTCGATCGCCCAGCTCATGGTCGTGCTCGACGCGACCGTGGTGAACATCGCCCTGCCCTCGGCGCAGGCCGACCTCGGCTTCGCCGACGGACAGCGGCAGTGGGTCGTCACCGCCTATGCCCTGGCGTTCGGCAGCCTGCTGCTGCTCGGCGGCCGGGTGGGCGACCTGTTCGGTCGCAAGCGCACTTTCCTCGGCGGTCTGCTCGCGTTCGCCCTGGCCTCGGCCCTCGGGGGCGCCGCACCGTCGTTCGCGGTGCTGGTCACCGCTCGCGCGATCCAGGGCGTTGCCGCCGCGATGCTCGCGCCCGCTGCGCTCTCGACGCTCGTCACCACGTTCCGTGACCCGGCCGATCGCGGCAAGGCGTTCGGTGTCTTCGGCACCGTCGCAGTCGCGGGCGGCGCCGTGGGCCTCATCCTCGGTGGCGTCCTGACCGAGTACCTCTCCTGGCGCTGGGTCATGTACGTCAACGTCCTGTTCGCCGGGGCCGCCGCCGTCGGCGCGCTGATCTACATGACCCACGAGCGCCCCTCCGTGCGTCCCCGGATCGACATCGTCGGCACGGTGCTCGCCTCGGCGGGTCTGTTCGGGCTCGTCTTCGGTTTCTCGCACGCCGAGAGCGCCGGATGGACGTCGGCCGTCACGGTCGCCTCGTTGATCCTGGGTGTGGCCCTGCTGGTGGCCTTCGTGCTCGCCGAGCAGCGCATCGCCGTTCCGCTGCTGCCGTTGCGGGTGGTGGCCGACCGCTCGCGCGGCGTGGCCTTCGCGTCGGTCGCCGTCGCAGGTCTGGCCATGTTCGGGCTGTTCCTGTTCCTGACCTACTACCTGCAGTCGGTCAAGGGCTTCAGCCCCGTGCTGTCCGGTCTGGCGTTCCTGCCGATGATCTTCTGTGTCATGATCAGCTCGAACCTGTCGAACATCGTCACGCTGCCGCGGTTCGGCCCGCGGGTGGTCATCACCGTAGGCATGCTGCTGGGTTCCGGCGCGCTGGCCTACCTCAGCCGTCTGCAGGTGCACACCAGCTACGCCGTCGGCGTGCTGCCTGCCCTGATCGTCATGGGCCTCGCGATGGGCTCGGTGATGGCCCCGGCCATGAACACCGCCACCGCTGGGGTGCAGCCGCAGGACTCCGGCGTCGCATCGGCGCTCGTCAGCACCATGCAGCAGGTCGGTGGTTCGATCGGCACCGCGGTGCTGAGCACGATCGTGGCCACCGTCAGCGCGAACTACGCCGCCGACCACGCGTCGGCCGGAGCCGGTCTCGCCGCACAGGCCGCGACGCACGGTTACACCGTGGCCTTCGCGATCAGCGCGGGCATCTTCGTGCTCGGAGCGGTCATGGGTGCGGCGCTGTTCCCGTCCAAGGCGCGGCTCGAGCAGATGCGCGCGGCCGCGGCCGGATCCGGTACGAGCCGGGTTGCGTCCGACGCCGGTACGCACGCGTCGGTCGAGACCGTCGACGCCTGATCTTGAAGTACCACCCGTCGGCTGGTTTGGCGTTACCGTCAAGTAACCGAGATAGTTGGACTTCCTAGTACTTCCCGGACGTTCGACTGGCAGGAGCCCTCGTGCTGCAGTTCGCTACTCGGCTCGAGGGCTCTCGGGTTCTCGGTTTCGGGGCGGCCCAGCCCGTCGATTCGATCAGCGCCGACGAGTTGGGCGCGCCGTTCGGCAAGGCCGGCAGCTGGATCGAATCGCGTACCGGCATCCGCACGGTTCGGCGGGTGTCCGGACGTGACGAGCTCCATGAGCTCGCGCGACGTTGCGCTGTCGACGCACTGGCCGCGGCCGGTACCGAGGAATCCGACATCGACCTCGTCATCACCGCCAGCTGCAGCGTGGCCAACGGCCCGGGCGACGGTGGTTCGCTCGGCGCCCGCGTCGCCCCGGGCTCGCCGCGGATGCATCTGAACTCAGCCTGCAGCGGGTTCTGCTACGCCCTCACCGTGGCCGACGGCGCGATCCGCACCGGCGCCGCACGGCACGTGCTGGTGATCGCCGCCGAGCAGATGAGCTCGCTCATCGACCCGGCCGACCTCGGCACGTCGATCATCTTCGGCGACGGTGCGGGGGCGGCCGTGATCGGGCCGTCCGAGGCCGGTACCGGGATCGGTCCGGTGGTCTGGGGCAGCGACGGCTCGCAGTCGCACCTGATCGACTGCGGTGCGGTGGTGGGCGGCAAGCTCACGATGGCCGGCTCGCAGGTGTTCCGCTGGGCCGTCGAGGAGATGCCCGCCGTGGCCGCCGACGCCTGCCGGCGGGCTGGGGTCCGGGTCGAGGACATCGATGTCTTCGTCCCGCACCAGGCCAACAAGCGCATCGTCGACGCGATCACGGTCAAGCTGGGGCTGACCCGAGCCGTGGTCGCCGACAGCATCTCGGTCTCCGGCAACACCTCGGCGGCCTCGATCCCGATCGCGGTCGTCGACCTCGCCCGCCGTGGCGCCACCAGGGCCGGGCAGCTGGCCCTGCTCGTGGGGTTCGGTGCCGGGCTCAGCTACGCCGCCCAGGTCATCCGGCTGCCCTGATCGGCACCCCGAACATCCGAATGGCCGGTCCCGTGGGACCGGCCATTCGTGTGTTCAGCTCGACGGGGAGCTGCGGATCAGTCGGCCGGGCCGGTGGCCAGGGTGACCGTGGCCGTGTGGCTCGCACCGGCGGTGTCGGTCCAGCTCACCGACACCTTGTCGCCCGGGTTGTAGCTCTCGAGCGCGCTCGACAGCGAGGTCGACGAAGTGACGGACGTGCCGGCCACGGCGGTGATCGTCGATCCGGCCGTGATGCCCGCCGTCGCTGCCGGTCCACCCGAGACCACCGAGCCGACGCCGACGCCGCTGGTCGTCGAGGTGGTCGAGAGCCCGACGCCGAGGAACGCGGGCAGGCCGATGTGGACGGAGGCCGTCTCGACACCCGACTCGATCTGCTTGGCGATCGTCAGCGCGTTCGTGATCGGGATGGCGTAGGACTGCGAGGCGACGGACGCCCCGGTGGTCGTCGTCGACGAGCTCGACGAGGCGGCAGTGTCGATGCCGACGATCGTGCCGTCGGAGTCGTAGAGCGGGCCGCCGGAGTCGCCGGAGATGATCGCGGCGTCGGTCTCGATGAGGCTGTTGAGGGTCTCGGAGTTCGCGCCGCTCTCGTCGCTGGCCGTGATGGTCTTGTTCAGCGCGGTGACCTTGCCGGTCGCTGCGGTCAGTGTGCCCGTGCCGCCGGCGTTGCCGACGCCGGTGACGGTGTCACCCGTCGAGACCTGCTTGACGTCCGAGGAGTTGCCGACCTTGGCCTTCGTGAGGCCGGACGCGTTCTGCAGCTGCAGCACGGCGATGTCGTCGGTCGAGTCGGTGCCCACGACCTTGGCCTTGTAGCTCTTTCCGGTCGTCTCGACGGTGACCGTGACGCTGGTGGCGCCGTCGATGACGTGGTTGTTCGTCAGGATCTCGCCGTTGGAGGTCAGGACCATGCCGGTGCCGGCGCTCTCGGCGTTCTGGTACTTCAGCACCGAGACGATCGTGACGATGCCCGCCTGCTGTTTCGAGGTGGCCGTGACGCCGCTCGAGCCGGTGCTGCTCGACCCGGTCGATCCGGAGCCGTCGGCGCCGGTGCCCAGGCCGGGGAACGTACCGGTCGAGCCGCTCGAGCCGGACGACCCGCTCGAGCCGGAGGTGCTGCCACCGTTCGCCGCGGACGATGCGGTGTCGTCGGACGACGTCGTCTCGTGCCCGATCACGACGCCTGAGGCAATGAGACCGGCCGCCAGTGCGGCAGCCCCGACGCCGACGAGGGTCCGCTTGGCCCGGCTCGATCGGCGGGCGGGCGGGCCGGCCGGTGGCGGGTAGCCGTACCCGTAGCCGTACCCCGGGCTCTGGTAGGCGCCCATCTGGTAGGGCGACGGGGCGTACGCGGGTTGGCCGTACGGGTACTGGTAGCCGGCCGCGTGCGGATCCTGAGGCTCGGCGGACGGGTGGACGTCCTGAACGTCGGGCGTCGGGTGCTGGTTGGGGTCCGGCTCAGGCGTCCACGCGGAGCCGGGCTGCGGGTGCTCGTTGGTCATGGGACCAGCAAACCTGCGCTTTCGCGATGTCTGCTGAGCGTCGACCTTGGACTGGCTGTGAGGCGAGGTCCGGGGATGTGACGCGGTTCAGTGCGCGATCCGCGACCGACCGGCTGACGCACCCAGCGGCTCGATCGCTACATTGCCCCAATGCCTGTGATCGGCCAGCCCGCGCACGCCCGCGCTGTGCGCACGGTTCAGCGCGAGCTGCGTGCGCTGCCCGACGGCCGGGTGCGGCTCGCGAAACCGACGTCGAACCTGTTCCGGACGCACGCCCGCTCGGGCGCCGGGCTCGACGTCAGCGGGCTCACGGATGTCATCGGCATCGACGCGCGCAACCGCACTGCCGACGTCCAGGGCATGTGCACCTACGAGACGCTGGTGGCCGCGACATTGCCCCACGGGCTCATGCCGCTGGTGGTGCCGCAGCTGAAGACGATCACGCTCGGCGGCGCGGTCACCGGGCTGGGCATCGAGTCCTCGTCGCTGTTCAACGGCCTGCCGCACGAATCGGTGCTCGAGATGGACGTCCTTCTCGGCGACGGCGAGGTACTGCGCGCCGGCCCGACCGAGAACGACGAACTGTTCCGCGCCTTCCCGAACTCCTATGGCAGCCTCGGTTACGCGCTGCGGCTGCGGATCGCCCTGCAACCGACCGCCCCGTTCGTCGAGCTGCGGCATGTGCGCTTCGACGAGCTCGCAACGCTGATGTCGGCCGTCGAGTCGATTGCCGACAAACGGGAATGGGACGGCCGGGGCGTCGACTTCGTAGACGGTGTGATGTTCTCGCCCGGTGAGTCGTACCTGACTCTGGCCACCTGGTCGGACGCACCCCTCGAGCCGGTCAACGACTACACCGGCCGGCAGATCTTCTACCGCTCGATCCGGCAGCGCGAACGCGACGTGCTCACCGCCCACGACTACATCTGGCGCTGGGACACCGACTGGTTCTGGTGCTCGGCCGCGTTCGGTGCCCAGAACCCGACGGTCCGCCGCATCTGGCCCCGACGCCTGCGCCGCAGCGACGTGTACCACCGACTCATCGGGCTCGAGGCGAAGTACGACATCGTCGGACGCATCGAACGACGTCGTGGCTCCGCACCGCGTGAGCGCGTGGTGCAGGACGTCGAGTTGCCCCTCGAGCGCACTGCCGAGTTCCTGCACTGGTTCGACCGGGAGGTCGGCATGACACCGGTCTGGCTGTGCCCGCTGCGTTCGCAGCAGTCGTGGCCGCTGTACCCGCTCGAGCCCGGGCACACGTATGTCAACGTCGGCTTCTGGGGCACCGTCGCCATCGCCCCCGGCGGCGGTGACGGCGACGTCAACCGGCGCATCGAGGCGAAGGTCGCCGAGCTCGGCGGCCACAAGTCGCTGTACTCGGACGCCTACTACGACCGCGAGACCTTCGACGCCCTCTACGGTGGTGCGGCCTACTCCGCAGCCAAAGCCCGTTTCGACCCCCGCGGCCGGCTCCCGGGGATGTACGAGAAAGTGATTGCGCACCGATGACCATCGCCGATCTCATCAGCACCGTCACGGACGGTTCCGTCCCGATGCGGGTGGAGGCCAACGACGGTTCCGTCGTGGGTTCGTCCACAGCCGGGCTGATCCTGCGGTTGCACTCCGAGCGTGCCCTGCGCTACCTCATCACCGCTCCGGGCGACCTCGGGCTGGCCCGCGCGTACGTCAGCGGCGAGCTCGAGCTGATCGGCGCGCATCCGGGTGACCCGTACATCGCGCTGCGGGCCCTGGCCGACTGGAACTTCCGGCGGCCGCCGCTCGCCGAGCTGCCCGCGCTGGCCCAGCAGCTCGGCGTACGCAATCTGCTGCCACCCAAGCCGCCGCCCCAGGAGGCGCCGTCGCGTATCCGTCGCACCCTGACCGGCCTGCGGCACTCGCGTGACCGCGACCGGGTGGCCATCGGCATGCACTACGACGTGTCGAACACCTTCTACGAGTACGTACTCGGGCCCTCGATGGCGTACACCTGCGCCGTCTTCGACAAGCCCGACACGGCGCTCGACGACGCCCAGGCCGAGAAGTTCGATCTGGTCGCTCGCAAGCTCGGCCTCGAGCCCGGCATGCGGCTGCTCGACGTCGGCTGCGGGTGGGGCGGCATGGCCCGGCACGCCGCGACGAACTACGGCGTCGACGTCGTCGCGATCACGCTCTCGGCCGAGCAGGCCGCCTGGGCGACGACCGAGACCGAGCGGGTGGGCCTCGCCAACCACGTCACGATCATCAACGGCGACTACCGCGACTCGCCCGGCCGCGACTACGACGCCATCAGCTCCATCGGGCTGCTGGAGCACGTCGGCGTGGCCAACTATGACGGTTACTTCGAATTGCTGCGCAGCAAGCTGCGCCCGGGCGGCCGGCTGCTGAATCACTGCATCACCCGCCCTGACAACCGGACGAGCCCCATCCCCGGGGCGTTCATCGACCGTTACGTGTTCCCGGACGGGGAACTCACCGGCTCCGGGCGGATCATCAGCTCCGCGCAGGACGCCGGGTTCGAGGTCCGCCACGAGGAGAACCTGCGTGAGCACTACGCGCTGACGTTGATGCACTGGTCGGCCAACCTAGTCGAGAACTGGGACGCCTGTGTCGCCGAGGTCGGGCTGCCCACCGCCCGGGTGTGGGGGCTCTACATGGCCGGCTCGCGCCTCGGCTTCGAGCGCAACGTCGTCCAGCTGCACCAGGTGCTCGCGGTCAATCCGGATGCCGACGGTGACGCCGCTTTCCCGTTACGGCCCAGCTGGTAGCGGCTTGCCGGCCGCCAGCACGACCTGTCGCCGGCCGTTCGCAGCGGGCGGCAGGTGTAGCTGCGCGACCGGTTCCAATCCGGCGGCCGTGACGAGAGCCGAGAGCTCGTCGGGTCGCCAGAGATGGGTCGTCCAGCGCACCGGAACGCCGTAGGCCGTCGTCCGTTCGACCTCTCCGTCACCCACGTGCGTGCCGAGCAACAGTTGCCCGCCGGGTACGAGCGCGCGGGCGAACGACGCCACGACGTCGGCCAGTACCGCCCGCGGCAGGTTGAACAGCGACCACCAACCGAGTAGGCCGCCGTACGTGCTCGCGGGAAGCGCATCGGTTGCGGAACCGACGGCCAACTGCAGTCCGGGATGCAGCCGACGGGCGTGCTCGATCATCTTCGGTGACAGGTCCAGCCCGGCCACATCGACGCCGCGATCGGCCAGGTAGGCGGTGATGGTGCCCGGCCCGCAACCGACGTCCAGCACGGGACCCAGACCCTGCACCTGCTCGGTGAACGCGTCGAGTGCAGCCCGAAGCCACGGAGCGGCCCCCAGTTCGCCCATGTGCATGGCTACGTAGTTGTCTGCGGCTCGGTCGTAGGACTCGCGGACGGTCTCGAGG